>NZ_BAAASJ010000025.1:0-1872 GCF_039532825.1 Streptomyces vastus
GGACATGCGGGCCACGCATCCGGCGGTTCATCCAGCTGATCTCAACCGTTGCCAGGTCGGCTTGAGCGTTCGTAGACCCAGGTCGTCCCAGTAGGAGATGGGCAGAGCCCTGTCCAGAACAGCAGTGCCCGCGATCCGCCAGTAGCCCTTGCTGCTCCCCGCCCACTCACGGGCATTGCGCTCAGAGATCCCGAGCGCGAGCAGGTTCCGGCGTCTGGCCGCGTACCGTTTCCATTCCTTCCAGCGGATCTGCCGCATCCTGCGGCGGAACCACTTGTCCAGCTCCCGGAACACCTTGGGGGTGTCCGCGAGCCGGAAGTAGCCCATCCAGCCAGTGGTGAAGCGGTTGATCTTCGCGATACGTTCGTCCATCGCGATGCTCCACCGGCGCGAGGTCAGTTCCCTGACCCGGGCCTTCCAACGCGCGAGCGCCTTGGGATCGACCCGGATCCTGACCCCGGACCGGGTGAAGTAGAAGCCGAACCCCAGCATCGTCATGACGGAAGCTGGGACCACCTTCGACTTGTCCCGGTTGACCTTCAGTTTCAGCCGCTGCTCGACCATGGTCGTAACCGAGCCGAGCACCCTCATCGCGGCCCGCTTGCTGCGCACGAAGACGCGCACGTCGTCGGCGTAACGCACGAACCGATGACCGCGCTTGAACAGTTCCCGGTCCAGGTCGTCGAGCATGATGTTCGACAAGACGGGCGACAGCGGAGAGCCTTGTGGGGTCCCCTCCTCGCTCGGCATCTTGATGCCGTCCACCATGATCCCGGCTTCCAGATATCTGCGAACCAGTTTCAGAACTCTGCGGTCAGTGACCTTGCGCGCCACCCGCGCCATCAGGACATCGTGCTGAACCCGGTCGAAGAACCGGTCCAGATCAAGGTCCACGACCCACCGGAGGCCGTCCTCGATCGCCCGCCGCGCGACCCGCACCGCCTGATGGGCGGACCGGCCGGGACGGAACCCGAAGGACGATGCCGAAAACTGCGGGTCGAAAACGGGCACGAGCACCTGCGCGATGGCCTGCTGGATCAAGCGGTCCAGCACCCGCGGCACCCCCAAGATCCTTTCGCCGCCGCCAGGCTTCGGGATGATCACACGGCGGACCGGCGCCGGCCGGTAGGTGCCCGCGTCGAGTTCAGCCCGCACTGCGAGCCAGTGGACCAGCAGCCACAGCCGAAGCTCCGCCGTGGTCATGCCGTCCACTCCGGGAGCACCCCGGTTCACCTCGACGCGGTTGAGCGCCGCGAACAGGTTCTCCTTCGAGAGCATCAACTCCCAAAGAGAGGATTCCCGTTCGCAGTGAACGTCCTGCGTGGAGTGCGCCGACCGGCCACTACGCTCCGCTGAGGGCTCTGCCGGATGCACCGGCTCCTCCCCCTGCGGCACCGCCGAAGCGGTTTTGCCGCGATCACCGTGACCAGCACGAGCAACCACCACATCATCCGTTCCACTCGATGTTCGGCCCTTCCCAGCCGCCGTGCTCATCCCGGCTGGTACTACGGCCTCTGCTGACTTCTGCCCGGTCAGACCGCACCTTCCGATGCGGCCCGTCGGCGCGGCGACGTCTTCAGCACAACCGACACCCGGACAGATCTCCCCAGGTAAGAACGATCGCTGTCCCTGGATCCCCGCCGCGTTTACGCACTGGCCTTCTTGGTGGAGACGGGCTTCACCTTCCGTTGCAGGCTCACCCGACCAGCACGCCTCGTACGCGGTTCGTGTTCCTCGGTACCCAGGTCTCGCCTCGGGCTTCCTCCAGACCCCACCTCACGGTAACGCCCTTGCCTCCGGCTCGGGGTTAGCACCACCTCTTCCCCCAGGGGACTTCCACCCCCAAGCAACCGCCCATGCTGGGCGCACAAC
>NZ_BAAASJ010000026.1:0-143200 GCF_039532825.1 Streptomyces vastus
TGGCAACGGTTGAGATCAGCTGGATGAACCGCCGGATGCGTGGCCCGCATGTCCGGTGGTGTGAGAGGAGGGACGGGCGACCCGTCCCTCCTACTCGATTTGTGATGGCGCTCTACGACCGGGTGTATTCACGGCCGGTGGCCCACCGCCTCCCCGTACAGCGCACGGTCGACCAGCCGGGACTCCGGAAGCGGATCGCCGTCCGAGACGCCCGCCGCGCGGTACGCGGACTGGAGGCGGTTCGTCGTCCCCGCGCGGATCTCCCAGTCGATGCGGAGGGAGGGCGTCGACTCCAGGACCGTACGGTCCGTCTTCATGAGCTTGGCCAGCTCGGCCACGAAGGCAGGGTCCTTCTTGTAGTCGTCGGCGAAGTAGGTGTTGATGGTGCGGATGTACGCCCGCAGCAGCGCAACCCCGGCGTCCACATCGTCCGTCAGCAGGTTCGGGCCGAACAACATGCCGCCCAGGGGCTCGCCGGCCGGCTGGCCGCCGAGGAAGGCGTAGCGGTCGTCGCCGTCGACCTTGCGCCAGACAGGGTCGAGAAGCCAGGCGGAGTCGACACCTCCGTTCTGGAGGGCAGTCAGGACGTCGGCCGAGCCGAGCGCCTGGAACCGGACCTTGTCGAGGCCGCCGCCGTGCTTCTTCAGGGCCTGGTTCATCGGATACGCGATGACCGACCCCTTGCCGATCATCGTGCCGAGCTTGCGGTCGGCCATGGGAACGCGCGACGCGCTCTCGCCGTCCTCCAGCCGCACCCACAGGCCGCTCTTCGACTTCGGGTCGGGCGAGAAGTTCCCGGCGACCCACTTGATGTCGAAGCCGCTGTTGACGCCATTGATCACGGCGGCCTCGGGAGCGGCCCACTGGGCGTCGATGTCGCCCTTCGCGAGCAGCGGCAGCGCGTCCGGCGTCGGCAGCACCCTCAACGTGACGTCGAGGCCTTCCTTCTTGAACTCGCCCTTTGCCAGGGCCACTTGAAGCGGAGCCACGTACTCCGCGCTGAGTGTGCCGGTTGCGATCGTCAGCTTCCGGCGCTCGGTCAAGGGCTGTGGGGCCGGGGTGCCCTTGGCGCAGCGCGCGGGGGTACGGTCCGCCGCCAGGTCGGCCGGATCCGTCCAGCTCCCCTCCCCGCAGCCGGACACCGCCTTGATGGTGCGAGGCTCGGACGCCCCAGCACCCTCCCCGGAGTCCTGGGCGGCGCACCCCGACGCAACCAGCAGCGCACCCGCCACCAGGGCACCTTGCACCGAACGCCTCATGACTGCCCCCTTCCCCGGTCGCGCGGCGCCCACGGAGTGAGCAACCGCCCCAGAATCCGCACCAGTTCGGAAAAGACGACGCCGAGTACGGCGACGCAGACGATCCCGACGAACATCACGTCGTTCTGGAAGAGCGCCCGCGAGTCGAAGATCAGATGGCCCAGACCGTTCGCCGCGGCGATCTGCTCCGAGGCGACGATGACCAGCACCGCCACCCCCGCCGCGATCCGGGCGCCCACCAGGACCGCGGGCAGTGAGGCCGGCAGCAGCACATGCCGGAACATCTGCCAGGACGAGGCCCCGAAGACCTGTCCCGCGTCGCGATACCCGGCCGGTATCGACATCACGGCCGACATCGTGGAGATCCACACGAAGAAGAAGACGGTGGCCGCCACCAGCGCCACCTGCGGGCCCTCGCCGAGCCCGAACATGTTCAGGAAGATCGGAAGCAGGGCCAGCTTCGGTACGACGTACAGCGCGTCCAGAAGCGGCTCGAGTGCCGCGCGTACGAGGGAGAGCGAGCCCATCAGCAGGCCCAGCGCGTAGCCCGAGGCCGTGCCGATCGCGTACCCGGCCAGTACGCGCTTGAGAGTGGCCCACACGTCCGGCCACAGGTCGCCGGCCGCAGCGCGGTCCCAGCCGTCGGCCAGGATCGTGGTGGGGGCCGGGTAGACGCGGTCGTCGATCCAGGCCTGGGCGGCGGCCAGCTGCCACAGCAGGACCAGCACCAGGGGCACAGCGACGGCGAGGGACAGCTCCAGGGTGCGGCGTCTGCGGTGGGTGCGTACGGGGTGCAGCTCGCGTGGGCCCGGGCGGCGGACCAGTACGGGTGACGAATCGGTACGCTCCTTGCGTACGGCCGTGTTCATGCGGGCACCGCCTCCGGACGCAGCAGCTGCCACAACTCGCTCTTCAGGGCGGTGAATTCGGGAGCCGAGCGGACCTCGCCGGAGCGCGGGCGCGGGAACGGCGGGCGGCGTTCGGCGATGAACCGGCCCGGGCGCGCGGACATCACCAGGACGCGGTCGCCGAGGAAGATCGCCTCTTCCAGGCTGTGCGTGATGAAGAGGGTGGTCGTGCGGGTCGTCTGGGTGAGCTCCAGGAGCTCGTCCTGGAGGATCATGCGCAGCTGGGCGTCGAGCGCGGCGAACGGCTCGTCCATCAGCAGGATTTCGGGCTCCACGGCCAGCGCGCGGGCGATCGCCACGCGCTGGCGCATGCCGCCGGAGAGCGTGGCGGGGTACGCGGAGGCGAAGTCCGCGAGGCCGAGGCGCGCGAGCCAGTCGCGGGCCCGGGCGTTCGCCTCGCGGCGCGGGAGGCGCTGGATGTCCAGGCCGAAGCGGACGTTCGCGAGGACGCTCTTCCAGTCGTAGATGCCGTAGTCCTGGAAGATCATGGCGGCCGGGCGGGAGCTGGTGGTGCGGATCGCCAACTCGCCCGTGCTGGGGCGCAACAGACCTGAGGCGATCCGCAGGAGCGTGGACTTTCCGCAGCCGGACGGGCCGACGATGCAGACGAACTCGCCGGGAGCGACGGTCAGGTCCAGCGGGCCCAGGGCGTCCACGGCGCCGGGGCCCCGGCCGAAGGTCCGGCTCAGATCAGTGGCTTGGAGTTTGGGGTGCGGCTCTCCCACGGTGTCTCCTCGCGGAGTGCGGTACGGACTGGTGGGCGCCGTCGACGATATGACGGCCCGTCAGATTCGGGAAGTCCGCGCGCAGCAGAAAGCCCCGGCTCCCATGGGGTGCCGGGGCTTCGAGGAGTCGTGTCTGCGGATCAGGCCGCCGCGCAGTTCGGGCACACGCCCCGGTATGTCACCTCGACGGCCGAGACCGAGAATCCGAAGCGCTCGGAGTCGGGGAGGTCGGCAAGGGGGTTGCCGCTCGGGTGGACGTCGCGGATCGCGCCGCACTGGGCGCAGACCAGGTGGTGGTGCGGACGGTGCGCGTTCGGGTCGTACCGCTTGGCGCGTTTGTCCGTGGCGACTTCCATCACCTCGCCGAGTGAGACCAGCTCACCCAGCGTGTTGTAGACGGTCGCGCGGGAGATCTCGGGCAGCTTGGCGACGGCGCGCGCATGGACCTCGTCGGCCGTCAGGTGGACGTGGTCGCCGTCGAGGACCTCGGCCACGACGCGGCGCTGCGCGGTCATGCGCCAGCCACGTCCGCGCAGTCGTTCCAACAGGTCACTCATAAAGCGCAGTCTAACAGCAGTTGAGGCCAATCCCGAACGGGTGTGATTTTGGAGCTCTACTGGACTTGGACTTTATCCAGGGTAGGAGTGGAGGCGGGCCGGGCCGGTCCCCCTTGCGCGGGTCCGGCCCGCCCTGCCGCTCAGGCCGGTGCGTGCTGCCGCAGCGGAGCCCAGCAGCGGATGATGTCGCGGACCGAGACGATGCCGATGGGCTCGCCCTGGTCGAGGACGATCAGGTGCCGGAAGCCGCCGTGCGCCATGGCGTGCGCCGCCTCCTCCAGCGTCCAGGACGGCGCGGCGAACACGACGTCGGTGGTGGTGTGGGCGTGGGCCCGCTCGGCGTCCGGGCTCTGGCCCAGGCCGACGGAGTTGAGGATGTCGCGCTCGGTGAGAATGCCGAGCCCGCTGTCGTCGGGGTCGAGGACCACGGCTGCGCCGATACGTCGTGCGGACATCAGCGCGGCGGCCTGCCGGAGGGTGTGATCGGGTCCGATGGTGAGGACCACCGTGCTCATGGCGTCACGGACGAGCATGGATGGAGCCACCTCCTACGAATCCGGCTTGAGAGCGGATTCACATGTTCACAAGTGGGGGGACTCTCAGAGTCGCAGTTAAAGGGGGAGTCAACAAGAGGGCGGGTACGAGCGCTTTGGGGTGCGCTGTCCTCCGGTTAGCGCCGGTGGTCTCAGTCGGCCTCAGTAGCGGTGGTTGAGATAGCCCAGCAGCTCGTCGTGCAGGAGGCCGTTCGACGCGGCGGCGTTCCCGCTGTGCGGGCCCGGGCGGCCGTCGAGGCCGGTGAAGCTGCCGCCCGCCTCGGTCACGATGATCGCGTTCGCCGCCATGTCCCACAGCGACAGCTCGGGCTCCGCGCAGATGTCGACCGAGCCCTCGGCGACCATCATGTACGGCCAGAAGTCGCCGTACGCGCGCGTGCGCCACACCTCGCGGGTCAGGTCCAGGAAGCCGTCCAGCAGGCTCCGCTCCTCCCAGCCGCCCAGCGAGGAGTACGCGAAGGAGGCGTCCGACATGCGCGAGACCCGCGAGACATGCAACCGGGACGCAGAGGTCAGACTGCGCCCGCTGAACGCGCCGTGCCCCTTCGCGGCCCACCAGCGGCGGCCGAGCGCGGGCGCGGAGACCACGCCGACGACGGGCTGGTAGCCGCCCTCGCTCGCCTCCATCAGTGCGATCAGGGTGGCCCATACCGGCACCCCGCGTACGTAGTTCTTGGTGCCGTCGATCGGGTCGATCACCCAGCGGCGGGGGCCCGTGCCCTCGACGCCGTACTCCTCGCCGAGGACCGCGTCCCGCGGGCGGGCCCGCTGGAGGTGGCCGCGGATCAGCTCCTCGGCGGCCTTGTCGGCCTCGCTCACCGGCGTCAGGTCCGGCTTGGTCTCGACCTTGAGGTCGAGCGCCTTGAAGCGGTCCATGGTCGCGGCGTCGGCGGCGTCCGCCAGGACGTGGGCGAGGCGCAGGTCATCGCGGTAGTCGGGCATGGCTGCACCGTATCTGCCCCGTTCGGCCGGGGGCCATACCGTCCGGGTGGTCCCTACAGGACCTCCCCTGCCGGATCGGTGATCACTTCCTCCGCGCATGGCGGCGACGTACGCCCCCTTGATGCCGCCGCGAACCCTTGACAGTGGCCCCATGCGCGTCAACTCTGAGCGGCAGAGCCGATCGCCCAGGGAGGCGACGATGCCTGCAGCACGCGAATCCCTCCTCGACGCCGCTTATACGTCGCTCGCGCGCCGTCCGTGGTCCGCGGTGCGGATGGTCGATGTGGCCGCCGTGGCCGGGGTCTCCCGGCAGACCCTGTACAACGAGTTCGGCAGCAAGGAAGGGCTCGCACGGGCCCTCGTACGTCGGGAGGCCGACGCCTACCTCGCGGGCGTGGAGCGCGCTCTGGTCAGCCATGGCGAGCCGCGCGAGCGGTTGGCGGCGATCGCGGAGTGGACCGCTTCGGCGGCTCGCGGGAACCCCTTGGTGCGGGCCGTGCTCACCGGGTGCTGGAGCGAGCGGCTGCCGTCGCCGACGCTGTCCGCGGTGCCGTCCTCCTCCGCCGTGCCGGCGCAGCGGCGGGCCGACGGGCCGCTGCCGTCGCCGGGGGACTTCGTGCAGGTGGTGCGCGACCGGGCGGTTGCGGCGCTCACGGCTGTGGGGGCTACGAAGTCGGAGACGGCGGAGTTGGCGCGGGCCTGTGAGCTGGTGGTGCGGCTGGGGTTGTCGTGCGTGGTGGCTCCCGCCGGGGAAGGAGGGACCGTGGGGCTGGTCCGGGACGCCTTAGCCACTGTGCGGGTGGTGAGTTGACGCGGTTGCGCACCGCTGGACGCGCTGGTTAGAAGCGGTCGCGCTCCGCTGAAGCGCCGGTTCGAAGCTGCGGGTTCGTTGTGGCTGGTCGCTCCCCACTCTCGGCTTCTCTCCCACTCTCGGCTTCGCTCGAGCGGGGGACCCCCATGAGCGGGGGACCCCCATCGCGGCGGAGCCGCATATGTCACAGCCCCGCGCCCCTGAAGGAGCGCTGCCGGAGCCGCAAATCGATACGGCTCGCGCCCCTTATGGAGCGCTCAGTGCGCCGAGCCCGACAGCTGTAGTCCGATCACTCCCACGATCACCAGCGTGATCGAGACGATCTTCAAGGTGGAGACCAGGTCGCCCAGGAAGACCATGCCGTAGATCGCGGTGCCGGCCGCGCCGATGCCCGTCCAGACTGCGTACGCGGGGCCGACGTCGAGCTTCTTCAGAGCGAGGGTGAGGAGACCGAAGCTGCCCAGGGCGAAGATGCAGAAGGCGATCGTCGGCCAGAGTCTGGTGAAACCGTGCGAGAGCTTCAGACAGACGGCGAAGCCGGTCTCCAAGAGTCCGGCGACCACAACCAGCAGCCACGCCATGTGATGCCCTCCCACGTTCCGTGACCGCTTCGTCTGGCTTGGGTCCCGCTTGGTGCGATTATGCCTTTACCGTCGTGGCGCCGATGCAAACAAAACTGAGGTCACCGGCGATCAGTTGCCATCAGTCGCCCTCGCGCCGCTCACGCGTGGCGAGCAGCCTGCGCAGCGAGTACAGCCGGGCCGGATCCGCGTGGCCGTCGGCCACCCACTCGTCCAGCGCGCAGTCCGGCTCGTCGTGGCTGCACGCGCGCGGGCAGCCCTCGGTGCCCGGCTCCAGGTCGGGGAACGCGTGGATGACCCGGGACGGGTCCACGTGATGCAGCCCGAAGGACCGTACGCCGGGAGTGTCGATCAACCAGCCGTCATCCTCGGGCAACGGCAGCGCGAGCGCCGACGTCGTCGTGTGCCGTCCGCGTCCCGTCACCGCGTTGACCACCCCCGTCGAGCGTCGTCGCTCCTTGGCCACGAGCGCGTTGACCAGCGTCGTCTTGCCGACGCCCGAGTGCCCGACGAACGCCGTGACCTTGCCGTCCAACTGCTTGCGCACCCGGTCCACGGCCTCCCCGCTCTCCAGTTCCGCACGGCTGGTCACGACATACGGAACACCCAACGCCCCGTACAGCTCAAGGAGTTCGTCCGGCGGGGCGAGGTCCGACTTGGTGAGCACGAGCAGCGGGTCGAGTCCGCCGTCGTACGCGGCGACCAGGCAGCGGTCGATCAGGCGCGGGCGCGGCTCCGGGTCGGCGAGGGCGGTGACGATGGCCAGCTGGTCGGCGTTGGCCACGACGACGCGCTCGTACGGATCGTCGTCGTCGGCCGTGCGCCGCAGGACCGAGGTGCGCGGCTCGATGCGGACGATGCGGGCCAGGGTGTCCTTCTTGCCGGTGAGGTCGCCGACGATGGCCACCCGGTCACCGACGATCGCTGCCTTGCGGCCCAGTTCGCGGGCCTTCATGGCGTACACCACCCGGTCCTCGACGAGACACGTCAGCCGGCCCCGGTCGACGGTGAGGACCATGCCCTCGGCGGCGTCCTCGTGCTTGGGCCGGATGTTCGTACGCGGCCTGCTGCCCTTGCGGCCGGGGCGGGTGCGGATGTCGTCCTCGTCGGTGTGCTTGCCGTAGCGGCGCATGCTCCGTGTCCGCCCGTCAGTTCCCGAGCATTCCGGTCCACAGGTCGGGGAAGTCCGGCAGGGTCTTCGCCGTCGTCGCCACGTTCTCGATCTGTACGTCCGGCACGGCGAGACCGATGACGGCCCCCGCGGTGGCCATGCGGTGGTCGTCGTAGGTGTGGAAGACCCCGCCGTGCAGCGGACGCGGGCGGATGTGCAGTCCGTCGGCGGTCTCGGTGACGTCGCCGCCCAGCTCGTTGATCTCCTTGGTGAGCGCGGCAAGCCGGTCCGTCTCGTGCAGGCGCAGATGGGCCACGCCCCGGAGGGTGGACGGCGAGTCGGCGAGGGCCGCCACCGCCGCGATGCCGGGGGTCAGCTCGCCGACCTCGCCGAGATCCACCTCGATGCCGTGGATCGCGCCGGAGCCGCTGAACTCCAGGCCCCGGTCGGTCAGTTCGCAGGAACCGCCCATCTCGGTGAAGATCTCCCGCAGCCTGTCACCGGGCTGGGTGGTGTGCACGGGCCAGTCCGGGACGACGACCCGGCCGCCGGTGACCAGGGCCGCCGCGAGGAACGGCTGGGCGTTCGACAGGTCGGGCTCGACCGTCAGATCGCGGCCGAGCAGCGCGCCGGGCGTGACCCGCCAGACGTTCGGCTCGCCGCCCGACTCCGGGGTGTCCACCTGGGCGCCGACCGACCGCAGCATGTCGACGGTCATCCGGATGTGCGGCATGGAGGGCAGCGTCGAGCCGGTGTGCCGTACCTCGACGCCCTGGTTGAAGCGTGGCCCGGACAGCAGCAGCGCGCTCACGAACTGGCTGGACGAGGACGCGTCGATCTCCACCGGCCCGCCCTCCAGTGCCCCGCCGCCGTGCACGGTCAGCGGCAGCGCGCCGCGCCCGTCGTCGTCGATACGGGCACCCAGGGCGCGCAGGGCGTCGATCACGCCGTGCAGGGGGCGCTCGTACGAACGCGGGTCGCCGTCGAAGCGGATGGGGCCGTCGGCGAGTGTGGCGACCGGCGGCAGGAAGCGCATCACCGTGCCGGCGTTGCCGACGTCGACCGTGGCCGGGCCGTGCAGGCCCGAGGGGATGACACGCCAGGCCTCGCCGGAGCCGTCCGGCCCAACGCCCTCCTCGATGCCGACGCCCATGGCACGCAGGGCGTCGGCCATCAGCACGGTGTCGCGGGAGCGCAGGGGGCGGCGCAGCCAGCCGGGCTCGGCCGCGAGGGCGGCCAGCACCAGGGCCCGGTTGGTGACCGACTTGGACCCGGGCACGTGGACCGTCGCGTCGACGGCTCCGCTCGCGTGCGGGGCGGGCCAGAGGGCGGTGTTCGCAGGGTTCGGGGCCATGGCCCCACTCTAGTAGTCGGCCGTGGTTCGAGTGCGGGAGCGTTGTGGCTGGTCGCGCCCCATGGGGAGGGCGCGCCGTGCTTCAGACCTGCAGAAGCCACCCGCCCCCGCCTATCAGCGAGCACAGCGACACCGCGTGGAACAGGAACAGCCACATACCGGCCGGGACATGGGTCAGCCGGGACAGCTGGTCCGCGTCCGAGTCCCCCGCGCCGCCCCGGCTGCGCTTGGCCTGTAGCTCGAACGCGGGACGGACCCCGCCCAGCAGCAGGAACCAGACCACCGCGTACGCGAACGCCGCCTGCACCTGAGGGCCCGTCAACCAGGACACCACCACGAACGTGCCGCCGGTGAGGAGCACCGTGAGCGCGCCGTACGCGTTGCGGATCATCACCAGCATCGCCACGAGGAGCAGCGTGGCCAGCCACAGGAGCGCGGTGATGTGGCCCGCGGCGAGGAGCGCGGCGCCGCCGAGGCCCAGCAGCGGGGGAGCGGTGTAGCCGGCCGCCGCGGTGAGGATCATGCCGAGACCGGTCGGCTTGCCGCGGCTGACCGTGAGGCCGCTGGTGTCGGAGTGCAGCCGTATACCGCTGAGGCTGCGGCCGGTGAGCAGCGCGATCAGACCGTGGCCGCCCTCGTGGGCGATGGTGATGGCGTTGCGCGAGAGCCGCCACAGGCCGTGCGGGACGATCACGGCGAGAGCGGCGACCAGGGTGGCGACGACCACCCAGATGTCGGGGTCGGGCTGGCTGCCGAAAACCTCGTCCCAGAGGGTGGCCAGCGAGGTGGCTGCGATGGCTTCCATTGCGGCGGAGGTCTCCTCTTGGTGGCGCCAAGTCTGGCAGTGTGGCACGTATGTGCGGACGTTATGCGTCGAGTCGTAGGCCTGAGGATCTCGCAGGAATCTTTGAAGTCGAGAAGTGGGAGCCGGAGGAACAGTTCGAAGCCGACTACAACGTGGCTCCCACCAAGGACGTCTACGCGGTACTCGACCGTCCTCTTAAGGACGTCGAAGACCCGAAGCCGGTTCGCCAGCTGCGCCGGCTCAAGTGGGGCCTGGTGCCGTCCTGGTCGAAGACGCCCGAAGGCGGCGCCCGGATGATCAACGCCCGTGCGGAGACCGTCCACGAGAAGCCCTCGTACCGGCGGGCCTTCTCCTCCCGGCGCTGCATCATCCCCGCCGACGGCTACTACGAGTGGGTGACCGGCAAGGCCGAGCGCGATCTGGAGGCCGAGGGCAAGAAGAAACGGCCGCGCAAGCAGCCGTACTTCGTACTGCCCGCCGATGGTTCCGTCTTCGCGATGGCCGGGCTGTACGAGTTCTGGCGGGACAAGACGCTGCCCGACGACCATCCGCACTCCTGGTGGGTGACCTGCTCGGTCATCACGACCGAGGCGGAGAAGTCGCCCCTCGCGGTGGCCCCGGCCGACGGCCCGCACACCCTGGCCGACATCCATCCCCGTATGCCCTTGATGCTCACGCCCGACCGCTGGGACTCCTGGCTCGATCCGTCCCGCACGGACGCCGAGGACCTGCGCTCCCTGCTCGAGCCGCCTCCGCCGGGGCTGATGCGCGCGTACCCCGTCTCCACGGCGGTCAGCAACGTACGCAACAACGGCCCGGAGCTGCTGAAGGAGCTGGAGGCGCCCGAAGAGGGCACACTCTTTTGATGTGACGCAGAGCAACGCACTTGTAGAGCTTGTGGAGACGGACGCGGGTACGGCCCGCGTCACCTGGCACAGGGCGAAGCAGGCGCGGCTGGTGCTCGCCGCGAGCCACGGGGCCGGCGGCGGCATCGAGGCGCGGGATCTGAGCGCCCTCGCCGCCGAGCTGCCCGCGCACGGCGTGACCGTCGCCCTCGTCGAGCAGCCCTGGCGGGTGGCGGGCAAGAAGCTGGCGCCCGCGCCGAAGACGCTCGACGTGGGCTGGCGCGGGATCTGGCCGACGCTCGCCGGACCCGGTCTGCCGGTCGTGGCGGGCGGTCGCAGCGCGGGCGCCCGCGTGGCCTGTCGCACGGCGCTGGAACTGGGCGCCGCCGCCGTTCTCGCCCTCGGCTTCCCGCTCCACCCGCCGGGCAAGCCGGAGAAGTCGCGCGCCGACGAGCTGCTCGGGGCCGGTGTGCCCACGCTCGTGGTCCAGGGCGGCAACGACCCGTTCGGGAAGCCGGAGGAGTTCCCGGAAGGCGCTTACGACCTCGTGGAGGTGCCGTACGGAGATCACGGTTTCGCCGTGCCCAAGCGTGCCGAGATCGGTCAGGAGCAGGCGCTGGGGATCCTCACCGAGGGGGTCGTGAAGTGGCTTGCGTCACTCGCGTAGGCCTGGGTCACGGGGCGGGAATGATGCGGTAGCGACCTCTGTTGAGAGCGGCAGAAGTACTCACACCCAGTACTTGCCGTTCGTAGGAGAGGAAGTCCGCCGCATGGGTTCGACCATCTGCCCGCCCGCCTCCCACCACCACCCTGTGGACGGGCTGCGCCCGGCAGAGTCTGATTCGAACCGTCCCGGTGCAACTGACCTGGACTGGTCGGTCCTGCATGCGGCAAAGACCGGCCCCGTACGGGCGGCGGGCGTACCGAATCGGCGCGCTGCCCCGACCTCCGGACCCTCCGCCCCGACCTCCGGACCCTCCGCCCCGACCGCAGGTCGTCTATTCTCCGATTCGAGTGGGACCGGTTTCGGCTCCACGACATCGTTTGAGGAGGTGGGTCCGGTCACTGGGACCGACGCAGGGACCGAACACGGCCAGGCGGAGCAGCCCGAGGGCCAGGGCAGCGGTACGGAGTCGACCGCGGAGCGCAATGCGCGCTTCGAGCGGGACGCCATGGAGTTCCTCGACCAGATGTACTCGGCCGCGCTGCGTATGACGCGTAACCCGGCCGATGCCGAGGACCTGGTGCAGGAGACGTACGCGAAGGCGTACGCGTCCTTCCACCAGTTCCGCGAGGGCACCAACCTGAAGGCGTGGCTGTACCGGATCCTCACGAACACGTTCATCAACTCGTACCGCAAGAAGCAGCGCGAACCCCAGCGCAGTGCGGCCGAGGAGATCGAGGACTGGCAGCTGGCGCGCGCCGAGTCGCACATGTCGACCGGTCTGCGCTCCGCCGAGTCGCAGGCGCTCGACCACCTGCCCGACTCGGACGTCAAGGAAGCGCTCCAGGCGATCCCCGAGGAGTTCCGCATCGCCGTGTATCTGGCGGACGTTGAGGGCTTTGCGTACAAGGAGATCGCGGACATCATGGGGACACCCATCGGTACGGTGATGTCCCGCCTGCACCGGGGCCGCCGTCAACTGCGCGGCATGCTGGAGGACTACGCCCGTGAGCGCGGGCTGGTCCCGGCCGGTGCCGGGGAGTCGAACGAAGCGAAAGGCTCGGGCTCATGAGCTGCGGAGACCCGCACGAGACGGACTGCAGTGAGGTACTCGATCATCTCTACGAGTTCCTCGACAGTGAGATGCCGGACGCCGATCGCGTCAAGTACAAGCAGCACTTCCGGGAGTGCTCGCCGTGCCTGGAGAAGTACGGGCTCGAAGAGGCCGTGAAGAAGCTGGTCAAGCGGTGCTGCGGCCATGACGACGTGCCGACCGATCTGCGGTCGAAGGTCCTGGGCCGTATCGACATGATCCGCTCCGGCCAGACCGTGCCCGAGCACGACGTGACGGTGACCCCGCAGGAGACCTGAGCTCCTGCGCGACGTACATGCATGACGTACATACGCGTACACCGTGACCCTGGTGGGATCACGGTGTACGTCAGCGGGCCCGGTCCAGGTGCCTGTTCAGACCTCCAGGACGCTCTCGATCCGCTTCAGGCCGTGCCGGGCCAGCGCCAGGTTGCTGCGGGTCCGGTCGAGTGCCATATAGAGGAAGAGCGTCCCCTTGCTGCTGGTGAGCGGCCGGATCAGGTGGTACTGCTTGCCCAGCGTGATCAGGATGTCCTCGATCACGTCGTCGATGTCCAGCGAGGCCAGGGTGCGCATCTTGGCCCGTACGACTTCGGTGTTGCCGGCCGCCGCGAGTTCCAGGTCGAGGCCCTGGCCGCCGCCGAGCGTGCCGAGCGACATGCCGCTTTCGTAGTCGACGAGGGCCGCGCCGAGGGCGCCCTCCAACGTCATGGCTTCCTTGAGCGCGGTGTCGATGTTCATGCTCTTGCCCCAATTCCTCGGTGCCGCTGACCGGTCGATGTCCGGCCATCTACGATCGGATGCAAGCGATTGTGGGTCGCAAGCGGTCAACTTTTTGGCTGGTTATGAAGTTGACGTTCAAAGTACTGTGTGACCCAGGGAGGTGGGGGGGAATGGGGGAAACGAGTACGGCGCTTCAGGCTTCCCTGGACCGGCTCCTCGATTCCCCGGGGGTCACCGGCGTCGCTCTCGTCGACGCGGTCACCGGCCTGACCTACGGCGCCGCAGGAGACATCGCCGAGGCGGGAGAGGGGCCCGAGGTTTGCGAACTCGCCGCCCTCATCGCCGAACGGCTGGGCGCGGCAGGCGCAGAGGGCGAGTTGGAGAGCGTCGTCACCACCAGCACAAAACGTCATCAGGTGCTGTTCTCCGTGGCGCGACCGGGGGGCGATCCGCTGATACTGGCGGCCGGCCTCGACCGGGACCGGGCCAATATGGCACTGGCCCTGCGCACTCTCGGCGACCGGGCCGCAGAGGTACTGGCGTGACGGCGCTCACGCCACGCAATGTGCCCGCGCTGCTGCTGCGGCTCCGCGAAGAGAGCTTCAGCGGAACGGTGCGCGTGTCCGGCTTGCCGGGAGGATCGATTCACCTGCGGAACGGGCTGGTGGGCGCCATCGAGACGCCCGGGGCGCCGACCGTCACATCGGCGCTGCTCACCTCTGGGCGGATCAGTGACGAGGACTGGCTGGCCGCGTGCGCCGCCGAGCCCGACGCTGACCGGCTGGGCGGACACCTGGTGGCCGAGGGCCTGACCGGCGCCGCCGAACTCGAAGTCGTCTGCACCGCAGCCGTGTTCGACGCGGCGTTCGCCATGGCGCTGAGCCCGCCGGGCAGTTGGGAGCTGAGCGACCGTGAGTCCGCGCTCGTCGCGGAGCCGGGCGTCGAGCCACGGCAGCTGACCGAGGAGACCTCGCGGCGCATGGCACTGCTGTCACGTCTGTGGGGACCGCCGGGCGAGCTGACACGTGTCCGGCCCGCTCCGGTCGCCGGGGCCGGGCCCCGTGGCTCCGACGGGTGGCTCGCGCGCCGGCACCGGGACGTCCTGGCCGGCGTCAACGGACGTCGTACGCCACGGGACATCGCCTTCGCGCTGGGCCGCGGACTGTACGCGGTCATGCTGGACCTGATCCGTATGGAGGCACTGAACCTCGTCCAGTGGGAGACCAGGACCACCGCCGACGGTCGGCCGAGCACCGCGCCTCGTGTGCCGCAGGCCGACACGATCACCGCCGTACGGGCACCCGAGGCTGCGCCGCTGCCGAAGCGCAGACCCGGCGGCGCGCCCCCCGCGCAGGACGTCGGACCGAAGAAGGGAGGGTAGTGAGCACCGACGACGACCGAGCGGCACAGCCCCGGGAACGCGAAGAAGCCGCGCCCCCACAGGAGCACGAGCACGACCACGTACACGTGTACGTACACGAGCAAGAGCGCGAACGGGAGAGCGCCAAGACGGGCGCCCGTCCTCCGCCGGATGCCGAACCCGGTTCTCCGCCCGTGCGCACACCACCGTTGCCCGTACGCCGACCGCTGCCCCGACGCGATGCCGCACCGGTCGGGCCCGCACTCCCGCCCGCTCTCTTTTCGATGCTCTCGGCCGAGGAACTGGCCGCCGAGGCGCCCTCGGCCGAAACGCTGCGGCGCGTCCGCCGGGCGCTGCGGGACATTCCGGATATCGGCTGAATTCTCCGGCTGATTCCTCCGCCGGAGTCCACCGGCTGCTTCCTTCGACTGACTTCTCCGGCCGACTCCGTCAAGCCCGTCGAGCCCCATCGAACATATCGGCACCGCATATGCCAGGACCCAAGGAGCACCAGCCATGACCGAGAACCCACCGCCCGATTCCCTGACCGGCATTCTGGCCTCGCTGCGTGAACGGGTGATGGGGGTGTCCGAGAGCGTCCTGTCCACCGTGGACGGCCTCCTCGTCGTCGCGGACACCGACACCGTTCATCCCGAGTCCGTCGCCGCCCTCGCCGCCGCGACCCTCGGTGTGGGGCGTCGCATGGCCGACACCGCCGGTGTCGGTGTGCTCCGCGAGGTGGTGGCCCGATGCGGTTCGGGTCACGTCATCGTCGTCGCCGTCGGCGACCGTGCCCTGCTCACGGTCAAGGGCGACGACGGCCTCGATCTCGCCGCGTTCCAGCGCGAGTCACCGGCCACAGTTGAACAGCTGACCAAGGCGCTCGCCTCCGACGTGGCGCATTGAGCGGTCTGACCCCGGTCCAGGCTGGGTAACCCCTGGGTAATGAGCGCCCGTCCGGCCGTACGTGGTTGGATGCGAGGAAGAGGACAACAGGGGGCACAGTCCAGCCCGAGGCTGCACGCTCTTCGACGAACTGGCAGGCGGGAATCGTGAGGATCTTCGGCAAGGGACGGCACCGGCCCTCCGCCTCATGGCGGCAGGCCACCGACCGCGCGTTCACGCTGATCGGCGACGGCCGGTACGAGGACGCGGGGGCGCTTCTCACGCGTGCGGCGGACCTGGAGCCCTGGCTGTCCGAGTCCTGGTTCAACCTCGCCCTGCTGCACAAGTTCCGGCACGACTGGGAGCAGGCGCGGGCCGCAGGCCTGAGGGCCGTGGCGCTGCTCGACCGGGCGACCGGGGCGCCCGACTGGTGGAACGTGGGCATCGCGGCCACCGGCCTGCAGGACTGGCCCCTCGCCCGCCGGGCCTGGCAGGCGTACGGGCTGAAGGTGCCCGGCGGCGCCACCGCCTCCGGAGAGCCCGTCGGCATGGAGCTGGGCAGCGCGGCCGTACGGCTGTCGCCCGAAGGCGAGGCCGAGGTCGTATGGGGACGCCGGCTGGACCCGGCCCGGATCGAGGTGCTGTCCATTCCGCTGCCGTCCTCCGGGCGGCGCTGGGGCGAGGTCGTACTGCACGACGGCGTACCGCACGGCGAGCGGACCACCGCCGCCGGGCATGCGTATCCCGTGTTCGACGAGATCGAGCTGTGGGCGCCTTCGCCGGTCCCCACCTGGGTCGTACTCCTGGAAGCGGAGACCGAGGACGACAGGGACGCCCTGGAGCGGCTCGCGGCCGACGCCGGGTTCGCCGCCGAGGACTGGTCGTCCTCCGTGCGGCTGCTGTGCCGTATGTGCTCGGAGTCCCGTATGCCGTCCGACGAGGGTGACGGCGAGCATCTCGACCCGCACGACCACAGTGAGCCGGGGCATCCCGGTCCGCTCGGCCATCGCACCGACGGGCAGCTGTGGATGCCGGAGCGGGAGTGTGGGCTCGCGGCGCCCGCCTCGCTGGTGCGGGGCCTGCTCGACGGGTGGGTCGCGGACAGCCCGGACACCCGGGACTGGCGGGATCTCGAAGAGGTCTGTTAGACGTTGCGAAGACGGTTGTCGGCCGCGGACCGTCGTTGGCTGGTCGCGCCCCATCGGGGCACGGATGGGCGCCGTAGGCTGTACCCGCAACTTTTTCTTGAGGATCCCAGGAAGGCATACGTCGGTCATGGCGCAGCAGGACACCGATCAGCAGCACGCGGGCGTGCTCCCCGTGGACGACGACGGCTTCGTCATCGACACCGAGGACTGCGAGGAGCGCGAGGCGGCGTACCGCGAGCGCGGCACCTCGCGGCCCATCACGGTCGTCGGGAACCCCGTGCTGCACAAGGAGTGCAGGGACGTCACCGACTTCGGCGACGAGCTGGCCCAGCTGGTCGACGACATGTTCGCCAGCCAGCGCACCGCCGAGGGGGTGGGCCTGGCCGCCAACCAGATCGGCGTCGACCTGAAGGTCTTCGTCTACGACTGCGGGGACGACGAGGGCAAGCGCCACGTCGGTGTGGTCTGCAACCCGAAGCTGGTGGACCTGCCCGCCGACAAGCGCAGCCTGGACGACGGCAGCGAAGGCTGCCTGTCCGTGCCGACCGCGTACGCGCCGCTCGCCCGTCCCGACTACGCCGAGGTCACCGGGCAGGACGAGAAGGGCAACCCGATCAAGGTGCGCGGCACGGGCTACTTCGCACGCTGCCTCCAGCACGAGACGGACCACCTGTACGGCTACCTCTACATCGACCGTCTCTCCAAGCGCGAACGCAAGGAGGCGCTGCGGCAGATGGCCGAGAACGAACCGCGCTACCCGGTCGTGGCCAACGACTGACCTCCGCGCCCGCTGCCGGTCCGGTGCCGCCCGCCCTGTGAACGGCGGCCGAACGGCGACTGAACCGCCGGGACAGAAAACGACAGTTGGGGCCCGCGTGTCCCCCCACACATCACCGCGAACCACGCCTGGTCGGAAACCCCTCCCGACCAGGCGTCGTTCGTGTGTCCGTCGGACGTTCGATCCCTTTTGTTCTTCATAGAACCAAAATGAGTCACGCAAGAGGGCGTTCTCGGCACCATGGGGTAGTGAGGGGAGCGGATCTGTTCCCTAACAGTCGGTTGTGGTGCTTCATGGAAGGGCGGGGATACGCAAACGACACATGCCCAGCAGAGCGAGAGGGGCATATGTCAACAGGCGGCTGAGAGGGGTTTGTTCGTGCCTGCTTTCTCACGAAGCACCGCAACAACGCACACCCGGGTCGCGGTTCCACCGGCGCTTACTCTTCCGGTGATCGAGACCGAGTTTCCCCGGCAACTCCACCCGTATTGGCCCAGGCTTCAGGAGAACACCCGGGCCTGGCTACTGGAAAAGCGCCTGATGTCGCCCGACAAGGTCGCGGCTTACGCCGATGAGCTGTGCTACACGGACCTGATGGCCGGCTACTACATCGGTGCGCCGGACGACGTACTCCAGGCGATCGCGGACTACAGCGCGTGGTTCTTCGTCTGGGACGACCGGCACGACCGTGACGTGATCCATAAAAGGCCGTTGGCGTGGCGACGCCTCAAGCACCAACTGCACGCGGCTCTCGACTCCCCCCAGGATCATCTGCACCACCAGGACCCCCTGGTCGCGGGGTTCGCGGACAGCATGGTGCGGTTGTACTCGTACCTGAGCAGGAGATGGAACGCCCGCTTCGCACGGCATTTCCACGCCGTCATCGAGGCGTACGACCGGGAATTCCACAACCGTACATCGGGAATCGTCCCCACCGTCGAGGACTATCTCGCACTGCGGCGGCTGACCTTCGCGCACTGGATCTGGCTCGATCTGTTGGAACCGAGCGCGGAGTACGAACTCCCGAACGCCGTACTGAAGAATCCCACATACCGGCGGGCCGCCCTTCTGTGCCAGGATTTCGCCGCCTGGTACAACGATCTGTGCTCACTCCCCAAAGAAATAGCGGGAGATGAGCTCCATAATCTCGGAATCAGCCTCATCCACCATGAAGGGCTGACACTGGCAGAGGCCGTCACGGAAGTGCGCCGGCGAGTCCAGGACACCATCACCGAATTTCTCCTCGTGGAACAGGAGGTATTGCTGTACGCCAACCGGATCGACAACGGATCCCCGAGCGGCGCCGCATTAGCGGCCGCCGTACGAGCGTGTCTGTTCAATATGCGGAACTGGTTCAGCTCCGTCTACTGGTTCCACCACGAGTCCGGCCGGTACCGGGTCGACAGCTGGGACGACCGCTCCACACCCCCCTACGTCAACAATGAAGCGGCAGGTGAGAAATGACCGTCGAGTCCGCACAACCCGAGGCGACCGAGGCCGCCTCGAAGCCGCTCGAACCCGAATTCGCCGGGGGCGCACTGCCCGTTCTCGGCCACAGCTGGAAGATGGTGCGCGACCCGGTGGGCTTCCTCACCCGGCTGCGCGAGCACGGCGACATCGTCCGGATCAGGCTGGGGCCGAAGACGGTGTACGCCATCAACAGTCCGGAACACACCGGAGCCCTGGGCCTGAGCCCCGACTTCGGGATCGGCGGACCCCTGTGGGACACCGTGGAGGTGCTCCTCGGCAAGGGAGTCGTGACCAGCAACGGCGCCACCCACCGGCGCCAGCGGCGGACGATCCAGCCTCCGCTGCGCATGGAGGCGATCCAGCGGTACGAGTCGGTGATGGTCGAGGAGGCGCGTGCGCTGGCCGAGCGCTGGCGACCCGGTGACACGGTCGACGTCACGGCGGAAGCCTTCCGTATCGCCATCCGCATCATGGCCCGCTGCCTCTTACGGACCGACAACATCGACGAGCTTTCCGACCGGCTGAACGCCGCACTCCACATCGTGATCACGCGGCTGTTCCGGCGGATGTGCCTGTCGTTCGGGCCGTTCTACCGGCTGCCGTTCCCCTCCCACCGCGAATTCGACCGCGCACTGGCCGAAATGCACCGACTGACCGACGAACTCATCGCCGAGCGCCGCCGCGTCCCCATGGACGGCCCCGACGATTTACTGTCGGTCCTGTTCGAGGCGAAGGACGAGAATGGCGAGCCGATCAGCGAGCAGGAGTTGCACGACCAAGTCATCTCGTTTCTCACGGCGAGCAGTGAAACGACCGGTGTTCAGTTGATGTGGATCTTGGACCTGCTCACCGAACACCCGGAACACGCGGAGCGACTGCGCGAAGAAGTCGAATCCGTCGTGGGCGACCGGACGATCACGCTTGGCGACGTCAGGAAGCTCACGCACACCAACAATGTCATCACCGAGGCGCTCCGGCTGCGCCCGGCGGTATGGATACTGACCCGGCGGGCATTCGCCGAAACCGAACTCGGTGGGTATCGCATTCCGGCCGGTGCGGATGTCGTCTACAGCCCGATGGCCGTCCAGCGCGATCCGCGGTCGTACGAGCGGCATCTGGAGTTCGATCCCGACCGCTGGCTTCCGGAGCGCGCCAAGGACGTCCCGAAGTACGCGATGGTTCCGTTCAGTGTGGGCAATCGCAAGTGCCCAGGCGACCACTTCTCGATGGCCGAACTCGCCGTCATTCTGGCGACGGTGATCCCGAAGTGGCGCTTCGAGTTCCTGCCCGAGGCGGATCGCTCGACCCATATCGGCCTCACGCTCAAGCCCACCCGGCTCCTGCTGAAGGCCATACCGCGCTGAACCGCGAACCGCACCGCGGGCGCACGTTCAGGCGACCTCGGGCTCGTCCCGCGGGCCCCTGAACGTGCGCCGGTACGCCTGCGGAGTCGTCCCCAGCGACCGTACGAACTGATGGCGCAGCGCGGCTGCGGTCCCGAACCCCGTACGGCCCGCGATCGCGTCCATCGTCTCGTCCGTCGCCTCCAGCAACTGCTGGGCCAGCAGCACCCGTTGACGCAGCAGCCAGCGGTACGGAGTGGTGCCGGTCTCCTGCTGGAAACGGCGCGCAAAGGTGCGCGGGGACATGTGCGCACGGGCGGCGAGCTGCTCGACGGTCATCTCCTCGTCGAGGTGACGCTCCATCCACACCAGTACCGCGCCGACCGTGTCGCACCGGGACAACGGCAGCGGGCGCTCCACGAACTGGGCCTGCCCGCCGTCACGGTGCGGCGGCACGACCATCCGCCGGGCGATCTTGTTGGCCACCTCCGGCCCCTGCTCCTTTCGGACGATGTGCAGACAGGCGTCGATACCGGCGGCGGTGCCGGCCGAGGTGATCACCGGGTCCTCGTCGACGTACAGCACATCGGGTTCGACGGTCGCCCGCGGATAGCGGTGAGAGAGCTCGTGCGCGTGCCGCCAGTGCACCGTGCAGCGCCGCCCGTCGAGCAGCCCGGCCGCGCCGAGCACGAAGACGCCGGAGCAGACGCTGAGCACGCGCGCCCCGCGGCCTGTGGCCCGGCGCAGGGAGTCGAGCAGCCCGGGCGGGTACTCGCGACCGATGAAGTCGCTTCCGGCCGGTACGGCGATCAGGTCGGCCTCTTCGAGCCGGTCGAGCCCGTACGGAGTGGAGACCGTGAACCCGGGGACATGGGTGCGCAGCGACGGGCCCTCCGCCGAGACGACCGCGAAGTCGTACACGGGCAGGCCCTCGTCGCTGCGGTCGAGGCCGAACACCTCGCAGACGACACCGAGTTCAAAGGGATGCACACCGTCGAGCAGGACCGCGGCCACGTTGTTGAGCATGCTGCCAGTATGTCTGAAGCGTTGGCAGGAAATCGAGGGTGTGCGGCAGTCCTGCCACTGACGGTAAGGAGCAATCGGCGCGACAGTGGTGTCCATGGATACGACACGCATGGAAGCACTCATCGGAATGGTCACCGTCCTCGGGATCCTGGCCCTGCTCGTCCTCCCCGCCGTCATCGGAGTCGTGCGCGACCGGCGCATCGACCGTCAGCTCAGGGAGGCCGAGCAGGCTTCAGCCGGGGATCAGAAGTCCTCGTCGAAGTCGACGGTGCCCTCCACCGCCATCTGGTACGCCGAAGACCGCCGCTCGAAGAAGTTGGTCAGCTCCTGAACGCCCTGCAACTCCATGAAGGAGAAGGGGTTTTCGGAGCCGTACACCGGAGCGAAGCCGAGCCGCGTCAGCCGCTGGTCGGCCACGCACTCCAGGTACTGCCGCATCGAGTCGGTGTTCATGCCCGGGAGACCGTCACCGCACAGGTCGCGCGCGAACAGCAGCTCGGCCTCGACGGCCTCCCGGAGCATGTCGGTGACCTGCTGCCGAAGCGCGTCGTCGAAGAGCTCCGGTTCCTCCTTGCGGACGGTGTCGACCACGTCGAAGGCGAAGCTCATGTGCATCGTTTCGTCTCGGAACACCCAGTTGGTGCCGGTGGCCAGGCCGTGCAGCAGGCCGCGGTTGCGGAACCAGTAGACGTATGCGAAGGCACCGTAGAAGAAGAGCCCTTCGATGCATGCGGCGAAGCAGATGAGATTGAGCAGGAAACGGCGGCGGTCGGCCTGGGACTCCAGCCGGTCGATCTGCTCAACCGAGTCCATCCACTTGAAGCAGAACGCGGCCTTCTCGCGGATGGACGGGATGTTCTCGACCGCGTCGAACGCGGCGGCGCGGTCCTCCGGGTCGGGGAGATAGGTGTCGAGCAGCGTCAAGTAGAACTGGACGTGCACGGCCTCCTCGAAGAGCTGACGGCTCAAATAGAGCCGCGCCTCGGGGGAGTTGATGTGCTTGTAGAGCGTGAGCACCAGGTTGTTCGCGACGATCGAGTCGCCGGTCGCGAAGAACGCGACCAGGCGGCCGATGAGGTGCTGCTCGCCGGGGGACAATTTCGCGAGGTCTGTCACGTCCGAGTGGAGGTCGACCTCCTCCACGGTCCAGGTGTTCTTGATCGCGTCCCGGTAGCGCTCGTAGAAGTCGGGATAGCGCATGGGGCGCAGGGTCAGCTCGAAGCCCGGGTCGAGGAGATTCTGGGTTCTGTCGGTGCTGGTCGTCACTGGCAGGCCTCGCAGGACTCGGGGTTTTCCAGGGAGCAGGCAACGGTGTCGGCGTCGGGGCCGGGGGCCTGCTGTACGGGGATGGGGGCAGCCGCGGCCGCGGAGGAACCGGCCGCGCGGGCGATGCGGGTCGCCGGGCGGGAGCGCAGGTAGTACGTCGTCTTCAGGCCCGACTTCCAGGCGTACGCGTACATCGAGGAGAGCTTGCCGATGGTCGGTGTCTCCATGAAGAGGTTCACGGACTGGGACTGGTCCAGGAACGGGGTGCGGGCGGCGGCCATGTCGATCAGGCCGCGCTGCGGGATCTCCCACGCCGTGCGGTAGAGCCGTCGTACGTCCTCGGGGATCCAGGCGAAGTCCTGCACCGAGCCGTTCGCGTCGCGCAGCGCCTCGCGGGTGCGTGCGTCCCAGACGCCCAGCTCCTTCAGCTCGTTGACCAGGTACGAGTTGACCTGGAGGAACTCGCCCGACAGGGTCTCGCGCTTGAAGAGGTTGGAAACCTGCGGCTCGATGCACTCGTAGACGCCGGCGATGGAGGCGATCGTGGCGGTGGGCGCGATGGCGAGGAGGAGGGAGTTGCGCAGGCCGGTGGCGGCGATGCGCTGCCGGAGGGCCGACCAGCGCTCGGGCCAGGTGAGTTCGACGTCGTAGTGGTCGGGGTGCAGAACGCCCCGGGCCGTACGGGTCTTCTCCCAGGCCGGAAGCGGGCCGCTGCGTTCGGCGAGGTCGGCGGAGGCCTCGTACGCGGCGAGCATGATGCGCTCGGCGATCTTCGTGGAGAGCTGCTTTGCTTCCGGTGAGTCGAAGGGCAGGCGCAGCTTGAAGAAGACGTCCTGGAGCCCCATCGCGCCGAGGCCCACCGGCCGCCACTTCGCGTTCGACCGGCCCGCCTGTTCGGTCGGGTAGAAGTTGATGTCGACGACGCGGTCGAGGAAGGCGACGGCGGTACGGACGGTGGCGTCGAGCCGTTCCCAGTCGATATCACCGGTCGATGTGTCGACAAAGGAACCCAAATTGACGGACCCCAGGTTGCAGACCGCGGTCTCCCCGTCGTCCGTCACCTCCAGGATCTCCGTGCAGAGGTTGGAGGAGTGGACCGTGTGGCCCGGCAGCGCGGTCTGGTTGGCGGTGCGGTTGGCGGTGTCCTTGAAGGTCATCCAGCCGTTGCCGGTCTGGGCGAGGGTGCGCATCATGCGGCCGTACAGATCACGGGCCGGGACGGTCTTCTTGGCGAGACCGTCCGCCTCCGCCTTGCGGTAGGCCGCGTCGAACTCCTCACCCCACAGGTCGACCAGCTCGGGCACGTCGGAGGGAGAGAAGAGGGACCACGCGCCGTCCTCGTCGACCCGGCGCATGAACTCGTCCGGGATCCAGTGCGCGAGGTTGAGGTTGTGGGTGCGGCGGGCGTCCTCGCCGGTGTTGTCGCGCAGCTCCAGGAACTCCTCGATGTCGGAGTGCCAGGTCTCCAGGTAGACGGCCGCGGCACCCTTGCGCCGGCCACCCTGGTTCACGGCGGCGACCGAGGCGTCGAGGGTCTTCAGGAACGGCACGATGCCGTTGGAGTGCCCGTTCGTACCGCGGATCAGCGCACCGCGGGAACGGATCCGGGAGTACGCGACGCCGATGCCGCCCGCGTGCTTCGAGAGCCGGGCGACCTGGTGGTAGCGCTCGTAGATGGAGTCCAGCTCGTCCTTCGGGGAGTCGAGGAGGTAGCAGGACGACATCTGGGGGTGCCGCGTACCGGAGTTGAACAGGGTGGGGGAGGAGGGCAGGTAGTCGAGGCGGCTCATCAGCCGGTAGAGCGCGGCGACTTCGTCCACGGAACGGGTGGTGTCGTCATCGGCCAGTCCGCTCGCCACGCGCAGCAAAAAGTGCTGGGGCGTTTCGATGACGTACCGGGTGATCGGGTGTCGCAACAGGTACCGGCTGTGGAGCGTACGCAGCCCGAAGTACCCGAAGCGGTCGTTGCCTTCGGGGTCGATGAGGCTGTCGAGGCGAGCCGCATGGATCCGTGCGAACTCGGCTGTGCGGTCGGCGATCAGGCCCTCGCGGTGCCCTGCCGCGACCGACTCGGAGAATGACCGCACGTCCTGCGAGGCGGCCTCGGCCGCGATGCTGATGTTCAGCAGCCGGGCGGCCAGCTTCGAATAGGCGGGGTCCTCGGAGATCAGGCCCGCGGCCGCCTCGGTGGCCAGCTCGCGCAGCTCCGCCCCGTCCGCATGGGCGGACCGGCCGCGCAGCGCAGCGGCAGCGACCCGGCCGGGGTCGGTGTCGGGGAGATCGGCGGTGAGGTCGGTCAGGGTCCGCAGCAACGCGGTCCCTGGTGTGTCGGTCTCGGCCTCGGCCCTGTCCTGCTGGTCCTGTGTCGCTTTCGCTGAGACCGGATCGGCCGGCGCGATGGTCACGTGGGGCTCTCCCTCGCTCGGTAAGGGGCCTGCGGGGAGAGGGTGGTTCGGGGTACACGGGCGTACGCGCTCTGCGGCAGCGGGACGCCGCGTCCACCGGCCCACTCCGCGAGGCCCGGACGTCATGGTCGCCCGGGCCGGATCGGCCTGGGCGCGCTGTCGGCAGGTCCTCGGACTGACGCTCGCGCACGCCCCGTCCCGAGGACGGACATGCACAAGTACACCGTTGCGGGACAGTTCCGGATTCGCACCGGATTCCCCTGCGGCGACAGCGAGCATGAGCATACATCTTGTGTTGGGCTTGGGAAGCGCACCCCACATGTTGTGTTGCGTGGTGGGCTCAGGCTGAAGAGCCGCGTGAACAGTGACGGCCTCTACAGCTCCAACTCGTAGGTCAGCAGTCTGATGTCGTCGAGGTGCGGGATCGGGTTCCAGTCGCGTTCCGGAGTGCGGGTGAAGCCGAGACGTTCGTAGATGCGATGGGCTGAGTGCATGGTGCGCTGCGTCGACAGGACGATGCGTACGCAGCCTTCGGTGGCCCGTGCGCGATCTGTGCAGGCGCGTACGAGCGCCTCTCCGACACCCCGGCCGCGGGCCTCCGGGGCGACGGCGAGCATCCGTATCTCGGCCTCACCGGGTTCCGCGATGTCGGCCATCGGTCCGCCGGAGGGTACGAACGTCACGCCGCCCAGCACGCGGTCGTGCTCGACGGCGACCAGCACCACGGCCGCGGCGGCCCGCTTGCCGACGTCTCGCAGCTCGCCCAGGTACTCGTCGCTTTCTCCGAAGTCGAGCAGGCCGTCCCCGAGATAGGCCTGTGCGGTGATCTCACCGAGGGTCTCGTACTCCTCCGGGGCTGCCCGCCTGATCGCGATGTCCATGCGGTGCAGTGTGCATCAGGTGTACGACAACGGCCCTGCGGTTTTCCCCGTACTGGATCTCAGCACGGGGGCCTCAGCCCACCCCTGGCCATTGCGGCAGCGTAGCCACGAAGTCCTTCACGAAGTCACGGGGTCCCGGGCCGAGGGCGACGCGGCCCGTGACGGCCCTGCGGGAGGTGAGGACGGGGGAGTCTGCGTAGTAGACCTGCTGTGCGGCTGAGGGGATGAACACGGTCTTGCCGCGGGTCAGTTCGCTCGCGGACTCGACGATGACCGCGCCCTCCGCGACGGTGATGAACGACTCGTCCGCGCACACGCCCACCGCGAGCGGATCGTGCAGCGGGCAGGCGTCGCCCCCGCCGTGGCGGCGGTAGGCGTCCATGTAGACCCGCAGCAGGCGGGCCGCCAGCGCCGTGCCCGCGCCCGCCGCTTCCACGGCGGCGAGGTCGGCGGGCCGGAAGAGCCAGCGGAGCGAGGCGTCCAGGTCGACCATCGTGAACGGGATGCCGGAGGACATGACCACCTCGGCGGCGTCCGGGTCGGCCCAGATGTTGAACTCGGCGACCGGGGTGACGTTCCCGGGCACCTGCGCGGCGCCGCCCATGAACACGAGCTTCTTGACGCGGTGGGCGAACGCCGGGTCCTCCAGGAGTGCGATCGCCACGTTCGTGAGCGGGCCCGTGGCGCACACGGTGAGCTCGCCCTCGTAATCCCGGGAGAGCCGGAGGAGGGCCTGCGCCGAGGACTCCGGCAGGTGGGCGGCCGTGGAGTCGGGCAGCGTCTCGTTGCCGAGGCCCGCCTTGCCGTGGAAGGCGGACGCGGACGTGTACGGGAGGCGGGTCAGGGGGCGGCCCGTGCCGCGGTGCACGGGTACGTCGGCGTCGATGCGCATTGCCCGGGTCAGGGCGCGGGCGTTGAGGTAGGTCTGCTCGGCGGGGAGGTTGCCTCCCACGGAGGTGTAGGCCTTCAGGTCCCACAGCCCCGTACCGAGGAGGTACTGCAGGGCCAGGGCGTCGTCTATGCCGGGGTCGCTGTCGAGGACGATCGGTGAACGAAGGGTCACGCTGACCAGCGTAGCCGCGGGCGGTCGTGCCGCCAGGGGGCTCCGCCCCCGCCGCCCCTACCCGTTCCCGTCCCCCAGGGGCTCCGCCCCCGGACCCCCGGTCCTCAAACGCCGGACGGGCTGATTTTCAGCCCGTCCGGCGTTTGAGGACGAGGCCGTTCAGGCCGATGGGGGTCTGGGGGCGCAGCCCCCAGCGGGGTGCGGGGCCGGCCCCGGGATGGGACGGGTAGGGGCGGCGGGGGCGAAACACTCCCCCCGCCCCGGCCCCCTAGTGCCCCGCCCCAGCCGTAGCCGTAGCCGGCGGCAACTCCACCTGCACTCCCGCGTCACCCGCATCCGCCGTGTAGTCACCGGGAGCCGTCTCGTCGATGCCGTCGGGCGCCTTCGTCGCCCTCAGCACGAAGGTCAGGATCACCGTCACCACCACGTTCAGTACGAACGCCGTCAGGCCGATGTAGCCCATCTCTCCGAGCCCAGGAATCTCCGCGTTGGAGCCACCGAAGTGCTTCTGGGTCGGGGAGGCGACCCCGTATGCGGCGACCGTGCCGTAGACCATGCCGACCGCCCAGCCGGCGAGCAGCGCCCAGCGGTGGAACCAGCGGGTGAACAGGCCTCCGACCAGGGCCGGGAAGGTCTGGAGGATCCAGATGCCGCCCAGGAGCTGGAAGTTGATCGCGACCGTCTTGTCCATGGTCAGGACGAAGGCCAGCGCGCCCACCTTCACCAGCAGCGAGACCAGCTTGGAGACCTTCGTCTCCTGGGCCGGAGTCGCATCGGGCTTGATGAAGTCCTTGTAGATGTTGCGGGTGAAGAGGTTCGCCGCCGCGATGGACATGATCGCCGCCGGTACGAGAGCGCCGATGCCGATCGCCGCGAACGCCACGCCCGCGAACCAGTCGGGGAACATCGTCTCGAAGAGCTGAGGGATCGCCAACTGCCCGTTCTCCACCTTGATTCCGGCCGCGATCGCCATGAAGCCGAGCAGCGCGAGCAGACCCAGCATCAGGGAGTACAGCGGCAGGATCGTGGTGTTGCGGCGGATCACCTCACGGCTGCGCGAGGAGAGCGTCGCCGTGATCGAGTGCGGGTACATGAACAGCGCGAGCGCGGAGCCCAACGCCAGCGTGGCGTACGTCCATTGGCCCGCCTCGGCCGGGACCAGCACACCGCGCGGCGCCCCCGTCGCCTCGTTGGTCTGGCTGAACGCGTCGCCCGCCGCGGCGAAGATGTCGTCGAAACCGCCCAGCTTGATCGGGATGTAGATGATGGCCACCGCGATCACGATGTAGATCAGGGTGTCCTTCACGAACGCGATGAGGGCCGGGGCGCGGAGACCCGACGAATACGTGTACGCCGCCAGTACGCCGAAGGCGATGAGCAGCGGCAGGTCCTTGATGAACCAGTTCGTGTTCTCGCCGCCGCCGACGCCCATCACGTCCAGCACCGCCTGGATGCCGACGAGTTGGAGCGCGATGTACGGCATCGTGGCGAGGATGCCGGTCACGGCCACCGCCAGCGACAGGCTCTTCGAGCCGAACCGCCCGCGTACGAAGTCCGAGGTCGTCACGTAGCCGTGCTTGTGCGACACCGACCAGAGCCGCGGCAGGAAGGTGAAGATCAGTGGGTAGATGAGGATGGTGTACGGCACGGCGAAGAAGCCGGCCGCGCCCGCCGCGTAGATCGCCGCCGGGACCGCCACGAACGTATAGGCGGTGTAGAGGTCGCCGCCGAGCAGGAACCAGGTGACCCAGGTACCGAACGACCGCCCGCCCAGGCCCCATTCGTCGAGGCTGTGCTCGTTCTCGGCCCTGCGCCAGCGCGAGGCCAGGAAGCCCATGACCGTGACGGCCAGGAAGAAGAAGATGAAGACGGCGAGCGCGACGCCGTTCACGCCGTCCTTCATGCCGACGCACCCCCGTTCTGGGAGGCCTCGGACCGGTCGGCCTTGCGGGCGCGCTGGTCACGCTGCCACAGCTGGTACGCGATCATCGTGAGCGCCGTGGAGATGAGCACCCAGAGCATCTGGTACCAGTAGAAGAACGGGATGCCGATGAAGGACGGGTCGACCTTCGCGTACGAGCCCACCCAGAGCATCGCCACGAACGGCGCGAAGAGGCAGAGACCGATCACCACACGCACCGGTGTGACCACCGGTCGCTTCACTTCCGACGCTCTTGGCGCATCCGGCGCGTCTGTCGCTTCTGGCATATCGCGGCTCCGTCCCCTCACTGATCACCTGTGCAAGCGCAGGAAATCTAAAGGACAGTTCCGCTTTATGGAACCCCCGTCCGGAATGCGGAAGTAGTTGTGCGCATTCAGTGGCGACCCTGTGTGATCAGCCGTCTCGCGTGATCAGCAGCAGCGGAACCCCTGCCTGGGATCCGACTCCTGACGCTCCGTTCGCTCCCGCTCGAACTCGCGACGGGAGGGTACGAGCGCATCCGGGTGTGCCGTACGGACGTGGGTGACATAGCGGTCGTACGCGGACTCGTCGGTCAACTCCCGTACGTACCACCGCACGGACCTAAGAACCCGGAGCAGCCCCGACAGCATCGTGTTCCTCCTCCTTCTCCTGACGGGTCGGGATCAGCCCGGCCGGCGCCACGATCTTCGACTCCACGTACGGCGCTTCGCTGAGCGTGGACAGCGCGGGGCGGCGTACATGCCTGATGCATACCCTGGCCGCGTCCACGATCACGATCACGATGAGCAGTGCGAGGACCGCCGAAAGGATGCCGTCCACGGTGGAGTTGGTGACCACGGTGCGCATGTCGTCCATGTTCTTGGCCGGTGCGAGCACCTCACCGCGATCGATGGCGTCCTGGTAGACCGAGCGCTGCTTGAAGAAGCCGACGCGCGGATCGCTGGAGAACACCTTCTGCCAGCTCGCCGTCAGCGTCACCGTGGCGTCCCAGGCGAGCGGGATCCCGGTGACCCAGGCCCACTTGAGGCGCCCGGACTTCACCAGCAGCGTCGTGCAGACGGCCAGTGCGACCGCCGCGAGCAGTTGGTTGGAGATGCCGAAGATCGGGAACAGCTGGTTGATGCCGCCGAGCGGTTCATGGACGCCCACCCACAGGAAGTAGCCCCACAGACCGCAGACGATGCCGCTGGTGATGACGAGACCGGGCTTCCAGCTCACGTTCTTGAAGGGTTTGTAGAGGTTTCCGAGCGTGTCCTGGAGCATGAAGCGGCCCACGCGCGTGCCGGCGTCGAGGGCGGTGAGGATGAACAGCGCCTCGAACATGATCGCGAAGTGGTACCAGAACGCGCGCAGACTGTCCCCGGTGATCTGGGAGAAGATGTCCGAGATACCGATCGCGAGTGTGGGCGCACCGCCGGTCCGCGACAGCAGGGACGCCTCCTCGACGTTCCGCGCCGCCGCCGCCAGGTCCTCCGGGGATATCTGGTAGCCCCAACTCCCCACCACCTGCGAGGCGTTCTGCACCGAGTCCCCGATGACACCGGCCGGGGCGTTCATCGCGAAGTACAGACCCGGGTCGATGATCGACGCCGCGATCAGCGCCATGACCGCGACCGAGGACTCCATGAGCATGGAGCCGTACCCGATCATCCGTACCTGCGTCTCCTTCTGGATCATCTTCGGCGTCGTACCCGAGGAGATGAGGGAGTGGAAGCCGGACAGCGCCCCGCAGGCGATGGTGATGAAGACGAACGGGAAGAGCGAGCCCGCGAAGACCGGACCGTCACCGCGTGAGGCGAAGTCCGTGACCGCGTCCATCTTCAGCGTCGGCAGGGCGATCACGACGCCGAGCGCGAGCAGGAAGATGGTGCCGATCTTCATGAACGTGGAGAGGTAGTCGCGCGGCGCCAGCAGCATCCACACGGGCAGGATCGAGGCGATGAAGCCGTACGCCACCAGCCAGATCACGAGGGTCGAGGGCGCCAGTGTGAAGGTGTCGGCCCAGGACGACTCCGCGACCCAACGTCCGGCCACCAGTGCGAGCAGCAGCAGCGCGATGCCGATCAGCGAGACCTCGCTGACCCGTCCTGGCCTCAGGACCCGCAGATAGAAGCCCATCAGCAGGGCGATCGGGATCGTCATCGCGATGGAGAAGGTGCCCCAGGGCGACTCGGCGAGGGCGTTGACGATGACCAGGGCCAGCACACCGAGCAGGATGATCATGATGGCGAAGGCGGCGAGCAGGGCGGCCGCGCCGCCGAACGGACCGATCTCTTCGCGTGCCATCTGCCCGAGCGACCTGCCGTCGCGGCGCGTCGAGAAGAAGAGGACGACCATGTCCTGTACGGCGCCGGCGAAGATCACGCCGACGATGATCCAGATGGTGCCGGGCAAGTAGCCCATCTGCGCGGCCAGTACGGGCCCCACCAGCGGGCCCGCGCCGGCGATCGCCGCGAAATGATGGCCGAGCAGCACGCGCCTGTCGGTCGGATGGAAGTCGATGCCGTTGTTGAGCCGCTCGGCGGGCGTGGCGCGGGTCTTGTCGACCTTGAGGACCTTGTTCGCGATGAACTTCGAGTAGAAGCGATAGGCGATGGCGTACGAGCCGAGAGCCGCCGCCACCATCCAGGCGGCCGACACCTCCTCGCCCCGCGACAGCGCCAGTACGGCCCAGCCCGCCGCGCCCACCAGCGCGACGAGCGTCCAGATGACGATGGATCGAGTGTTCGCAGTGCGCACCGGGTCGTCCTCCCGTCCATGCGATGACGGGGGGACCGTAAAGCAGGAACAGGAGTTGCGCTACACCGCGTGCGCTACTACTCCTGAGGCCGCTTCAGCCGTGCCACGCTGCATTGTCCCGGGGGCTGTGACATTGGCGGCTCCGCCGCGGGCCCCCGGACCCCCAGCCGACACCGCGTTACCCCGGGCTTCTACTCTGCGGGGCGTTTCAGACGGGCGACAAACTTGTACCGGTCCCCCCGGTACACCGACCGCACCCACTCCACCGGCTGGCCGTCCTTGTCCAGCGAGTGCCGCGACAGCATCAGCATGGGCAGGCCCACGTCCGTGCCGAGCAGGCCGGCCTCGCGCGGGGTGGCCAGGGAGGTCTCGATGGTCTCCTCGGCCTCGGCGAGACGGACGTCGTACACCTCGGCCAACGCCGTATACAGCGACGTGTACTTGACGAGGGACCTGCGCAGCGCCGGGAAACGCTTCGCGGACAGGTGCGTCGTCTCGATCGCCATCGGCTCGCCGTTGGCCATGCGCAGCCGCTCGATGCGCAGGACCCGGCCGCCCGCCGAGATGTCGAGCAGCCCGGCGAGGGTGTCGTCGGCGGTGACGTAGCCGATGTCCAGGAGCTGCGAGGTGGGTTCGAGCCCTTGGGCCCTCATGTCCTCGGTGTACGAGGTGAGTTGGAGCGCCTGGGAGACCTTCGGCTTGGCGACGAAGGTGCCCTTGCCCTGGATGCGTTCGAGCCGCCCTTCGACGACGAGTTCCTGGAGGGCCTGGCGGACGGTGGTGCGCGAGGTGTCGAACTCGGCGGCCAGAGTGCGCTCGGGGGGTACGGACGTTCCGGGCGGCAGCGTCTCCGTCATGTCGAGCAGGTGCTTCTTGAGGCGGTAGTACTTGGGCACACGCGCGGTACGGATGGGGGACCCACCCTCGTTCTCCGCACTGCTGACGTCGGTGCTCATCCTCTGCCTTCCCGGCTCCTGGTGCCGATGCGGCCGACGTACCCGTCGGCACGGCTCACATCGTGGCACGGCCTGTCGTGCGAGTGTCCCTCGTACGCTCCGTGATCTCCCCTGTATATCTTTCGCCGTTCCCTCTGGTCTAGTCCACCACCTTGAAGTGGTCCACCCGGTTCCAGGGAACTCACCTGCTCTTTTTGCCACTTTCCTGCTTAAAGGTTCTTGAATATGTAGTTCTCGTAACGGACGTCCGGACGGGCCTGCTCTCCATTGACACCCTCCTAGGTCTAGGCCAATCTTCCGCTACTGGTCTACACCACTGGTGGCCAGGCGAGGAGGGGTGACATGAAGCGCAAGCTCATCGCGGCCGTCGGTGTCGCGGGAATGATGGTCTCCATCGCGGCGTGCGGAGGCGGCGGCAGCAAGGCGGCCGAGGATCCCAAGGACCGCAAGGGCGAGTTGACGGTCTGGCTGATGGTGGACGCCCAGACGAGCTGGCCGGAGCTGGTCAAGCAGGCCAATACCGAGTTCAGCGAGAAGTACCCGGGCGTCAAGGTCAACGTCCAGTACCAGCAGTGGGGCGACAAGACCAAGAAGCTCGACGCCGCCCTGTCCGGCGACAAGTTCCCCGACGTGGTCGAGCTCGGCAACACCGAGACCATGACGTACATCCTCAACGGGGCCCTCGGCGAGATCGACGAGAAGAAGTACGACAACTCCGACACCTGGATCGACGGCCTGAAGGACACCTGCTCCTACGAGGGCAAGATGTACTGCGTGCCTTACTACGCCGGTGCGCGTGTGGCCATCTACAACAAGGACATGTTCAAGGCCGCAACCGGCAAGGACACGATCCCCGAGACCGAGGCCGACCTGACCGAGGCGCTCGGAAAGCTCGAGACCAAGTACGGCAAGAAGGACAAGGCGTTCTCGCCGCTCTATCTGCCGGGACGCTACTGGTACGCCGCCATGTCGTACGTCGCCGCCTACGGCGGCCAGATCGCCGAGTACGACGAGAGCGGCAAGAAGTGGAAGGCCACGCTCTCCTCGCCCGAGGCGCAGCAGGGCATCCAGCACTACGTCGACCTGGTCAAGAAGTACAACAACGGCGACCAGACCAAGGATGAGCAGGACCACGCCAACGTCATGGCCAACCAGAAGACGGCCCTGATCTACGGCAACGGCTGGGAGTCCGGCAGCGTCATCGACCCGGCGGCCAACGGCAACCCCAAGCTGAAGGACAAGATCGTCACCGCCGGCATGCCCGGCCCGAACGGCAAGGCGCTGCCCAGCTTCATCGGCGGCTCCGACCTGGCCACCGTATCCAAGTCCGAGAACCAGGACCTGGCACAGGACTGGATCTCGATCTTCACCAGCGAGAAGTCGGAGGCCGCGCTCGCCGAGAAGGACATCCTGCCGAACAACACCAAGCAGCTGGAGCCGCTGAAGACGAAGCCGGAGACGGCTCCGATCGCGAACGCTGTGCCGGACGCCTGGTTCACGCCCATCGCGCCGGGCTGGGCCGCGGTCGAGAAGAAGGAAACGCTCGAGCTGATGCTGCTCGACATCCTCAAGGGCACGTCGGTCGAGGAGGCCACCAAGGCCGCCGACGCGGAGATCGACGAGCTGATCAACGAGGCCTCCTGACGCCTTGATCAGTCGGGGACGGCGGGCCAACCCCCGGGCCCGCCGTCCCCGCACCCCGGTTACCGGTTCGAACGGAAGGCCAGCACAGTGAGTGCCGCCGAAACGAAAGCACCCGCCCCTCCGGTGTCCGTCCCGCCGCCCGCGCACCACGACACCCCGCGGGCGGCGGCCGGGAGAGCGCCGAGGAGGCGAGCGGGCGCCTATCTGCCGTACGCCCTGATAGCCCCGACCGTCGTGGCGATCGCGGCGGTGTTCCTCTGGCCGCTCGTCAAGACGGTGATCATGTCCTTCCAGGACGTGGGCCGCCGGGAGCTCTGGACGGGCCAGGCCGCCGAGTGGGTCGGCTTCGAGCAGTTCACCAACATCCTCGGCGACGGCGAGTTCTGGGACGTCGTGTGGCGCACGGTGCTGTTCATGGTCGCCTGCGTCGTGGCCACCATGGGCGTGGGGCTGCTCCTCGCCCAGGCCATGCAGCGCATGAGCACATGGATCCGGCTCGCCCTGACCGCGGCGCTGGTCGCCGCCTGGTCCATGCCGCTGCTCGTGGCGACCTCGATCTTCCGCTGGTTCGCCGACTCCGACTACGGCGTCGTCAACATGGTGCTGACGAAGTATCTGGGGCTCGACTTCCGCGGCCACAACTGGTGGATCGACCCCAAGCAGGGCTTTCTGATCATCGCCGCCGTCGTCATCTGGGGCGCCATCCCGTTCGTCACCATCACCCTCTACGCCGCCCTCACCCAGGTGCCCAGGGAACTCGAGGAAGCGGCGGCGCTGGACGGCGCGGGCGCGTTCGGCGTGTTCCGCTACGTCACCTGGCCCGTCATCAAGCCGGTCTTCCAGATGGTCGCCACGCTCTCGGTGATCTGGGACTTCAACGTCTTCGGCCAGGTCTTCCTGATGCGCGGCAACGAGCCGGAGCCCGAGTACAGCCTCCTGGGCATCTACTCGTTCGAGAAGGCCTTCGAGTCCAACTCCTTCAGCCAGGGCGCGGCCATCTCCCTGATCACGGTGCTGCTGCTCTCCGGCGTGGCCGTGTACTACCTGCGCCAACTGCTCAAGATCGGAGAGGTCGAGTGAGCGCCACGACGTCCACGCGCCCCGGGCCGCCCGCCCGCCCGGCACCGCCCCGCCCGGGGCGCCGTCCGGCACCCCGCCCGGATCGCAAGAAGAAGAGCCGGCACGTCTACAACCTCGTCGGCGTCGTCGCCCTGCTCGTCATGGCCTTCCCGGTCTACTGGCTGGTGGTCAGCGCACTGCGGCCCAACCACGAGATCCGCAGCTACGACCAGACCCTGTGGCCGTCCTCGATCACCTTCGACAACTTCAAGCGGGCGATCGACGCTCCGAACTTCGGCTCGGCGATCCAGTCCAGTCTGATCATCTGCGTCACCGCCGTGGTCGGGGCGATGCTGCTGTCGACTATCGCCGCGTTCGCGATCGGACGGTTCCACTTCACCGGCCGCAAGGCGTTCATGATCACGCTTCTGGTGATCCAGCTGCTGCCGCCGACCGCGATGCTCATCCCCATCTACATCCAGCTCAACGGCCTGGGCGCGCTCAACGAGTACTGGGGCGTCATCGTCATCTACCTGGTCTCCGCGCTGCCCTTCGCCACCTGGATGATCCGCGGCTTCGTCATCAACATCCCCAAGGAGCTCGAGGAGTCGGCGATGGTCGACGGCTGCAGCCGGATGGGCGCCTTCTGGCGCGTCATCTTCCCCCTGCTCGCTCCGGGCCTCGCCGCGGCCTCGATCTTCTCGCTCATCAACGCGTGGAACGAGTACCTGCTCGCCTACGTGGTGCTCCAGGACAACGACAAGTACACCCTGAACGTGTGGCTGATGAACTTCACCACGTCCCGAGGCGTCGACTACGGCGCGCTGATGGCCGCCTCGACACTCATCGCCCTCCCGGTCGTCGTCTTCTTCATGTTCGTCCAGAAGAAGATGGCCTCCGGCCTCACCTCCGGCGCCGTGAAGGGATAACGCCACCGATGACGACACTCACCGATGGAACCTCCACCCTGACCCGCGATGCCCTCGCCGTCCTGCAGCCGGGCTTCACCGGAACCTCGGCTCCCTCCTGGCTGCTGCGGCGGCTGGGGGAGGGACTGGCCTCGGTCGGCCTCTTCGGCCGGAACATCGCCTCGCCCGACCAACTCGCCTCCCTGACCGCCCAGTTGCGCGCTGAGCGCGACGACGTGCTGGTCGCCATCGACGAGGAGGGCGGTGACGTCACGCGCCTGGAGGTGCGTACGGGATCGTCGTTCCCTGGCAACCACGCGCTGGGCGCGGTGGACGACGTCGCGCTGACCCGGCAGGTCGCCGCCGAACTCGGCCGCCGCCTGGCCGCCTGCGGCGTCAACCTCAACTGGGCCCCGTCCGCCGACATCAACTCAGACCCCGGCAACCCGGTCATCGGCGTACGCTCCTTCGGCGCCGACGCGTCCCTGGTCGCCCGGCACACGGCCGCGTACGTCGGTGGCCTCCAGTCCGCCGGAGTCGCCGCCTGCGCCAAGCACTTCCCGGGCCACGGCGACACGGCGGTCGACTCGCACCACGCACTGCCGCGCATCGACGCGGAGCTGTCGGTTCTGCAGGCCCGGGAGCTGGCCCCGTTCCGCGCGGCCATCGAGGCGGGCACACGCGCGGTGATGACCGCGCACATCCTGGTCCCGGCGCTGGACCCGGACCGCCCCGCGACCCTGTCGCCCCGCATCCTGACCGGGCTGCTGCGCGAGGAACTGGGCTACGACGGTCTGATCGTCACCGACGGCATGGAAATGCAGGCCGTCTCCGGCACGTACGGCATCGAACGGGGCAGCGTTCTCGCGATCGCCGCGGGCGCCGACGCCATCTGTGTGGGCGGGGGGCTCGCGGACGACGAGACGGTGCTGCGGCTGCGGGACGCGCTGGTCGCGGCCGTGCGCTCGGGTGAGCTGGCCGAGGAACGCCTGGCGGACGCGGCGGCGCGCGTACGAGCGCTGGCGGCCTGGACGGCTTCGGCGGCGGAGCGGGATTCCGGGCAGGGAGCGGCTTCGGAGCCCGGGTCGTTGTCCGCGTCGGCCGGGCGCTCCGGCCGGGCGCCCCGTGCCGACGTCGGCCTGGTCGCGGCGCGGCGTGCGCTGACAGTCACGCGTGCGGAGCACTTCGTGCCCCTCGCGGGGGCGCCGTACGTCGCCGCCTTCACCCCCGTCGCCAACTTCGCCGTGGGCGACGAGACCCCCTGGGGCGTCGCCGCCGAACTGCGCCGCCTGCTGCCGGGCACGGAGACGGGGAGCTTCGCGAGGGACCGGGCCGGAACCGAAGCACTGGCAGCCGCCGGCCCACGCCGCATCGTCGCCGTGGTCCGCGACGAACACCGCCACCCCTGGATGGCCTCTGCTCTCGACACCCTGCTTGCCGCCCGCCCCGACACCATCGTGGTCGAAATGGGCGTCCCCCAAGCCACCCCCCGCGGCGCCCTGCACATCGCCACCCACGGCGCGGCCCGCGTCTGCGGCCGGGCGGCGGCCGAGGTGATCGCCGGTTTGTAGGCGGGTGGCACGGCGAGCCGTCGAAGCTGGTTGCAAGGCCGCTTCCGAATGTAGTACTTCTTATACATGAGCGAGCAGGTGCACAACAGATTGGCCATGGTGCGCGCCGAACGGAAGGTGTCGCGCCAGAGCCTGGCCGAGGCAGTGGGAGCCCATTACCAGACCATCGGCTACATCGAGCGAGGGCAGTACAACCCGAGCCTCGACCTGGCACTGAAGATCTCGAAGTTCTTCGATCTCCCGGTCGAGGCCCTGTTCTCCCTCGAGCCGTTCCGGCCGCTCACGGACGAGGTCTACGGGAGGAAACAGCCATGACGACGACGCGAATGAGCCGCTACGACCGGCGCATGATGCGGCTCATGAACGACGGTCGCGGCCAGGCCTGGTACGCCACGGCGGCGCGCCGACGCCTGGCCGTCGCCGCGCACCTCACGCTCACCGTGGCCATCGGCGCACTGATGACCCACTTCTTCCTCACCAAGGGCGAGCCGCTGTGGCCCGTAGCCGCGATGGCGGTGCTCCTGCTGCCCTGGATGGTCGCGACAGGGGTCATCAACGGCGCCACCAAGGGCCTACTGGAGCTGCGCGAACACGTACTGGACGAGCGGCAGTCGGCGGAACGCAGCCGCGTCCTGGCCCGGGCCCACCGCATGACGACCCTGCTCCTGGCCGCGACGGCGGCCGCCCTGCTGATCACGGGCGGCGTCGACGGCAACGCCCCGAAGGCCTACGCCGCACCCCTCCTCATCGCCGTTCTCGTCGTCCACTGGGTCATGCCGCTGTGGGTGGCCGGCCTGCGGGCCCAGGACGAGCCGGCCGATGACGAGACCCTGGAAGCGGGGGCGCTCGGCCGCTAGATGCCCTGCCACTCCGGCTTGTTGGCGTAGGTGTGCCGGAAGTAGTCCGCCAGCTTCAGCTTCGACGCGGCGGCCTCGTCGACCACGACGGTCGCATGCGGGTGGAGCTGGAGCGCGGACGCGGGGCACACCGCGGCGACCGGCCCCTCCACCGTCGCCGCGACCGCGTCCGCCTTGCCCTCGCCGGTGGCGAGCAGCACCAGGTGCCGGGCCTCCAGGATGGTGCCGATGCCCTGCGTGATCACGTGGTGCGGCACCTGCTCGATGTCGCCGCCGAAGAAGCGCGCGTTGTCGATACGGGTCTGCTCGGTCAGCGTCTTGATCCGCGTGCGGGAGGCCAGCGACGAACACGGCTCGTTGAACCCTATGTGCCCGTCGGTACCGATCCCGAGCAGCTGAAGGTCCACGCCCCCGGCGTCCGTGAGCGCCTTGTCGTACGCTTCGCACGCCCCCTGCACGTCCTCAGCCGTGCCGTCCGGCCCCGTGAACTGGTCCATCCCGACCCCGAGCGGCTCCAGCACCTCACGCCGCAGCACCGAGCGGTACGACTCCGGATGCTCGGCCGGCAGTCCCACGTACTCGTCGAGCTGTGCGATCCGAGCCCGCGAGACATCCACGGCCCCGGCGCGCGCCTTCGCCGTCAGCGCCTCGTAAACGGGCAACGGAGTTGAGCCGGTGGCCACCCCGAGCAGGGCGTCGGGCTTGCGACGGAGAAGGTCCGCCATGGCCTCGGCGATGAGTTCGCCACCTGCCGCGGCGTCCGGAACTATGACAACTTCCACGCTGGGCCTGCCGTTCTGGAGTATCTGAGCGAGATCTGGGGGAGGGGACTCAACGACACATGTGGTTTAGACCAATCTAGCAGAACTGCAATCCGCTCCCGCTCCCGAGCCGTCCAGGGTTAGGGTGCGTGGTGGATACTGAGCGCGAGGTTGTTGGATAAAGAGACAACAACAAACATCCGTCAACTCGTAGACATGGCGGAGTGGTCTAGTCCACAATTGCAGCGAGCAAAGCTTGAAAGCGCAACGGAACGATCAAGCAGTCTGACCGACCAAGCCTCCGTCTTCCCCGCACAGGAAGACGGACCGAGGAACCGGGGCTCTCTGCCCTGACTGCACCGGCTCCTCATCCTTCGGCCGACCGGGACCGCACACCCCACGGCCGTTGCTGCTCCGGGCTGCGGTGCCGGGAGGGTTGAGGGTCCCTCTCAGGCGCCGCGGCCCGCGGGTGCTTCCGGGGGCGTGCGGTTGCCGATTGCGGGGCTTGTCGTACACGACGGGTACGCTCGCACTCGTGCCCTCCATGAACGACCTCGTCCGCCAGCACACCGCCCTCGGTGACTCCGATCTCGAGTGGCTCCACCTGCTGGTCTCGGAGTGGCAGCTTCTCTCCGATCTCTCCTTCGCCGACCTCGTCCTGTGGGTCCCCACGCGCGACGGCACCCGCTATGTCTCGATCGCCCAGATGCGCCCCAACACCGGCCCCACCTCGTACCAGGACGACATGGTCGGCCACCTCGTCCCCCGCGGCCGCCGCCCCATGCTGGACGCCGCCCACGACGAGGGCCGGATCGTGCGCGAGGGCGACCCGGAGTGGCGCGAGGAGGTCCCCGTACGGGTCGAGTCCATCCCCGTACGCAGGGAGGGCCGCGTCCTGGGCGTCATCGCCCGCAACACCAACCTGCTCACCGTGCGCACCCCTTCACGGCTCGAACTCACCTATCTTCAGAGCGCGTCCGACCTCGCCCAGATGATCGCTGCGGGCTCCTTCCCGTTCCCGGACCAGCAGGTCGACATGGACGCCTCGCCCCGGGTGGGCGACGGCCTGATCCGGCTGGACGCGGACGGCCTCGTCCAGTACGCCTCGCCGAACGCGCTGTCCGCGTACCACCGCCTCGGCCTCGCCGCCGACCTCGTCGGCCACCACCTCGGCAAGACCACCGCCGAACTGGCCCCGTCCCGCGGCCCGGTGGACGAGGCGCTGGCCAAGGTCGCCAGCGGCTGGGCGCCCCGCGAGTTCGAGATCGAGAGCGACGACGGTGTGATCCAGCTCCGCGCGATTCCGCTCAAACCCAAGGGCACGCGGGTCGGTTCACTCGTACTCCTGCGGGATGTCACCGAACTCCGCCGCCGCGAGCGTGAGTTGATCACCAAGGACGCGACCATCCGGGAGATCCACCACCGGGTGAAGAACAACCTCCAGACGGTCGCGGCCCTGCTGCGGCTCCAAGCCCGCCGCATCGACTCCGACAAGGGCCGCGAAGCCCTCGAAGAGGCCGTACGCCGCGTCGGATCGATCGCGATCGTGCACGAGACGCTCTCTCAGAACCTCGACGAGCGCGTGGAGTTCGACGAAATCGCCGACCGCGTCCTGGCCATGGTGGCCGAGATCTCCCCGGGCAAGGTCACGGGCCGGCGCACCGGCCGCTTCGGCATACTCGACGCCGAGGTCGCGACCCCCCTCTCCATGGTCCTCACGGAGGTCCTGCAGAACGCGCTCGAGCACGGCTTCCGCGAGGGCGACCGCGGCACCGTAGAGGTCTCGGCGGTCCGCGGTGGCACCACCAAGCAGACCCGCCTCCTGGTCACCGTCCAGGACGACGGCATCGGCCTCCCACCAGGCTTCGACCCCCAGCGCTCGGGCAACCTCGGCCTGCAGATCGTACGAACCCTGGTGGAGGGCGAGTTGGGCGGGACATTCGACATGGTCCCGGCCCCTGAGCGCGGCACGCGCGTGATCCTGGACATCCCGGTCCGGGCACACTGAGCGCCCGAAACCTGCACAGCGATGAGCCCCGGATCACTCTGTGATCCGGGGCTCATCGCTTATGCGCTTGCGCATTGGCGGGTACTGCGCGCTGCGGCTCGGGAGGCGGGAGATGCGTACTCGCCGTACGCGCCGCCAAGCTCAGGCTGTTGCGGGGCGGGTTGTCAGGCGGAGGCCTGACGGGCCCGGTTGCGGGCGGCGCGGCGCTTCATGGCGCGGCGCTCGTCCTCGCTGAGACCACCCCAGACGCCGGAGTCCTGGCCGGACTCGAGCGCCCACTGCAGGCACTGCTCCATGACGGGGCAGCGGCGGCAGACGGCCTTGGCTTCCTCGATCTGCAGCAGCGCAGGACCGGTGTTGCCGATGGGGAAGAAGAGCTCGGGGTCTTCCTCGCGGCAAACGGCGTTGTGACGCCAGTCCATGGCTGCTACCTCTCCTTGGTATTACATGCAAGTGCTTGTGAATGTGAACGCTTTCACGAATCCCTCAACAAGTGAAGGGCCGACCGCCAGGCGGACTGGCGTGGTCCTTGATGTGAGGAGGGGTTCTGGCTCTCTGTGGGGCCGATTTTGCGGGCCGTCCCGAGCGCCACGTAGAGACTCGCAAACCTCAGCGGCGGATACAACCCCTTCTGGAAAGTTTTTTTTGATTCCTCGGTGTCGACTAGGTCACAGCCGTACTTCCATGGGGTGGACCCTGGCCTAAACGTTCGAGTGAAAGGACTTTAGCCTCTTCTGCTCACACAATCACACGCAGTGCACGGCGAACGCCTGTGAACGTCACGCTCGTACGCAGTCCCAGATGGTCGCCGTCCATCTGAAGGGGGAGTGGCACCTTCGAATGCAAGGTGAAGTCCGTCAGATCGTGCAAGGAGAAGGCGTGCTTGCCATGGGGGCCCCGCTCGGGGGACGAAGTGAGCAACTGCGTGGCATATCGGGCGACGGCTGCCGTGGACATCCGGCTGAGACCCAATACGTCGAGGCCGGTTTCGAACGAGGCCTTAGGTGATGCATACACCGGGCGATTGCCCAGATACGTCCAAGGCGAGGTGTTGCAGACAATGGACATCACCAGATCGGTCACCGGATCCTCACCGGCTCTCTCCATGGTGATCACGCCGTGTCGGCGACGGGGCTCGTCCAGGAACTGGCGTACCGCCTGGCGCAGATAGAGGGCGTGTGTGGAGCGCTTGCCGCGCTCTCGCTGCTGCTCGACCCGGCCTATCACGCCCGCGTCGAAGCCGAAGCCCGCGCAGAACGTGAACCAGCGGGAGGGGACCGCCTCGTCCTCGGTGCCCGGAGTGCCGGCCGCGATACCGAGGCCGACCGTGCGTTCCCGGTCCTCGCGCAGCGCGTCGAGCAGGGCGCCCGTGGCCTCGACCGGCTCGTTGGGCAGGCCCAGGGCGCGGGCGAAGACGTTGGTGGAGCCGCCGGGGACCACGGCGAGGCGGGGCAGGCGGTCGGGGTCGGGGCCGTGGTGCAGCAGGCCGTTCACGACCTCGTTGACCGTGCCGTCGCCGCCGAGGGCCACGATCAGTTCGATGTCCTTGCTTTCCGCCGCCTGCCGGCCGAGGTCCTTGGCGTGCCCGCGGTACTCGGTGGTGACCGCCTCGAGTTTCATCTCGCTCGCCAGGGCGTGGATCAAGACGTCACGCGTGCGTGCGCTGGTGGTAGTAGCTGCCGGATTGACCACGAGAAGTGCACGCATGCGATGCAGCGTACCTACCTGGGGGTAGTCGGCCCATACCGAGGGGGGATCAGCCGCTGAGGGAAGGGAGCCGAGGGCTACCCTTCAGGGGTGAGCTCTGCGAAGACCCCCACCCCGGACGCACCCGAGACGGGCCCCCGCCCCAGGCGGCTGACCGCCGCGGCGGCGCTGGCCGCACTTGAGGGCCTCGCCCTGGTCGCGGCGGGCGCCTACATCCTGGTGATGGGGCTGGCCGGTGACCCGGACGACCGGCAGCAGGCCGTCACGGGCGGGGTCACGCTCGTCGTGCTCGCGCTGCTGCCGCTGCTGGCCGCGCGCGGGCTGCTCAGGCAGCGCAGCTGGAGCCGGGGGCCCGCGATCATCACGCAGATCATGGCGCTGCCGGTGGCCTGGACTCTTCTCCAGGCCGACAGCCTGGCCATCCCGGGCGGTATCGCCCTGGCCGTCGTCGCGGTCGCGGCGCTGGTGCTCCTGCTGAACCCGGAGACGACCCGGGCCCTCGGGATCCGCGGACCCGGGAACATGCAGGACCAGAAGTAACCGGCGCATTCAAGCTCGTACGAGATCAGGCTCGTATCGCCCTTACTGAGCGGACTTGCCGAAGTCCGGTGAGCCATCGCGCCCCTTCAGGGGCGCGGGGAACTGCGCGCCCAGCCACGACGGACCCGCAGATGCCGACCCGCCTGACCAGCGGAGCGCTTGGCGCCTACTCCTCGACGAGCAGCTTCTCCCGCAGCTGGGCCAGTGTCCTGGCCAGGAGGCGGGAGACGTGCATCTGGGAGATGCCGACCTCCTGGGCGATCTGCGACTGGGTCATGTTGGCGAAGAAGCGCAGCAGCAGGATCCGCTTCTCGCGCGGCGGCAGATCCTCCAGGAGCGGCTTCAGGGACTCGCGGTACTCGACGCCCTCCAGAGCCTCGTCCTCGGCGCCGAGGGTGTCGGCGACCGCCGGGGACTCGTCGTCCGTGTCGGGGACGTCCAGCGAGAGCGTGGAGTACGCGTTGGCCGACTCCAGGCCCTCCAGGACCTCCTCCTCCGAGATGGCCAGCTTCTCGGCCAGCTCGTGCACGGTGGGGGAGCGGCCGTGCTGCTGCGAGAGCTCCGCGGTGGCCGTGGTGAGCGCCAGCCGCAGCTCCTGGAGCCGGCGCGGGACGCGCACCGCCCAGCCCTTGTCGCGGAAGTGCCGCTTGATCTCGCCGACCACCGTCGGCGTCGCGTACGTGGAGAACTCGACGCCGCGCTCCGGGTCGAAGCGGTCGACCGACTTGATCAGGCCGATGGTGGCGACCTGCGTGAGGTCGTCCAGCGGCTCGCCGCGGTTGCGGAAGCGGCGCGCGAGATGCTCGACGAGCGGGAGATGCATCCGGACCAGTTGGTTGCGCAGCTCCGCGTACTCCGGGCTGCCGTCCGGCAGCTTGCGCAGCTCGACGAACTTGGCCCGCGCCCCGCTGCGGTCCTGGGGGTCGTGCCGTACGTGCTGTACGCCCGAGGCGCCCTCGGTGCCGTTGCCCGAGTGTCGCTCGTGCTGCTCGTGCTGCTCGCTCATAGTCCCGCCCGTCACCCGCAGCCGCCCTTCCGGGGGCGCTCCCCCAGACTCCGTCCCGGGAGATCCCCCTGGAACCCCGATCAGAGGCGCCCCGGCCGCCGAGGAGTCGTCCTCCGGATGCGGCCGGGCCTGCTGCTCGGGGATGCCGTCGACACCCTCCGCCGCCATGCGTAGGGGCCCGCTCAGGCCGCCGCCGCCCTCAGCGGGAAGTTCTCGTGTGCCGCGCTCTTCGTCCCGCACCGGCCCGTCCCCGTTCCTCACGCCGGCCCGGGTCCCGCGCCGCGCTGTTTGTAGAGGCTGATCGAAACGGTCTTGTCGTCGGCGACCGAGGAGGACACCTTGCCCGCGAGGGCCGACAGCACGGTCCAGGCGAACGTGTCCCGCGAAGGGGCATGGCCGTCGGTGGTCGGGGCCGAGACCGTCACCTCCAGCGAGTCGTCGATCAGGCGGAAGACACAACTGAGCACCGAGCCGGGCACGGCCTGCTGCAGCAGGATCGCGCAGGCCTCGTCGACCGCGATGCGCAGGTCCTCGATCTCGTCGAGGGTGAAGTCCAAACGCGCCGCGAGGCCGGCCGTGGCCGTACGCAGCACCGACAGGTAGGCACCCGCAGCCGGCAGCCGGACTTCCACGAAGTCCTGGGTCGCGGGCTCGCCTGCGATCTGGGACACCCTCACCTCCAAGGTGGTACAAGCTCTTTCGGGGGGCCGAGGGTCGCCCCTCGGGGTAACGCGCTACGTGGTTCAGCGGTGACGCTACCGCGCTCTCAGGTTTTCTGTCCCCGGGACCCCAACCCCGCTGTTGTCACTCATAGTAAACATAGTTATACGCACAGTGGCTAGGGGGTCTGCGGGCCCAATTGGGAAGAGCGTGCGCCGGGTTGACGTACCCAGGCGTCAGACCGTCGAATCTTACGGATCCGGGTCACGCGATGACGTGGTCGACGAAGCACCATCGCCAGCTCTCACCGGGCTCGAGTGAGCGCATCATCGGGTGTCCTGTCTCCTTGTGGTGCTCTGTCGCGTGCCGCATCGGCGACGTGTCGCAGCAGCCTACGTGACCGCAGTCCAGGCACAGCCGGAGCTGCACCGGGTGCGTGCCCGCGGCACGGCACTCGACGCAGGTCTCGCTGAGCGGTCCGGGTTCCGGACGCGGCAGCGACGCGGTGTGCGTGCACTGTTTCATGATTGCCAGGTTACGACGGGCGCGGCGAAAACAGCCCAGGAACGAAGGCGGACCGAAACCGATGCATGTGATGCCCCTGCTCCTGCTGATCGCGGGCAGTGCCGCGGTCGCCGGTGCTGCCCGTCGCACCCCGGTCCCCCCGCCCCTGCTGCTCGTCACGGTGGGCCTGGCCGTCTCGTACGTCCCCTGGGTGCCCGAGTACGCCCTCGACCCCGACGTGGTGCTGCCGCTGCTGCTGCCCCCGCTGCTGTACACGGCGGCCACGGACAGCTCGTATCTCGATCTTCGGGCGCACATACGGCCCGTCGCGCTGCTGTCGGTGGGGTACGTGCTGTTCGCGACACTCGTCGTCGGCTGGGCCGCGTATCTGATCGTGCCCGACTTGCCGCTCACGGCCGCCCTGGTGCTCGGTGCGGTGGTGGCGCCGCCGGACGCGGTGGCGGCGACGGCGGTCGCCCGCCGGGTCGGGCTGCCCTCGCGGCTCACCACGATCCTGCAGGGCGAGTCCCTGGTGAACGACGCGACCGCGATCACCGCCTTCAAGGTGGCGCTCGCCGCCGCCGTCGGGGAGGGCGCGACCTGGGCGGGGGGTATTGGAGAGTTCCTGCTCGCGGCGCTCGGCGGCATCGGGATCGGGCTTCTTCTGATGGTGCCGATCCACTGGCTGCGTACTCACCTGAAGGAGGCGCTGCTGCAGAACAGTCTCTCCTTGCTGATCCCCTTCTTCGCGTACGCGGTCGCCGAGCAGGTGCACGCCTCCGGAGTGCTCGCCGTGGTCGTCGTCGCCCTCTATCTAGGGCACCGGTCCTGGCAGGTCGATTTCGCCACCCGGCTCCAGGAGGAGGCGGTGTGGAAGATGGTCGCGTTCATCCTGGAGTCGGCGGTGTTCGCGCTGATCGGTCTGCAACTGCCGATCGTTCTGAAGGGGCTTGGGGAGTACGAGGGTGCCAGGGCCGTCTGGTACGCGGTAGCCGTCTTCCTGGTGGTCGTCGCTGCCCGCTTCGTGTGGGTGTATCCCGCGACGTTCCTGCCGCGCATGCTGTCCCGCCGGATCCGGGAGCGGGAGGAGGACCCCACCTGGAAGGGGCCGTTCATCGTCGGCTGGGCCGGGATGCGGGGTGTCGTCTCGCTCGCCATCGCGTTCTCGATCCCGCTGACGATGCACGGCGGCGAGGAGTTTCCCGGCCGGAATCTCATCCTCTTCCTGACCTTCACGACGGTCATCGGGACGCTGGTCGTGCAGGGGCTCTCGCTGCCCCCGCTGATCAGCATGCTGAAGCTGCCCGGGCGCGACGCACAGGCGGAGACGCTCGCGGAGGCGAACGCCCAGGCGCAGGCCTCCCGGGCCGCCGATCGGCGCCTGGACGAACTCCTCGCGGACGAACGCAACGCCCTGCCGCTCCCGCTCGCCGAGCGCCTCCGCTCGGTTCTGGAGCGGCGCCGCAACGCCGTGTGGGAGCGGCTCGGCTCGGTGAACCCGGTGACCGGGGAGACCGTGGACGACACCTATCGCCGCCTGTCGCGCGAGATGATCGGCGCCGAGCGGGAGGTGTTCGTGAAGCTGCGCGACGCTCGCTACATCGACGACGAGATGCTGCGGACGCTGCTGCGGCGGCTTGACCTTGAGGAGGCGGCTGCCTACCGGGAGTCGGCGAGCTGAGGGCGGTGGCCGGTTACGGGGTGAACGGCGCCCCCGTGATCACGGCCGCGAGGGTCGTCCCGCGCGGGAAGGCCCCTTCCTCCGTGAGCATCAGAATCCCGTACAGCATCTTCGCGACATAGAGGCGCTCGACGGGCAGGCCGTGGCGCTGCTCGAAGTCGGCGGCGAAGGCGTCGAGTCCGGGGCTGGTGCGGGCGTAACCGCCGCAGTGGAAGCGGTCGTCGAGGGACCAGTCGCCGCGCGGCCCGCCGAAGGCCCGGTGCTGGAGGGTGCGTATCTCCGCGTCGAGGAAGCCGCCTTTGAGGACGGGGATGCCCAGGACGCGCTGACCGCGGCCGAGTCCCGCGGCCAGGCCCGCGAGTGTGCCGCCCGTGCCGCAGGCGAGCGCGATGACGTCGGCGTGGCCGCGCAGCTCCTCGCCGAGGGCCGTACAGCCGTGTACAGCAAGGGAGTTGCTGCCGCCCTCGGGGACCACGTACGCGTCCTCGGCGCCCGCCCCCCGGAGGATGGCGGCCAGCGTTTCCGGCTCGGTCTTGTGACGGTAAGTCGATCTGTCGATGAAGTGCAGCCGCATGCCGTCGGCCGCGCACCGGGCGAGGGAGGGGTTCAAGGGGCGTTCGGCCAGCTCCTGGCCGCGGATCACACCAAGGGTGGGCAGGCCCAGGAGGCGGCCGGCGGCGGCGGTCGCGCGCAGGTGGTTCGAGTAGGCGCCGCCGAAGGTGAGGACCGCACGGCCCGCCGCGGCGCTCAGGTTCGGGGCCAGCTTGCGCCACTTGTTGCCCACCAGGTCCGGGTGGATCAGGTCGTCCCGCTTGAGCAGCAGCCGTATGCCGTGCCGCGCGAAGCGCTCGTCCACGACGTCCCGCAGCGGCGACGGCAGCCGCGGCCGCAGATTGGCGGGGTCGAGCGCTTCGGGGGTCACTGGGGTGCTCGTCAGTTCAGGCGGTCGCGGATGCGTGCGCGCATGGAGGCCATGGTGAAGCCGCGGGGGTCGACCTTGCCCGGCTGCCATTCGAGGTGGCCGATCACCGAGCGTTCATTCCAGCGATGGTGACGGCAGACCGCCGCCGCGGCCCGCTCGATCGCCTCCAGCTGGGCCGCGGGCCAGGGGTCCTCGCCGTCGCCGAGATTCTCGCACTCGAAGCCGTAGAAATGGCGGTTGCCGTCGGTGTTCGCCTCGTTGTCCCGCGGTAGGCCCCTCTCGGCGATGACCGCGCGCAGTACGTCGTCGTCGCCGAGCCCGGCGTGGTTGGCGCGGCCGTAGCCGACGAGGTGGACTCGGCCGTCCTTGGTGATGACGCCGTGGCACAGCGGTCCTGGCAGGCTGCTGTAGCCGTCGCGGCAGATCTCGACCGTCCGCCTGCTGCCCCGGGTCACCGTGTGGTGGATCATCACGCCGTGGACCGGGCCCCAGGGGCCCTTGTGATTGCGGTTGTGATGTTCCCAGTCGCCTACTTCGACGACGGTGCAGCCTTCGTCCCGCAGTCGCTCCAGGAATCTGCCCGCGGACATGGGTGAGGCCATGACCGCCTCCTTACATGGGGGGCGCGACGGCCACCCATCGCGACCGCCTCGTACCGCCGCTTTTACCCGGAACTCCACGTCGGGGACCACTTGTTCGCACGGCGTACGAGCCTATTCGGTCAGCTTGACCGCCGCTCGACGGTCCCTGGCCGGCGGTACGGGCGGTTTGCGTCAGGAGCGCAGTACTCCGTCGCCGTGCGTCGCGATGTGGCTCTCCAGGGCCTGGAGGGCGCGCTGCGTCGCGTCGGGGGAGCCGGTGCCGTGCCGCTCGGCGTAGTAGGCCGCGCCGAGACTCTTGAGCAGATCGCCGCCCGCCCGCTGGGCCTGCACTTCATCGATCTTCTGCTTGCCCTGTGTGAGGCCGCGCTGTGCTTGTTCCTTGGCGCGGTCCAGGAAGCCTGCCATTGCTGTCTCCTCGTCGTTCGTCCGTCGCTGGTCCAACGCCCGGCCCGATCTTGGTGTTCCCGGCCGGAAATGTCCGTGAACACGGTCGGCGGAGGCCCGGCCGGCAAGTCGTACGATGTGCCCCTTTATCGAAGATCCAACCCTGCTGATTCCAGTGACCCGTTCGAGTGAGGGCGTCGATACGGTTCACATAGGCTGCAACTGCCGAGTGGCGACGGGCAGTTGAGGCGGAGGTACAGGTCATGGGCGTGGCGATTCGCAGAGCCGGGGAAGGCGATCGGGAGGCTGTTACGCGGCTCCTGGACGACGCTTTTCAGAACGACCCGGTGAGCAGCTGGGTCTTCCCCGACGCGGAGGACCGCCGTCGTAGGCATCCCCTGTTGATGGGAGCCTTCCTCGGCATCGTGCTGGAAGAGGGCTACGTGGATGTCACCGAGGACGGCTCGGCCTGTGCGCTGTGGCTGCCGGTGCCCGCTGAGGCTCACGAGGAGGGGGAGGACGAAGACGGGGAGGAGGCCGGGAAGGTGCGCGAGGCCGTCGATCCGGACAACGAACGGATCGACCAGATCGGCCAGTTGACGGCCCAGGTGCACCCGGCGGGCACGGCCCACGAGTACCTGTGGATGATCGGCGTGGCTCCGGGGCGGCAGAACGAGGGCCTTGGTACGGCGCTCATCCAGCACGTACTCGACCGATGCGACCGCGAGCACCTGGGGGCGTACCTCGAGGCGAGCAGCGACCGCAGCCGCGCCCTGTACGAACGCCTCGGCTTCACGTTCATGGGCCGCACGGTCGACCTGCCCGACGGTCCGCACATGTGGCCCATGTGGCGCGATCCGGCCCCGCGCTCCTGACGGATCACGCCCGGAACGTCCACCCTCAGGGCTGCTCGGACCCGGCGTCGGACGCCGGCACGATCCGTTCCACCAGGCCGTCCGGCACGCTCACTCCGGGGAGTACGCCCTCCAGTACTCCCGGCAGTGTCAGGTGCTCCACGATCAGACCGAGCATGGCGAGATACAGCACCGTCACGATCTCGTCGCCGCCGGGGAGCCCGGCCTCGGCATCCACCGCGCGGAACGTCAGCCCGCGCGCCCCCTCGCGCGCCAGCACCTCCACACCGGCGTCGACCAGGGCGCTCCGGGTTCCTCACCATCCGGAAGCCTCCTCGACCCACGGCCGCCGGGCAACGGGCATCGACGACCTGGAGAACAAGAAGTTCGACACGATCATCCAGGGCGCCGGTCCAGCAACGACCTGGCCCTGGCGATCGGTGTCACCAGCCCTCGGGATCTACCTCTGCGGCGGCTCGAAGATCGCGGGCGAGCTGATCGACGAGGTGGACGAACTCGTCATCAAGACGTATCCGCTGGTCCTCGGCTCTGGTATGCCGATGTTCGGCTCCGCCTTCGCGCTCACCGAGTTCACGCTCGACACGGTGCGCACCTTCAAGAACGGCGTCCTCGTGCGGACGTACCAGCGCAAGAGCTGACACGGGCACGTCGCTCATCTGTCGGCCCGGGCCATCCCGCAATATCCTGGGGACATGGCCAGTGATGAGTACGTCTGTCCCGTTTGCGGCCACCCCGTCGAGCAGGTCGTGCGCCGGCACAAGACCCTGGGCGTGTTCGTGCCCCTGTGGCGTCCCGGCCCGTGCAAGAACCCCGAGTGCCATGCGTACGAGGCGGTGGAAGAGGCCCAGTCGGGGCCCGTCCTCACGACGGAGTCCGCACCGGCGGTCGACAGGGCCAAGGAGCGGGACTCCTGACGCTCCTCCCGCGAGCCTGAAAAACTTCCGCGAGCGTGTAGAGAAGCGCGGGCCGGCTCCGACGTCCCCTGTGAGAACCGCCCACCACGGGCGGCCCGAGCCGAAGGAGCCGAATCATGAAGTACCTGGTGATGGTGCAGGGCACGCAGGCGGACTATGAGGCCCAGGCGGGCAGGCCCACCGCCGGTGCCCCGGTCTGGAGCAAGGAGGACATTCAGGCCATGTACGCGCACATGGGGGCGATCAACAACGACCTCGCCGAGACCGGTGAGTTCATCGACGCCCAGGGGCTCGTCGAGCCGGCCCGGACACGCCTGGTCGGCAAGGGCCCGGACGGCAAGCCCGTGATCACCGACGGGCCGTACGGCGAGACCAAGGAAGTGATCGCCGGCTACTGGCTCCTGGAGTGCGCGAGCCTGGAGCGGGTCACGGAGATCGCCGAGCGCGTCATCCAGTGCCCCGTCCCCGAGGGCGCGAACGAATACCCCGTCGTCATCCGGCCGCTCTTCGACGGCGGAGGCGATTGTTGAGCAGGGGAGACGTTTGAGACGTACGACCGAGACCGAGGACCTGCTGCGCCTGCACGCGCCGCAGGTCCTCGGCGCGCTCGTCCGCCGGTACGGGCACTTCGACGCCGCCGAGGACGCCGTACAGGAGGCGCTGCTGGCCGCGGCCGGGCAGTGGCCGGAGTCGGGGGTGCCGGACAACCCGCGGGGCTGGCTGATCAAGGTCGCCTCGCGGCGGCTCACGGACGCGCTGCGCAGTGATCAGGCGCGGCGGCTGCGGGAGGAGAAGGCGGCGGCGCTCACCCCGCGCGACGCCTTCACCGCACCGCCGCCCGGGCCCGAGCGCGCGCCCTCCGAGGACGACACGCTGACCCTGCTTTTCCTCTGCTGTCACCCGGATCTGCCGCCGCCCGCCCAGATCGCACTGACGCTGCGGGCCGTCGGCGGTCTGACGACGGCCGAGATCGCCCGCGCACATCTGGTGCCCGAGACGACGATGGCGCAGCGGATCAGCCGCGCCAAGCAGAAGGTGAAGGGCACGCGTTTCGGCCGCCCCGAGAACTGGGAGGAGCGGCTGCCCGCGGTCCTGCACGTCCTGTACCTGATCTTCAACGAGGGATACACGGCCACATCCGGGGCGGCGCTCCAGCGGGCCGAACTCGCGGGCGAGGCCATCCGGCTGGCCCGTACGGTGCACCGCCTGCTGCCCGGCGACTGCGAGGTCACCGGCCTGCTCGCCCTGATGCTCCTCACCGACGCGCGTCGCACCGCGCGCACCGGGCCGCACGGCGAACTGATCCCCCTCGACGAGCAGGACCGCGGGCTGTGGGACAAGGCGGCGATCGAGGAGGGCGTGGCCCTGGTGACCCGGGCGCTGTCCCAACGCCGCCCGGGGCCCTACCAGTTGAGAGCCGCGATCGCCGCAGTCCACGACGAGGCGGACTCGCCCGACAGCACCGACTGGCCCGAGATCCTCGGCCTCTACGACATCCTTGTCCACCTTGTCCCCAGCCCTGTCGAACGCCTCAACCGTGCCGTGGCCGTCGCCATGGTCCACGGACCGATGGCCGGCCTGGACGAACTGGCTTCCTTGGAAGGCGAGTTGGCATCAGGCCATCGTCTGGACGCGGTCCGCGCCCATCTCCTGGAGCGCGCCGGTGACCCGGCCGCCGCCCGCGCCGCCTACGAGTCGGCCGCCGCCAAGACCCTGAGCCTCCCCGAACAGCGCTACCTCCAGGCGCGTGCGGCCCGCCTCGGGGACATCACTTAGCGTGTCGCTCATGCCTGAGCTTCTGCACATCACCGAACGCTCCCTCTGGGACGCGGTCCGCGAGACCGGCACGTACGAGATGTCGACGCGTGGCCGCACCCTCCAGGAGGAGGGCTTCATCCACTGCTCGACCCGCGCCCAACTCCCGCGCACAGCCGCTTTCTTGTACGGCTCGTACGAGGGCCCGGACGATCTTGTGGTCCTGGTCATCGATCCTGAACGGCTCGACGCGCCGGTGAAGTACGAGGCTCCGGAGCCGGGCGGCGAGGAGTTCCCGCACATCTACGGGCCGATATCGGCAGCCGCGGTGATCGCGGTGGAGGTCTGGGATGCGGGCGTGAGCTGAGGAGCGCCTACGCGAGCAGACGTCCCGTCGAGGGGTCCCGTGCGGTCAAGCAGTACGTGCCGCCCGCCGGGTCGCGCATCACCGTCCAACGGGCGCCGCGGTTCACGAACGTGGCGCCCAACTGCTCGTGCCAGGTGCGGGTCGCCTCGGTGTCCGAACAGGACAGGTCGAGGTGGGCGGAGGTGGGGCGCTCCTCGTCGAGACGCTGGAGGAGGATGCGCACGGGGAGGCCGGGCGACTCGACGATGTGGAACTCCGGGCGGGAGCCCGGGTGCGCGTCCCAGCCGGTGAGCGCGGGCCAGAAGACGAGGTCACGGTCGTACGCCGAAGGAGCCAGGTCGACGCATACCTGGTCGAGGCGGCTCATCGAGCCGTCGGGGCCCTCGGCCGCCGCCGGCCGGGCCGACTCGCCGTGCCAGGGCACCACGCAGAACAACTGGCCGCCGGGGGAGCGGAGTACGGCCCAGCCCGGGTGGTCGGAAACCATCTCAGCCCCGAGCCGCAACGCCGACTCCACCAGCGCGGGAACGTCTTCGGGACACAGGTCCAGATGTGCGCCTCCGCCGCCCGAGGCGACGCCTTGCGCTTTTACGCAGGCATCCCCATCGCCCGGAAGCAAGGTCACGAACTCGCCCTGCTCGCCCCTGGGCGGGGACAGGCGTGTCCTGGTGACCGCCGTCCAGAAGTCACAGGCCCGGCCGAAGGCTTCGGCGGGGCGGTCGACGAAGGCATACGTCCAGCGGATGGTCATCGGGCGATCGTAGGTCAGGGCGCCCGCCGTCCTCACGAGCTGCCGTCGCCGTGAGCCGCCGTCCCCGTGAGTCATTGGCAAGGTTCCTGGCCGGAGGGAGAGACGGAGCGAGAAGACGGTGCCGCGGGCGACCTCCAGGTCGATCCCGTCGAGGACCACATGCTCGCCGTATGCCTTGCGCAGTCCGCTCACCGCGGTCGCGGAGGGCGGTGTGCTGTTCGACTCTCACAGGATCTTCGGCGGATTCTCTCCCCACATGGGCGGCGGAGTTGGCACGGTAGGGGCATGACAAGCACCGCATCGGACGACCCGGACGCACCGAAGACCCCCACGACGAAGCGCGCCACGAAAAGCGCTACGACCGGCGCCACGACAGGGGGCTCAGCAGACGACACGGCAGGGGGTTCCGGCCGCGTGACGGCCGCTCAGGCCATGCGTGGCGCGGCGGTTCAGCTCGCCGAACTGCTCGGCAACAACCCGGATTCCGTCTCCGCCCTCCGGCCGACACAGGACGGCTGGACGGCCGACGTGGAGGTCGCGGAGCTGATACGGGTCCCCGACACCATGACCGTCATGGCCACCTACCGGGTCACGCTGGACGTGCGGGGCCAACTCCTCGGCTACGAACGGGTGCGCCGCTACGCCCGCGGCCAACTCGACCGGGAACGTTGAGCCGAAGATCGGTCGCCGCTTCAACTTCCGCTTCCGACGGCGGTTTTCGGTCTCCCCCGTGAACACGGCCGCTGTGCTCCCCGTACGTACCAGTGGAACGGCCCCGTGCGGAGCACAGTGAAGGGAACCCGAACCCGTGACCGTCATGACCACAGCAAGCGGAACGCAACCCGTTGCCGCCTCCAGTTCCAGCGGTTCGGGGACCGCCGGGCTCTACGACATTCTCGAACTCATCCTGGACCGCGGGCTCGTCATCGACGTGTTCGTCCGTGTCTCGATCGTCGGCATCGAACTCATCAAGATCGACATACGCATCGTCATCGCCAGCGTGGACACGTATCTGCGCTTCGCCGAAGCCTGCAACCGGCTCGACCTGGAGGCGGGCCGCAAGGCGCCCGCCCGGCTCACCGACATCGTCGGCGACATGGTCGAGAGCGGGGCCAGGGGCACGACCGGCGGCGCGATCAGCGGAGCCGTCGACGGCGTCGTCGACGCGGTCGGCGACTTCTTCGGCGGCGACGACGACGAGGAGAAGAAGCGGTGAGCAAGGAGGAGAAGGAGGGAGAGCGGTGAGCGACGTCCCTACGAACCCGCCGCCGTCGGCCGCAGCCTCGGAGCCGGCGCCGGACTCACCCCTGTACATCTACGCCATCACCGGCTCCGACCATCCCCTGCGGCTCGACGGCTTACGCACCGTCGGCGGCGTCGGCGGCTCCCTGAGCGCGGTGGTGCGCGGCGGGCTCGCCGCCGTCGTCAGCCTCGCACCCCCCGAACTGCGCCCCAAGCGCCGTGACCTCACCGCCCACCAGGAGCTGCAGGAACGGCTGATGGCGGACGGGGCGGTCCTGCCCATGCGGTTCGGGATGCTCGCTCCCGACAGTGCGACCGTCGGAAGGGCCCTGGAGGAGAAGAGCGAGGAGTACGAGCGCAGACTCGCCGAACTGCACGGCACCACCGAGTTCAACCTCAAGGCCGCACGAGCCCAGGACGACCTGCTGCGCGAAGTGCTGAGCGAATCCGAGGAGGCCCGCCGTCTCAACGCGCTCACCCGGGACGGCAACGGCACCCACGAGGATCGCGTAGCCCTCGGCGAGCTGCTGGCCAGGCAGGTCGACGCGCGGCAGCGGCTGCTGGCCGAACAGGTCGTGCAGCAGCTGTCCTCGCTGGCCCGCGCCAGGGTCGAGGGCGCCCCGGCGAAGGACGACTTCCTCAACGTCTCGTTCCTCGTCGCACGCGCCCAGGCCCATGAGTTCACCGAAGCGGGACAGCGGCTGGCGCGCGACTTCGGCGAGGGCTACGACTTCCGGCTGCGCGGCCCCTTGCCCCCGTACAGTTTCGCGGCCTGACCGATGGGCCTGCTGACCGGCATCCTCACCCTCCCGCTTGCGCCCCTGCGCACCACCATCTGGGTCGCCGAGCAGATACAGGACGCCGCCGAAGCGGAGTACTACGACCCGGCCCCCGTTCAGCAGGCCCTCACCGAACTGGAACGGGCCCTGCTGGACGGGCGGATCGACGAGGACGAGTACGACCGCCGCGAGGACGAACTGCTGGACCGACTCGACGAGATCACCGCTTGGAGACGAGCCTCCCGACCATGACGCAACGACCATGACGCAACCGGTAGCAGGCGCACTCGGCGGATCGCCCCGCCTTCCGTCCCCGTACGACCAGGGGCCGGGCGGCCAGGGCGCCAACCTCGCCGACATCCTTGAACGGGTCCTCGACAAGGGCGTGGTGATCGCGGGCGACATCCGGATCAACCTGCTCGACATCGAGCTGCTCACCATCAAGCTGCGGCTCATCGTCGCCTCCGTCGACAAGGCGAAGGAGATGGGCATCGACTGGTGGGAACACGACCCCACCCTCTCCTCCCGGGCGAGTTCCAGCACCGCGGACCGGCCCGTCGCCGAGCAGCGGGACGCGTCGCTCGCGGAGCAGCCGGACCGGCGGTCACTTGTTGAGGCGGAGGGTGCGGCTGAGGCTGCGGATCCCGTCCGGTCGCTCGCCGAGGAGAACGAACGCCTGCGCGCGGAGATCGCCGCGCTGCGGTCCGCCGACAGGAGCCCCGCCTCATGACCCACACCGACATGGCCACCGACACCGACGTGAAGACCGACTTCGGCACCGACATCAAGACCGATGTCAGAGCCGACAGCGACACCGAGACCAACGTCGACGTGACGACTGGCCTCGACACCGACGTCAGGGACCTCGAGGACCTCAAGGACGTCAAGGCTGACGTCGACGAGGACGTCAAGACCGACATCGTCTACGCCTACGCCGTGCTGCGCCGCACCCCGGAGGCCGCCCGTGCGGTCGCGGACCTGCGCGGGGTCGCCGGCGAGCGCATCCGTCTGCTGGAGTTCGGGGACGACGCACCGGACGGCGCCTCGGGCGGCCCGCCGGGCGACGCACCGGACCGCCCCCCGGCGCTCGCCGCGGTCGTCGGCCCCGTCCCCGCCGCGGACTTCGACGAAGCGTCCCTCAAGGCCGGACTGGAGGACCTGGACTGGCTGGAAGCCACGGCCCGGGCCCACCACGCCGTGGTCGCCGCGCTCACCGGGCGCGGCATCGCCGTGCTGCCGCTGCGCCTGGTCACCGTCTACCGCGACGAGGACCGCGTACGGCAGACCCTGGAGGCACGCCGCGACGACTTCCTGCCCCTGCTGGACCGCGTCACGGGCCACGTGGAACTCGGCGTCAAGATCTACGCGGCTCCCGACACCGAGTCACCCGACCCCGAGCCGGCCAAGGGCAAGGGCCTGGGCGTAGGCCGCGCCTATCTGGCCGGGCGCCGCCGCCGAAAGCGCTCGACCGAGGACGCCTGGCAGGCGGCCACCGACACGGCCGCCCGCCTCAGGGAACTCGCCGGCACCCTCGCCGTCGACCGCGTGGCCTTCCGCCCACAACGCGGCGAACTCGCAGGGCAGGTGCCCGGCCCAAACGTCAGTAACGACGCCTACCTCGTCCCCGAAGACCACGTCGAGGACTTCCGCACCCGCGTCCTGGCAGCGGCCGAGGGCCTCCCCGGCGTCCATGTGGAAGTGACGGGACCCTGGGCCCCGTACTCCTTCTCCCTCCCGGCGGAGCCCGTCTCGTGACCGTCGCCGCCCCCCACGCCGACCGTCCGGTCGCCCTGATCGACCTCCTCGACCGCCTGCTCCAGGGCGGCGTCGTCATCACGGGCGACCTGGTCCTGTCCATCGCCGACGTCGACCTCGTACGCATCGACCTGCGTGCCGTCATCGCTCCGGTTGCCGCCGCTGCCGTCGACGCCGTCACCCAGCCCTTGTGAGGCCGCCATGCCCCCGCCCCCACCTCCGGACACCCGCGCCGCCGCCCACCGCCTGTCCACCGACCCGGACACCGTCGAACGCGACCTGGTCAAACTCGTCCTGACCGTCGTCGAACTCCTCCGCCAGCTCATGGAACGCCAGGCCCTCCACCGAGTCGACAAAAACGACCTCACGGAGGACCAGGAAGAGCGCGTCGGCCTGACCCTGATGCTCCTCCACGACCGCATGCAGGACCTCTGCGCCCGCTACGACCTGCGGCTGGAGGACCTCAACCTGGACTTGGGCCCACTGGGGACGTTGCTGCCACCGGCCGACTGAAGGCGCCGGCACCCGACAGAAACTGACATCGCTTCGGCGGGTCATTCCCCAAGACCAAGCCCGGTCAGTTCACTTCACGCCGTTGGAAGGCGCGGAATTGCATGGACACGGTTCGGCACAGTGACCGATGATCTCCGGCATGATCCGTGCCGCCACAGTGAACGACGTCGCGGAGATCCGCGCGATGATCCGCGAACTAGCCGAGTACGAACGGGCTGTTGAGCAGGCCCGTGCGACCGAGGAGCAGCTCCGCGAGGGACTGTTCGGAGAACTTCCGGCTGCGTTCGCACTGATCGCCGAGGACGACGAGACGGGCAAGGCAGTTGGCTATGCCCTGTGGTTCCCCCGTTTCTCGACCTGGACCGGCACGCGCGGCATGCACCTGGAGGACCTCTACGTACGTCCGCACGCCCGAGGTGGCGGACACGGCAAGGCTCTGCTCGCCTCCCTGGCCGCGATCTGCGAGCGACACGGCTACGAGCGCTTCGAGTGGTGGGTGCTGGCCTGGAACGAACCGACGATCGACTTCTACAAGTCGCTCGGCGTGGAGTTCCTGGACGAGTGGACCGTATGCCGACTGAGCGGTGAACCCCTCCAGGACCTCGCTGCCCAGGCCCCGGCTGTCCGCAACCAGCGCCCGGCCCTGTAGGGCGGGAGCATGCAACCTCCTGTCGCGGCAGTGATCGAAGCCCACGGGACGCTGGAAAGGCTCCTCGCTGGACTGGACGACCAGCAGGTCGCCGAGGCATCCGCCCTTCCTGGATGGTCACGCGGCCATGTCCTGGCGCATCTCACCGACAACGCGAAGATGTTCGCCCGTCTCGCGGAGCATGCCCTGCGCGGTGACCCCGTGGCGGGCTACGACGGCGGGGTGGACGAGCGCAACGCGATCATCGAGGCCACGGCGGGTCGCAGCGCCGCCGAGCACCGAGCGGAACTCGCCACGCACACGGCCGCGCTGGAGGCAGTCTGGGCACGCGCCGACGACGCGGACTGGAGCCGGCCCGTCACTTTCCGAAACGCGGACCTCGCCGCCACGGTATTCGCGCGCTGGCGCGAGACATGGATCCACATGGTCGACCTGGAACTCGGTGTGCGGTCCGACGACTGGCCCGAGGACCTGGCCGCACACGCCATCGACTTCCTCCGGGGCCGCCTTCCGGCAGGCACACGCCTCCGCGCCGAGGACGTGCGTCGACAATGGTCCGTCGGCGATGGGCAGACGGGCACGGTGGTCACCGGACGGGTGCGCGACCTGGCGGCCTGGCTGGCCGGACGTACGCCCGCGATCTCACCGGTGGCGGCGGAGGGGCTGCCCGCTCTCGGGCCCTGGCCGCCCCACCCGCCGCAGCGACTCGACCGTGTGTGACGTCTTCGGCAAATCCGTCGCCGCGTTCTCCGCGGTGCCCGGGCTCCGCTTCAAGATGTGGCTCTCCGATCCGGACACCAACCGGTGGGGAGCCGTTCTGTTGTGGGAGTCGGACGAGGCGTCCCGGCAGGCACTGCCAAGTCGGGCGCTCGAACTCATCGGCTACCCCCCCGGCGGTCGCGCACGGCTTCGACGTCCACGACCGAGAGATCGCGGGCGTAGTCCGTGTTGCCGAGCGGAGGCCACGACCGAGGGCCGATACGAAACAGAACAACTCGCCCTTCAAGGGCTGGCCTTCGCCGAGATCGCCGACGCCTGTGTCCGGACGCAAAAGACCGCACCCGATCCATCACGGCCGCCGTGCTGGGCGCCCCGAGGACCGGGTGCGGAAAGAGAGACGCTGCGACCAACGTAATCGCAGGTCAGAGAGCATGATCGAAGATCAGGCCTTCTTGGTCTCCCAGAAGATCTTGTCGACCTGGGCGATGTAGTCGAGGGCCTTCTGGCCGGTCGCCGGGTCCGTGGAACCCTTGGCGGCGGAGAGGGACTTCAGGGTGTCGTTGATCAGCTGGTGGAGCTCCGGGTACTTCTCGAAGTGCGGCGGCTTGAAGTAGTCGCTCCACAGCACCGAGACGTGGTGCTTGGCGAGCTCGGCGCGCTGCTCCTTGATGGTCGTCGCCCGGGCCTGGAAGTGAGGGTCGTCGTTGCCGGCCATCTTTTCCTGGATGGCCTTCACCGACTCCGCCTCGATGCGGGCCTGGGCCGGGTCGTACACACCGCAGGGCAGGTCGCAGTGTGCGCTGACCTTGACCTTGGGGGCAAACAGGCGGGAGAGCATTGAGCTGTCCTTCCTCGTGATCGTCTTCTCAGGTGGGACATTACTCCGTGCTGGACGGGATTTCGCGAGTGCCCCCATGGGCTTAGGACAAAAGTCCGGGGTCAGACTGAGACTGTGGAGGATCGGACCGGGGAGGTGCCGGGGATGCCGGAGCTGTCGCAGGAGACCGAGCGCGGGAGGGCTGTCCTGCCTTTCGGGGTGGCCGAAGTGACCGGGCCGTCCATGGTGCCCACGCTGTATCACGGGGACCAGCTCGTGGTGCAGTACGGGGCGCGCATCAGGCCCGGTGACGTGGTCGTTCTGCGTCACCCGTTCCAGCAGGACCTGCTGGTCGTCAAGCGTGCCGTGGAGCGGCGCGAGGGCGGCTGGTGGGTGCTCGGGGACAACACGTACGCGGGCGGGGACAGCACGGACTACGGGACCGTGCCCGAGGAATTCGTCCTCGGGAAGGCGTGGTTCCGGTACCGGCCCCTGAAGGAGGGTCAGCGTTCGCCGCTCGCGGTCGCGCGCTGGGCGCTCTCGGCCGCGCGGCCGGTGTTCCCCGACCGGTCGGCCTCCAGGCGCTTGCGGGCGCGGTAGGCGGCGACGTTGGCGCGGGTCGCGCAGCGGTCCGAGCAGTAGCGCCGGGAACGGTTCGTCGAGGTGTCGAGGTAGGCGTTGCGGCACGGGGCTGCCTCGCACAGGCCGAGGCGGTCCACGCCGTACTCGGTGAGGTGGAAGGCCAGACCCATCGCGGCGATCGCGGCATAGCCGGCGGTCGCGTTCGAGGGATGGTCCGCCAGGTGCATGTGCCAAAGCGGGCGGCCGTCGTCGTCCCGGAAGTCGTGCCCGGAGATCTGCGGGCTGACCGGGAACTCCAGGAGCAGTGAGTTCAGCAGGTCCACGGCGAGCGTCTCGTCGCCGGTGTCCGCCGCCTCGAAGACCGCCCGCAGCCGCGCCCGTACGCCCCGGAAGCGGGTGACGTCCGCGTCCGTGGCCCGGCGGGCCGCCGACGCATTGACCCCGAAGAGGTCGCGGACGGCCTTGACCGAGGTGAGCGAGTCCTTGCCCCGGGCCGGTTCCTCGGTGTTGACGAGACGTACGGCGTAGTCCGAGTAATAGGCCAGTTCCACTTGTAGTCCTTACGAGGGCGCTCTATGGTCGTGCTGCGAGCGAGTAATGGCTGACTGTGATTCCAGGGTATTACTCCTGGAGGGGAGGGGCGTCCATGACCACCGTGACCGGAGCCGACTGGAGCGCATGGCAAGCGAGCTGGGACCGGCAGCAGGAGTGGTACCTCCCGGATCGTGAGGAACGCTTCCGGGTCATGCTCGACATGGTCGGGGCCCTGGTGGGCCCCGCACCGCGCGTACTCGACCTGGCATGCGGTACGGGAAGTATCACGGCCCGGCTCTTCGAAAGGTTCCCGGAGGCCGTCAGCACCGGGGTCGACCTCGACCCCGCGCTCCTGGCCATCGCCGAGGGCACCTTCACTGGCTGCACCTGGAACCCCTCGCGGCCCTCTACGGTCAGGTCGCGGAACTCGTCCGCGACGGCGGTGTGTTCATGAACGCGGACCACATGATCGACGAGTCCACCCCGCAGATCAATGCGGCGGAGCGCGCGCAGCGGCACGACCGCATGAACCGCGCCAAGGAGGCCGGCGTACTCGGCTGGACCGAATGGTGGCAGCTCGCCGCCCAGGAGCCGGTCCTCGCCGAGCCGACCGCCCGCCGTTTCGAGATCTACGGCGAGCACGCTGACGGCGACACCCCGTCCGCCGAGTGGCACGCGCGCGTGCTGCGCGAGAAGGGCTTCGCCGAGGCCCGGGCCGTGTGGCGTTCACCGTCGGACGCGCTGGTCCTCGCGCTCAAGTGACGACGGCATGAGGAAGGGGTGGTACGGAAAACCCGTACCACCCCTTCTCGTTCGTACCCTCAGAGAACCTTGGACAGGAACGACTTCGTCCGCTCATGCTGCGGATCCGTCAGTACGTCGCGGGGGTGGCCCGACTCGACGACCACGCCGCCGTCCATGAACACCAGGCTGTCGCCGACCTCGCGGGCGAAGCCCATCTCGTGGGTGACGACGATCATGGTCATGCCGGACTCGGCGAGGTCACGCATGACGTCGAGGACGTCGCCGACCAGCTCCGGGTCGAGGGCCGAGGTCGGCTCGTCGAAGAGCATCAGCTTCGGCTCCATGGCCAGCGCACGGGCGATCGCCACGCGCTGCTGCTGGCCGCCGGAGAGCTGCGAGGGGTAGGACCCGGCCTTGTCGGCCAGGCCGACGCGGTCGAGCAACTCGCCGGCGCGCTCCCGCGCCTGGGCCTTGCTGACGCCCTTGACCTGGACCGGGGCCTCGATGATGTTCTCGAGGGCCGTCATGTGCGGGAACAGGTTGAAACGCTGGAAGACCATGCCGATGTCCCGGCGCTTCAGGGCGACCTCGTTGTCCCTGAGCTCGTACAGCTTGTCGCCCTTCTGGCGATAGCCGACGAGCTCTCCGTCGACGTACAGACGGCCGGCGTTGATCTTCTCGAGGTGGTTGATGCACCTGAGGAACGTCGACTTGCCGGAACCGGAGGGGCCGATGAGGCAGAAGACCTCGCCGGACTGCACTTCCAGGTCGATGCCCTTGAGGACCTCGACGAGCCCGAAGGACTTGTGAACGCCTTCGGCCTTCACCATGGCGGTCATGCGGCACCTCCTGCCGACGGACGGTTCGACAGGGACAGCATGTTCGCCTTGATCTTCTGGAACGGCGTGTCCGGGAGCGTGCGGCTGGAACCGCGGGAGTAGTACCGCTCCAGGTAGTACTGGCCGACGCTGAAGACCGAGGTCAGCACCAGATACCAGGCCGCGGCGAGGAACAGCATCTCGGCCGGGGCGCCGGAGGTCTGGCCGATGTCCTGGGCGACGCGGAGCAGCTCCGAGTACTGGACCACGGACACCAGCGAGGTCGTCTTCAGCATGTTGATGACCTCGTTGCCCGTGGGCGGCACGATCACGCGCATCGCCTGCGGCACGACGATCCGTCGCAGCGTCTTGCCGTGGCTCATGCCCAGCGCGTGCGAGGCCTCGGTCTGTCCCTCGTCGACCGAGAGCAGACCGGCACGGCAGATCTCCGCCATGTAGGCCGCCTCGTTGAGGCCGAGGCCCAGCAGCGCCGTCAGGAACGGGGTCATGAACTGCGACCACTCGTCCTTGTAGATCGGCCCGAGGTTAATGGTCTCGAAGACCAGGCCCAGGTTGAACCAGACGATGAGCTGGACCAGGACCGGGGTACCGCGGAAGAACCAGATGTAGAACCACGCGACGGACGAGGTGACCGGGTTCTTCGACAGGCGCATCACCGCCAGCAGGATGCCGCCGACGACGCCGATCAGCATGCACAGCACCGTGAGCAGGAGCGTGTTGCCCACGCCGCTGAGAATGCGGTCGTTGAAGAAGTAGTCCGGGATCGCGCCCCAGTTGATCCTGCCCTGGGAGAACGCGTAGACGACCCCGCCCAGCAGAGCGAGAGCGATGACGGCGGAGACGTACCGCCCATAGTGACGGACCGGGATGGCCTTGATGGCCTCCGGGCCGGCCGGCGGGGTGTCCGCCGGCCCGTCCGTCTTGTCGATGTCAACAGTCACGGGTGTTGCCTTTCAGTGCCCGCCGGCCGTGCGGTCACTTGCCGCCGTTGATGGTGGCTTCCTTGACAGCGCCGTCCTCGACGCCCCACTTCTTGATGATCTTGTCGTACTCGCCGTTCGCGATGACCGCGTCCAGAGCCGCCTTCAGCGCGTCCCGGAGCTGGGTCTGGTCCTTGGCGACCGCGATGCCGTACGGCGCCGCCTCGACCTGCTCGCCGACCAGCTGGAAGTCGTTGCCGCCGCCGGAGGTCTTCACCGCGTACGCGGCGACCGGGAAGTCGGAGGAGCCGGCGTCGGCGCCGCCCGCGCGCAGGCGGGTCTGGGCCTGCTGGTCGTTGTCGAAGGCCTCGATGGTGATCGTCTTGCCGCCGGTGCACTTCTTCGCCTCGGCCTTGGCGAGGTCCTCGGAGACCGTGCCGCGCTGCAGCACGATCTTCTTGCCGCACAGGTCGGACCAGGTCTTGATGCCCTGGTCGTCGCCTTTCTTGGTGTAGATCGAGACACCGGCGGTGAAGTAGTCGACGAAGTCGACGCCCTCGCCGACCTTCTTGCCGGTCTCGGAGTCGACGCCCTCCTGGCGGTCCTTGGTGTCGGTCATCGCGGACATGGCGATGTCGTACCGGTCGGAGCGCAGACCCGTGATCAGCGTGTCGAAGGTGCCGTTCTCGAACTCGAACTTCACGCCGAGCTGCTTGCCCATCGCGGCCGCGAGGTCGGGGTCGATGCCGACCGTCTTGCCGGAGCTGTCCTTGAACTCGACCGGCGCGTACGCGATGTCGGAACCGACCTTGACGACGCCCGCGTCACGGATCTCCTTCGGCAGCTTGTCGGCCAGCGGGGCCGCACTCGCCGAAGGAGTGTCGGTGCTGTCCGAGCTGCTGCTCTCGGTCTGGTCACCGCAGCCCGTGAGCAGCAGGGCGCCGGCGACCGCGATCGCACCGACCGCGGCTATCCGGGAGTGCGCGGCGGTCGTACGACGGGTGGAGCTTGCGGTCATGGTGTTCCTCCGGCGGAAGGGTGGAGTGCCGATGGGTCGACGAGAACACACACCTTTGTGGGTGTCGCGACCTCGTGTGATGACGGCAATCTTGCCATTCGGACGGATGCCCTCAGGGCGCCCGCCATGTCAAAATCGGATAACGGGTGACCCCCGAACCGTGCCGGACCGGTCTATCTCGGCCGGATCTTGTACGGATTTTTCGCCTTCCTGCCGGAAGATCTTCGGTGCTTCGCGCGATGCGAGCAGCCGCCTCTGCGCACTTGCGGCGCCCTGCTGACCTGTCAGGATATGTCCGTGCAATCGGGCACAAGTCATGTCAGCGTCATGTGACCTTCGTGTTATGGACTCGTCGGCGATGCCGTCCGTCCGGTAAGAAGGTTCTTTACACCCCTCATCCGGGGCTCAGGGCGCGTGTGCGGCGCGCCCGTCGCGTATGTGCCCGTACGTACCCGTACGTAGCCGTCACATCAGGGGCATACGCGGTGCCCGCCCACCCCTCACCCGGAGTGGACACCCTCAACCGTTCAAGACTTAAGGGGTAAAACAAAGTGGCAGCGGAGATCGTCAATCCTCGCAGCGACAGCAGTACGGAGCAGGAGGCCGGGGCCGAGCCCCTCGATTCCTTCGATCCGGCGTTCGCGCTGCACCGCGGCGGCAAGATGGCCGTGCAGGCCACCGTTCCGGTCCGCGACAAGGACGACCTGTCCCTGGCGTACACGCCCGGCGTCGCGAAGGTGTGCAGCGCCATCGCCGAGCAGCCGGAGCTCGTCCACGACTACACGTGGAAGTCGTCCGTGGTGGCCGTGGTGACGGACGGTACGGCCGTGCTCGGGCTCGGCGACATCGGCCCCGAGGCCTCCCTCCCCGTGATGGAGGGCAAGGCGATCCTGTTCAAGCAGTTCGGCGGGGTCGACGCGGTGCCGATCGCTCTGGGCACGACGGACGCCGACGAGATCATCGAGACCGTTGTGCGGCTCGCGCCGTCCTTCGGCGGGGTCAACCTGGAGGACATCTCGGCGCCTCGGTGCTTCGAGATCGAGCGGCGTTTGCAGGAGCGGCTGGACATCCCGGTCTTCCACGACGACCAGCACGGAACCGCTGTGGTCACCCTGGCGGCCCTCCGGAACGCGGCCCGTCTGACGGGGCGGTCGCTGGGGGAGCTGCGTGCGGTGATCTCGGGCGCGGGGGCGGCCGGTGTCGCCATCGCCAAGTTCCTGCTCGAGGCCGGGATCGGGGATGTCGCTGTCGCGGACCGCAAGGGTGTCGTGTCCGAGGACCGGGACGATCTGACTCCGGTCAAGCGCGAGCTTGCCTCGCTGACCAACAAGGCGGGCCTGTCGGGGTCGTTGGAGGCCGCGCTCGCCGGCGCGGACGTCTTCATCGGAGTGTCCGGCGGTACGGTTCCGGAGCCGGCCGTCGCTTCCATGGCCGAGGGCGCGTTCGTGTTCGCCATGGCCAACCCGAATCCCGAGGTGCATCCCGACGTCGCGCACAAGTACGCGGCCGTTGTGGCTACCGGGCGGTCCGACTACCCCAACCAGATCAACAACGTGCTGGCGTTTCCCGGGATCTTCGCGGGGGCGCTTCAGGTGCGGGCGTCTCGGATCACCGAGGGGATGAAGATCGCTGCGGCTGAGGCGTTGGCTGCGGTCGTCGGGGACGACCTTGCCGCGGATTATGTGATTCCGTCGCCGTTCGATGAGCGGGTTGCTCCGGCGGTCACTGCGGCGGTTGCGGCGGCGGCTCGGACGGAAGGCGTCGCCCGGCGTTGACGGTTCGTTGTCGACTGGCGGTCCGTCGTTCGCGCCCCGCGGCGGAGCCGCTGATGTCACAGCCCCGCGCCCCTTGGGTGGGTGGTGGGTGCGGGGCCGTGGCCGGTGCGTCAGCCCGTCGCCAACAGGGCGTACTGCCCTTTGCTGATACAGGGCGCAGGTGGGCCGAGACAGAACCTACGCGACGGGCATACGACGCACCGGCCCACATCCCCTCCCGCCGGTGGGAGGGTGCGAGTGCGTAGTGGCTGACTTGCTCCAGGAGCGCCCCTTTAGGGGCGCGGGGAACTGCGCGACCAGCCACGATGCACCCGCACCCGCCCAGGAAACCGAGCCCACCACCCCCGTAGGCAGCCCGCTCAACCGCTGACGGCTAGGGTCAGGGGCATGTTCGCTGCATACGCCGCACGTATTGATCGGGATCAGCCGTTGAACGGGCTGGAGTTGGGGGAGCGGCCCGCTCCCGAGGCTCGGGACGGCTGGACAATCGTGGACGTCAGGGCCGCGTCCCTGAACCACCATGACCTGTGGTCGCTGCGAGGCGTGGGCCTCGCGGAGGACCGGTTGCCGATGATTCTGGGGTGCGACGCCGCCGGGGTCGACGAGGACGGCAACGAGGTCGTGCTGCACTCCGTGATCGGGCAGACGGGACACGGCGTCGGACCCAAGGAGCCGCGTTCCATCCTCACCGAGCGGTACCAGGGGACATTCGCTGAACAGGTCTCCGTACCCGTTTGGAACGTACTGCCGAAGCCCAAGGAGCTCTCCTTCGAGGAGGCTGCCTGTCTGCCCACCGCCTGGCTGACGGCGTATCGCATGCTCTTCACCAACGCCGGTGTACGCCCCGGTGACTCGGTTCTCGTGCAGGGCGCCGGCGGGGGTGTGGCCACCGCCGCGATCGTGCTGGGGAAGGCCGCGGGGCTACGGGTCTTCGCCACCAGCCGTGACGAGGCGAAGCGCAAGCGGGCGATGGATCTGGGCGCCGTGGAGGCCGTGGAGTCCGGCGCCAGGCTGCCGCAGCGCGTGGATGCCGTTATCGAGACCGTGGGTGCCGCTACCTGGTCCCACTCCGTGAAGTCCCTCAAGCCCGGGGGCACCCTCGTCATCTCGGGTGCCACAAGCGGTGACCGTCCCTCGCACGCAGAACTGACCCGCATCTTCTTCCTCGAACTCAAGGTCGTCGGCTCCACGATGGGAACGAAGGACGAGTTGGAGGACCTGCTGTCCTTCTGCGCCGCCACAGGCGTACGTCCCGTCATCGACGAAGTCCTCCCGCTGGATCGTGCTCGTGAGGGGTTCGAGCGGATGGAGTCGGGTGAGCAGTTCGGGAAGATCGTCCTCACCGCATCCTGACGCGCATGCCTCGCACCCGTCTCTCGCACCCCCTTGATGTCAACCTCGGTTGACATCAAGGGGGTGTCAACGTACGTTGACGTCATGACCGAAGCAACAGATCTCGCCGAGCGCGCGGGTGACCGCGATCCGCGGATCGGGCTGCGGGCCGTCTCCGCCTTGCGGCGGCTGCTGGAGCAGCTCGAAGCGGTGCAGGTGCGCAGTGCGCGCAATCAGGGTTGGTCGTGGCAGGAGATCGCCGCGGAACTGGGTGTCAGCAGGCAGGCCGTCCACAAGAAGTACGGGAGGCAGTGATGTTCGAACGGTTCACCAAGGACGCTCGCGCGGTGGTGCGGGGCGCGGTTGAACACTCCGAGCGGTTGGGCGCCGAGACGGTCGAAGAAGGGCACCTGCTGCTTGCCCTGCTCGACCGAGAGGGCAGTCGTGGGTCGTTCGCGCTGATGTCGCTGGGACTGACCGGCCGCGCGAGGGAGTCGGTGGAACGGATGCTCGCCGAGGTGCGGCGCCGCGGGGGTCTGTCGCGCGCCGACGCCGACGCGCTGTCCGGTCTCGGCATCGACGTCGCGGAGATCGTCTCCCGGGTTGAGCAGGCTCATGGCGTGGGCGCGCTGGGCGGCGACAGCAAGGACAAGGGGTGGTGGTCCGGCCGCCGCACCTTCACCCGCGGCGCCAAGGAGACCCTGGAGAAGTCCCTGCGCATCGCCTTGGGCCTGCGCGACCGGCACATCGGGGACGAACACATCCTCCTTGCTCTCACTGCCCGCCCCGGAGTTGCCGCCGAGGCCCTTGAGGACCACGGCGTGACGTACGAGACCGTCACGCGCGTGCTCTACGGCGGCGGCGAGGCGAAGGCGGGCTGAGTAGGCTGGGGGCCTGTCCGGCCTGATCCGCCGGACAGGCTCTGGGGCGGGCTCAGCCCTTGGGCCGCAGTACCACCCCTATGTGTGCCGCCGCCGTCGACAAGTGGCGGCGGCACTCCCGCAGTTGGTCCTCCGTCACCCCGTTGTCGCGGGCCGCGTCGCGGATGTCGTCGCGGAAGCGGTCCAGGAGGCGGTCGAGGTCGCGGGCGGGTTCGCCGGTCGAGTCGTCGTGTGCCCAGGCGGGTTCGTAGCCGGCGGGGAAGTCCTCGGGGGTGACCGTGTAGTCGGGCTCCGGAGCCCCCGGCTTTTCCTGTCGGCCAAAGCCGGCGTCCTTCCCGAACCCCTTGCCGAAGTCCTTTCCGAACTCGCCGAATTCCTTGGCGAGTTCGGAAAGCCCCTCTCGTACCCCGGTCGGCCAGTCACCCCGTGCGAAGTGGTCCTGCACCTGGTCCTGGACGCGCTTGGCGACCCGCTGGAGCTCCTGGGCCTGGGCCCGTGCCCTCTCCTGCGCCTCCTTGGCCTGGCGGCGCGCCCGCTGGGCCTCCTCGCGGGCCCGTCGGCTCTCGTCCTTCGCGCGCCGGGCCTGTTCCTTCCACTCCTGCTTGACGCGGCGCATCTCCTCCTTCGCGGTACGCCACGCCTCCTTCTCCACGTACTCCGTGGAGTCCCCGTAGGCGGTCTCGTGTTCCCCCCGCCACCCCTTGGCGCCGCCCGATGCGGGTCCCCGGCGCGCCTCGCTCGCCGCCGCCCGCATCTCGCGGCGCAGGTCGCCTGCCGCGCCCCGCACATCGGCCCGGATCTCGGCGGCCAGCTCCGCCACCGACTCGCGGATCTCCAGCTCCAGGTCGGCCAGTTCACCGCTGCGATCGGCCAGTTCGGCACGGCCCGCGTCCGTGATCGCGTACACCTTGCGGCCGCCTTCGGTGGTGTGGGTGACCAGGCCCTCGGCCTCCAGCTTGGCCAGGCGGGGGTACACGGTGCCGGCCGAGGGCGCGTACAGGCCCTGGAAGCGCTCCTCGAGGAGCCGGATCACCTCGTACCCGTGGCGCGGCGCCTCGTCCAGCAGTTTCAGGAGGTAGAGCCGCAGTCGTCCGTGGGCAAAGACGGGAGGCATGTCAGAGCCCCTTCTTGTCGTTCGTGCTGTCGGTCGCGCCGTCGGACGGGTGGTCGGACGGGTGGTCGGGGCTCTCGTCGGATGGGAGGCCGGCGGTGTCCTTCGGCTCGGCGTCCCATGGCTCGTCCTCCGACGGGGGCCTCCGCAGCAACGCGATCGAGCCTGAGACCGTTGTCGCCTTCAGCTTTCCGGTGCCCGAGCCCAGGCGGCCGGTGATCTTGTGGGCGCCCCACTGGCCGCTGACTCGGAGGTCGTCGAAGGCGTTGGAGACCGTGCCGCTCGCGGTGTCGACCTCGACCTCTGCGTCCGCGGGGTGCGGCAGCCGGACTGCGATCTCCCCCGAGACGTTGTTCAGCCTGACGTCGGTGGGGCTGTCCGTGTCGAGGTCGACGATCATCGAGCCGCTCACCGAGTCCGCCCGCACGCTGGAGCCCGAGCCCTCGACGACGGTGAGGTCACCGGAGACGGAGTTGAAACGCAGGTCGCCGGTGACGGCCTGGGCTTCCAGATTCCCCGAAACCGTGTCGGCGCGCACGGGGCCGGAGAGGCCGACGAGTGTCGTGTCTCCCGTGACGCCCTTCACCACCGTCGGCCCGTCCACCCCGGAGACCACGGCTGCGGCGCCGACCACGCCGACCTCCACGCGCGCATGTGCCGGAATCGCCAGAGAGACCACCGCCCCGCGGTGCCAGCCCTTGCGGTCGAGCCACTTGAGGAAGCCCTTCCAGGGCAAGTCCTCGTACGCCACCGTGAGTGTGCCGTCCTTGTGGGTCACCACGAGAGGCGGTCCCTTTATCTCGGTCACCTCGAGGCGGGTGGAACCCTCGTCCACCCCCACGACGTTCACCGTTCCGTTGACGAGTCGCACATGGAGTGCTGTCACGGGGTCATCGAAGGTGAGCTTCTTCGGCTCGGCGACGGACCACTCGGACATGGTGCTGACCTCCTCGACGCGAACGGACGTTGCGCAATAACGCGACAGGGGCGGCGGTCATCCCGGTCACGCCATATCGCGTCTTCCGTTATTCACGATATATCGCGGTCACGGAAAGTCAAGACACCCGATCCGGTGATCTCAGGGGTGAAAGCGCGGGTACGACGGGCGTCGCGCGCCCTACTCGTCGTCCTCGTCGTCCAGCCGCGCCAGCCAGGTCGCCAGCCGCTCCACCGGCACCTCGAAGTCCGGATTGAGATCGACGAACGTACGAAACTGCTCGGCGAGCCACTCGAAGGTGACCTCTTCCTCGCCGCGCCGCTTCTCCAGCTCCTCGATGCCACGGTCGGTGAAGTACACGGGTGCTCTCCTGGGGGCGTAGGTCTGACGTCTCCAGGTTATGCGGAGTCGGACCTTCGACTGCACGCGCCCGGATACGCCCGAGGGCCCGGCCCGAGACGAACTCGGTGCCGGGCCCTTCAGACGGCGCCCTTCAGGCGATGTACGCCCGAGGCCTACGCCTCGAACACCTCCCGAACCAGCTGCTCCTGCTCCTGCTCGTGGCGCTTCTTCGAGCCGACCGCCGGGGACGAGCCGTGCGGGCGCGAGATGCGGCGCAGGCGCTCGCCGTGCGGGATGTCCGCGCCGACCGCCAGGTCCAGGTGGTCGATCAGGTTGAGGGCGATGAACGGCCAGGCGCCCTGGTTTGCCGGCTCCTCCTGGGCCCAAAGGTACTTCTCGGCGTTCGGGTACTTGGAGATTTCCGCCTGGAGCTCGGCACCCGGCAGCGGGTACAGGCGCTCGATGCGGATGATCGCCGTGTCCGTCGCGCCGCGCTTCTGCCGCTCGGCCTCCAGCTCGTAGTAGAGCTTGCCTGCGCAGAAGACGACCCTGCGGACCGCGGCCGGGTCGGCCGACGCGTCGCCGATGACCGGGCGGAAGCCGCCCGTCGTGAACTCCTCCGCCTTGGAGGCCGCGGCCTTGAGGCGCAGCATCCACTTCGGGGTGAAGACCACCAGCGGCTTGTGGTGCGGGTTGTGGACCTGCCAGCGCAGCAGGTGGAAGTAGTTCGACGGGAGGGTCGGCATGGCGACCGTCATGTTGTTCTGGGCGCAGAGCTGGAGGAAGCGCTCCGGGCGAGCCGAGGAGTGGTCCGGGCCCTGGCCCTCGTAGCCGTGCGGGAGGAGCAGCGTCACACCGGACGTCTGGGCCCACTTCTGCTCCGCCGACGAGATGAACTCGTCCACCACCGTCTGGGCGCCGTTGACGAAGTCGCCGAACTGCGCCTCCCACAGGACCAGCGCCTCGGGGCGGGCCAGTGAGTAGCCGTACTCGAAGCCCATGACCGCGTACTCGGAGAGCAGCGAGTCGTAGACGTTGTAGCGCGCCTGGTCTTCCGAGAGGTACTGGAGCGGGGTGTAGTCCTCGCCCGTGTTCTGGTCCACCAGGACCGCGTGGCGCTGGCCGAACGTGCCGCGGCGGGAGTCCTGGCCCGACAGACGGACCGGGGTGCCCTCCATCAGCAGCGAGCCGATGGCCAGGGTCTCGCCCATGCCCCAGTCGATCGTGCCGTCCTCGATCATCGCCGCGCGGCGCTGCAGCTGCGGCATCAGACGCGGGTGGACGGTGACGTGGTCGGGGATGTTGACCTGCGACTCGGCGATCCGCTTCACGACCTCCTGGGAGACCGCGGTGTCCACGTGGACCGGGAACTCCGCCTCCGGCTGCGGAACGTGCACCTCGGCGGGGGCCTGGGCGGCCTCGCGGACCTCGGTGAACACCTTCTCCAGCTGGCCCTGGAAGTCCTGCAGCGCCTGCTCGGCCTCTTCCAGCGTGATGTCGCCGCGACCGATGAGGGACTCGGTGTAGAGCTTGCGCACCGAGCGCTTCTTGTCGATCAGGCTGTACATCTGCGGGTTCGTGAACGACGGGTTGTCGGTCTCGTTGTGACCGCGGCGGCGGTAGCAGATGAGGTCGATGACGACGTCCTTGTTGAACGCCTGCCGGAACTCGAAGGCCAGGCGCCCGACCCGGACGACGGCCTCGGGGTCGTCACCGTTCACGTGGAAGATCGGCGCCTCGATCATCCGGGCCACGTCGGTGGAGTACATCGACGAGCGCGCGGACTCCGGCGGAGCGGTGAAGCCGACCTGGTTGTTGATGACGATGTGGACCGAGCCGCCGGTGCGGTAGCCGCGCAGCTGCGACATGTTCAGGGTCTCGGCCACGACGCCCTGGCCGGCGAAGGCCGCGTCGCCGTGCAGGGCGATCGGCAGGACCGTGAAGTCCGTGCCGCCCTTGCCGATGATGTCCTGCTTGGCGCGCGCGACGCCCTCCAGGACCGGGTCCACCGCCTCCAGGTGCGAGGGGTTCGCGGTGAGCGACACCTTGATCTGCTCGCCGTCCAGGCCCGTGAAGGTGCCCTCGGCGCCCAGGTGGTACTTCACGTCACCGGAGCCGTGCATCGACTTCGGGTCGAGGTTGCCCTCGAACTCGCGGAAGATCTGCGCGTACGACTTGCCGACGATGTTGGCGAGGACGTTCAGCCGGCCGCGGTGGGCCATGCCGATGACGACCTCGTCCAGGCGGGACTCGGCGGCGCTGTCGATGACCGCGTCGAGGAGCGGGATGACGGACTCGCCGCCCTCCAGCGAGAAGCGCTTCTGGCCGACGTACTTCGTCTGCAGGAAGGTTTCGAAGGCCTCTGCCGCGTTCAGCCGGCGCAGGATGCGCAGCTGCTCCTCGCGCTCCGGCTTGGTGTGGCCGCGCTCCACGCGGTCCTGGATCCACTTGCGCTGCTTCGGGTCCTGGATGTGCATGAACTCGACGCCGGTGGTGCGGCAGTACGAGTCGCGCAGGACGCCGAGGATGTCGCGCAGCTTCATCATCGACTTGCCGGCGAAGCCGCCGACCGCGAACTCGCGCTCCAGGTCCCACAGGGTGAGCCCGTGCTCGGTGATGTCCAGGTCGGGGTGCTTGCGCTGCTTGTACTCCAGGGGGTCGGTGTCGGCCATGACATGGCCGCGGACCCGGTAGGAGTGGATCAGCTCGAAGACGCGGGCGGCCTTCGTGACGTCGTCGTCGTGCGAGGCGTCGATGTCCTTGAGCCAGCGGACCGGCTCGTACGGAATGCGCAGGGACTCGAAGATCTCGTCGTAGAAGCCGTTCTCACCGAGGAGGAGGTTCGCGACGATCCGGAGGAACTCGCCGGAGGCGGCGCCCTGGATGACCCGGTGGTCGTACGTCGACGTCAGGGTCATGACCTTGGAGATGCCCAGCTTGTTGAGCGTGTCCTGGGACGTGCCCTGGAACTCCGCCGGGTAGTCCATCGAGCCGACGCCCATGATGACCGACTGACCGGGCATCAGGCGGGGCACGGAGTGGACGGTGCCGAGGCCGCCGGGGTTCGTCAGGGAGACCGTGACACCGGAGAAGTCGTCCATCGTCAGCTTGCCGTCGCGGGCGCGGCGGACGATGTCCTCGTAGGCCTGCCAGAACTCGAAGAAGTTCAGCGTCTCGGCCTTCTTGATGCCGGCCACGACGAGTTGACGGTCGCCGTTCGGCTTCACCAGGTCGATCGCGAGGCCGAAGTTGACGTGCTCCGGCTTGACCAGGGTCGGCTTGCCGTCCTTCTCGGCGTAGTGGTAGTTCATCGACGGCATGGCCTTGAGGGCCTGCACCATCGCGTAGCCGATGAGGTGGGTGAAGGAGATCTTCCCGCCCCGGGCGCGCTTCAGATGGTTGTTGATGACGATGCGGTTGTCGAAGAGCAGCTTCACCGGGACCGCGCGCACGGACGTGGCCGTGGGCAGCTCCAGAGAGGCGTTCATGTTCTTCGCCACGGCCGCGGCGGGGCCGCGCAGCGGTACGTACTCCGGGCCGGCCGGTGCCTCGGTCGCGGGCGCGGCCTTGGTGGGCGCGGCCTTCGAGGCGGCCGGCTTGGCGGCGGCAGCGGGCTTGGCCGGAGCCGGGGCCGGAGCGGCGGCTGCGGGCTTCGGCGCCGCGGGGGCGGCCTGAGCCGGAGCGGCCTGAGCCTGGGCCTGACCATCGGAGGAGACCGGGGCGGCGGGAGCAGCCGGGGCGGTCGCGGCCTGAGCCGTCGTGGGGGTCCCTGCGGCCCCCGCGGCCGCAGTACGCGACGTGGCCGAGGCGGCGACGCCGCCCGGCTTGTAGTCGGCGAAGAAGTCCCACCAGGCGCGGTCTACCGAATTCGGGTCCTGGAGGTACTGCTGATAGATCTCGTCGACGAGCCACTCGTTCGGACCGAACGCGGCGGCAGGGTTCTTCCCGGCCTTCCCGGCTTGGTCGTCGGTGGAGATGCTCGAGTTACTGGGGGACTGTGGCGACACGGCGGCAACCGCCCTCTTCCGCTTCACAAGGTGATGGACAGCGGGAATTAAGGCTACGCCTCCATGGCCGATGGATGCAGGCCGGGCAGGTTGATCGTCGTGTAAGTCACATCGAATCGCGTGTTTCGACGCTGGAAATGGCGGGAAACAAGCGCGGTTGCCCTCGGGACGCCTCGCGGAATCCGTGGTTCTTGCGACTGTGGCTCGAACCTTAGGTCAACCTGCGAGCGGAGGCAGCCCCGGAAGAGTGACCTGGATTCGGCAGCCGCGCCGGGATTCGGCCACACCGATCCGGCCGCCGTGCAGATCGACCGCCCAGCGCGCGATCGCCAGCCCCAGACCCGTACCGCCGTCGCTGCCCGGACCGTGCGGTGCGACGACTCCGCCCCGGTTGAAACGCTCGAAGACCCGGTGCCACTCCGACTGCGGAATCCCGGGGCCCTCGTCCAGCACCTCCAGATCGAGCGACTCCGGATAGTCCCCGCGCCGCGCCCGCACCGTCACACGGCCGTGCGGCGGGCTGTGCTTGACCGCGTTGTCGATGAGGTTGGCGACGACCTGGTGGATCCGCTCCGGATCGGCGTGCGCGGTCAGCTCGGGCGGCGACACGTCCAGGTGCAGATGTACGTCCGTACGCGTGTGGGTGCCGGACCCCGAGGAGATGCCCCCGCGCGCGGAGACCACCATGTTGGCCTCCTTCAGTACGCCCGACAGGTACGGCCACACCTCGAAGCGGCGCTTGCGCAGCGGTACGACGCCGTTGTCCAGCCGGGACAGGTCGAGCAGCGTCTCCACCAGGCGCCCGAGGCGCTCGGTCTGCTTCAGGGCCGTACGCATCGTCTCGGGATCGGCGGCCGAGACGCCGTCCACGACGTTCTCCAGAACCGCGCGCAGGCCGGCGATCGGCGTACGCAGCTCGTGCGAGACGTTCGCGATCAGCTCCCTGCGCTGGCGGTCCTGTGCCTCGAGGTCGTCGGCCATGCGGTTGATCGTCTGGGCCAGGTCGCCCAGTTCGTCGCGGCGGTCGGCGCCCTTGACCCGGCTCGTGTAGTCGCCGTGCGCGATGTTCCGGGCCACCGTGTTCATCTCGTCCAGGGGAGCCGTCAGCGAGTGCGCCACGAACTGCGTGATCAGCAGCGTCGCGATCATCGAGAAGACGGTGATGAAGCGCAGCTCGGTCTCCGTGCGCACCGCGATCATCATCAGCACGGTGGTGATGAAGACCGAGACGACGACCAGCATGCCGAGCTTCGTCTTGATCGAGAAGGGGCGTACGCCCTCCCAGAGGCTCGCGCTCCAGCCGCCCGCGTTCTTGCGCGTCCCGTCGGCCTCGCTCATGACACGACACCGCGTATGGCATTGCGCATGCCGACACCGCTCATGAAACTGCTCATGACACCGCTCATGGCATCAGCCCCCTCGGGAGGTCGGGCTCAAGGAGTGGGGGTCTCCAGCGCGTAGCCGACGCCGTGCACCGTACGGATCCGTTCGGCGCCGATCTTCCGGCGCAGCGCCTTGATGTGGCTGTCCACGGTCCGGGTGCCGGAGGCGTCCGCCCAGTCCCACACCTCGGCGAGCAGCTGCTCGCGGGAGAGCACCGCACGCGGCGTATTGGCCAGGCAGACCAGCAGATCGAACTCGGTGGGCGTCAGATGGACGTCCTCGCTGCGCACCCGCACCCGCCGCTGGGCGTGGTCGATCTCCAGCTCGCCCAGGCGCAGGATGCCGGAGCGAGGAGTCGACGCGGCGACCACGGCGCGCTCCACGCGGCGCAGCAGTACGTGTACGCGCGCGGCCAGCTCGCGCATGGAGAAAGGCTTCGTCATGTAGTCGTCGGCGCCCACGCCGAGCCCGACGAGCATGTCTGTCTCGTCGTCGCGTGCGGTCAGCATCAGCACCGGCACCGGTCGCTGTGCCTGCACGCGGCGGCAGACCTCCAGGCCGTCGAAGCCCGGCAGCATGATGTCGAGGATCAGCAGATCGGGCTGCCAGGCCTCGGCCGTGTCGACGGCGGCCGGTCCGTCACCGGCGGTTTGCACGAGAAATCCCTCGGCCCGCAACCGGGCGGCGATGGCGTCCACGATCGTCGGATCGTCCTCGACCACCAGCACCCGGCGCTGTGCGCCCGGCGTGGCCGCCGTGCCGTTGTGGGAGGTGTGTGTCTGCTCCATCGCCCGCCCCTGAGGTGTGCTTTCCGGAATCGTGGGGGTGATTCCATGACTGCGCTTGACGCTTGAATGATCTGCGTCAGGTCAGCAGAGTACGGGCAGTTACCACCGCTCGGCTATCCAGGCCTGACAGCGAGATGCACGACGTCCGGAACGCCCCGGGCAACCGGGATCTCTTCGGTACGCACCTGCCGGAACCCGGCATTCCCCAAACTTCCCTCGAAATCAGACGAGGGCTGAGCGGACCACACGGCCAGCACCCCGCCCGGCCTCAACACCCGTGCGCACGCGGCGAGTCCGGCCGCCGAATAGAGGGTTTCGTTGCCGTCCGTCACGGTCCATCCGGGCCCGTTGTCGATGTCGAGGCACAGTGCGTCGTACGTGTCGGACGTCTCATTGACGTAAGCGACCAAATCGTCTTCGACAATCTCGGTACGCGGATCCGCGAGCGCCGCCGCCGAGATGTCCGACAGCGGCCCCTCCAGATGCCAGTCGATGACCGCCCGCTCCCGCTCGACCACCGCGATACGCCCCCATCGCGGATCGGCGGCCGCATGAGCAAGCGAGAACCCGACGCCCAGCCCGCCGATCAGCACGCTCGGCTCGCGGCGCCCGTCCAGGGCATCGCGAGCGGCATCGACGAGCAGCCGCTCCGAGCGCCCGTCCGACGTGTCCATCAGGAAGCACCCGTTGGCGATGATCTGCAGCAGCCCGCCGTGGCGACGCAGTACGACTTCGCCGTACGGGCCGTTGCGGCGGTCTATGACTACGGGGGTGTCGTACGCGGTGGTCATGGGGCCATTCTGGCCCGTTGCTCCGGGGAGCGGCGGCGGCCGGTGCTCAGGGGTGCGTGGCGGGGGCGTACGACTTGATGTGCTGGAGGAGAGCGGCGAGTTGGGGGCGGTGGGTGTGGAGTACGACGGTGGGGATGTCGCTTTCGCGGAGGGACAAGGTGTCTTGGGTGTCGGCGAGTTCGACGCAGTTCGTTCCGTCGCCCGATCCCGAGTACGACGACTTCTGCCAGACGATCTCGGACATGTCCCCACTTTCAGGTGCTCTGCGTCACGGAGTGGATGAACTGACGTGATTCCTTCACGGGAAGCGCGGCCTTCGTGATGCGCTCCATCAGCACACGGTAGTTCGAGAGCTGGGTTTGCGCATCGAGGAATTCCGAGTTGATGGCCGTATCGACCTGCACAGTGTCGAGTTGAGGGACGGGCCCGGATGCGTACATCACAGTGAGGCCCGGCAGAGGGAAACCGCCGGCGTTGAAGGGGATGACGCGTACGGTGACGTTCCGGCGGCGCGACGCCTCGATCAGCTCCGCCAGTTGCTTGCGCATCACCTCTGGGCCGCCGAACTGGAGCCGTAGTGCGGCCTCGTGGATGATGAAGGTGCAGGCTGGCGGATCATCCCGATCCATGATGTCGCGGCGCTTCATGCGGTGTGAGAGTCGCCGTCGTAGCTCCGGCGGGGGCCAAGCGGGCACTGTCTCGGCGATGACAGCACGGGCGTACTCCTCGGTCTGGAGCAGCCCAGGTACATGCATCGCTACGAAGACGCGCAGGCTGGTCGCGTGGTACTCCAGCTCGGCGAGATCGAGTCCGCCGGTCGCGATGAGGCCTCGGTACTCCTCCCACCAGCCGCGGTGGCGTTCGGCGCCCATATCCGCGAGCGCCTCGACGTACGGCGTGTCGGGGCAGGAGTAAATCGAGGCGAGTGTGCGCACGCGCTCGGCGCTCACGCCGAAGCGGGCCAGCTCCATGTTGGTGACGTGTGAGCGGTTCGTGCCGAGGCGGTCGGCGGCCTCCTGGATGGTGAGCCCGGCGTTCTCGCGCATGCGCCGCAGCTCGGTGCCGAGCCGTCGCTGTCGCTCGGTGATGAAAGTACGAGAGGCCATGGCTGCCCTTCTGTGGGTCTACGTACGGTTGCCTGCTCACTCAATCGGGTCAAGCACCCGCCAATGTCGGCAATCTAGTGGCACTTGTTAGGTGAGTAATCCTACGGTGGGTAGCGGGCCGATCACAGGGTATCGGTCAACATCCATGTGACCTGGGAGAGTTGCTATGGACGAACGCATGCCCGAACCGCCCACCGAGTGGGAGTACACCCTCCAGGTCCCCCACGACCCCTTGGCCCCCGCCATCGCCCGAGCCACCGTCAAGCTCGTACTCGATCGCCACGGTCTCCCCGAACTCGCCGACACCGCCGTCCTGTTGACTTCCGAACTCCTCACCAACTCCTGCCGCTACGCCCCAGGCCCCGCCTCCGTACGCCTCAAGTGGGCGGACAAACGGCTGCGCGGCAGCGTCTGGGACACCGGGCCTCTCCTGCCGCGCCCCGCGACGTACCCCGCTCCGGAGGCGGACGGAGGCCGAGGGCTCGTCCTCGTGGAGCTGTGCTCCAGCGCATGGGGGAGCTTCGCCCTGGGCCGCGAAACCGGCGGAGCCCACGGCAAGGTGGTGTGGTTCGAGTTGCTGGCGGACGTGCCCGCCGGCATGGCGGCGTGAGAGTGGCGTCGACCGGGTTCCGGCTCTTGACGCGGCAGGTCAGCCGACGGGGCGGAGGTCGGCGACGAGGCGGAAGCGTTCCAGGACCGTGGGCGTCGCATCGTCCACGGTGAACCCGGGGTCCTCCAGCGCCGCGCGCATCTCCTCGCTGTGCCAGAACCGTTCGTGGCCCGCCCGCCACTCGGCCACGCTGGTGTAGCCCTCACCCTCGTCCACCGCATGGGTGAGGGCCACCTGCGCCAGCGGAACGACGTGGACGCCGGTCATCTCGATGACCCCCACCGGCCGGTCGTCGGAGTCGACGACCACCGAACGGCTCCCCACCTCCGGCAAGGGCTCCCCCTCGTGCTCGTACTCGACGAGAAGCTCCGTCGTGGACGTCTTGGAGCCGTCCAGAATCGCCGCTACGAGCCGGTCACGCAGCGGTCCGGGAAAGGCGAACTCGGCTTTGGGTAACGATGCGAGGTCTGCGGGCGAGGCTGAGTCGGTCGTCATGCGGTCACCGTAATCACTTGTCCGTATTGCTTGTCCGTGGTGCTTTCTCGCCGTGCATGGCTGTGTATTCGGCTGCGAGCCAAGGCCCCAGGTCGTCGATGAGCATCCCGAGTACGGCCGGATCGGGCGAGGGCGCGCGGCCGATGGATGCGGCTGTGCGCATCTGATCGACGCGCTCGGGGTAGTAGCGGCCGAAGAGTTCGGCGGACTCGTAGAGGTCGCTGGTCCAGCCTTCCCAGCGGGGCATGATCAGGGTGAATCCTGTGCGGACGAGGCGGCGGGCGACGCCTCGGCTGAGGGTTTTGCGATCGGCGTCTGTGACGGCTTCGGCGGCTCGGGTGCGCCAGCGCGGGAGCAGGAGGGCGAGGTCGCCGTTCGTCTCGCGGGCGAGCAGGGCAGTGGGGCGATATCGGGGGAGCTGCTCCGCGAGATCGTTGCCGAGCAGCGGTGTGGCAGAGGCAGGCGACGAAGAATCCGGCATCGTGGCGTTCGAGGTCGCTGAGCAGCGTGCGCGTGCTGGTCAGCAGGATGCCTGCGCCATGGATCTGGGGAAACGTGTGGTCGAGCGCGGCCTCGATCGCTTCGGCGTCGGCGCGGTCGGCTTCGGTCGGCTCGTCGTGGAGTGCGAGCTGGAGGTCGAGGTCGGAGACTCCGGGCGAGGCGGTGCCGCGGGGGATGCTGCCGTAGAGGTAGGCGCTGTGCAGCCGCGCGCTGCCGAAAGTCTCGGCGATGTGAGTGCGGGCGGCGTCGACGACGGGGACGAACGCTGCCTGCACCCGGTCCAGGGCGCCTTCGCGTGCGATCGTCCCGTCGGGGTTTAGCCCAGTTCCGTTCATGGCGGCACTGTGCCTTGTGCCGAGGCGGGCTGCCCATGGATTTCCGAGGTGTCTCTCACCAAGTGATCGCTGACAGCGAACGGCCATCGGATACGGGAACATTCCCCAACCCCCGTGCATTGAGTCTGCATAACTCAACTTGACTGCCATAGGGGAGACCATGACTTCGACGTCCACACCGCTCACCCTGCCCGTGCTGCCGCTCGACGACGAGGTCGTGCTGCCCGGGATGGTGGTGCCCCTGGACCTGAACGATGCCGACGTACGAGCCGCGGTGGAGGCCGCGCAGGCCGCCGCGCGTTCCAGTGGGAGCAGCAAGCCGAAGGTGCTGCTTGTTCCACGGATCGACGGGACGTACGCGAGTACGGGTGTGCTCGGGACCGTCGAGCAGGTCGGCCGGCTGGCCGACGGTGACCCTGGTGCGCTGATCCGCGGGCGTGGGCGGGTGAAGATCGGGGCCGGGACCACCGGGCCCGGAGCCGCGCTGTGGGTCGAGGGGACCCGGGTGGACGAGAGCGTGCCCGACCCGCTGCCGGGTCAGGCCGTCGACCTCGTCAAGGAGTACAAGGCCCTCGCCACCAGCTGGCTGCGCAAGCGCGGTGCCTGGCAGGTGGTCGACCGGGTGCAGGCGATCGACGACGTGTCCGCCCTGGCCGACAACTCCGGGTACTCGCCCTTCCTGACCACCGCGCAGAAGGTCGAGCTCCTCGAGACCGCCGACCCCGTCGCCCGGCTGAAGCTCGCCACCGAGCAGCTCCGCGAGCACCTCGCCGAGCAGGACGTCGCCGAGTCCATCGCCAAGGACGTACAGGAAGGCGTCGACAAGCAGCAGCGCGAGTTCCTGCTGCGGCGCCAACTCGAGGCCGTACGCAAGGAATTGCGCGAGCTGAACGGCGAGCAGGACGGCGAGGAGTCCGACGACTACCGCGCCCGCGTCGAGGCCGCCGACCTTCCCGAGAAGGTCCGCGAGGCAGCCCTCAAGGAGGTCGACAAGCTGGAGCGGTCGAGCGACCAGTCGCCGGAAGGATCGTGGATCCGGACCTGGCTCGACACGGTGCTCGAACTCCCGTGGAGCGAGCGCACGGAGGACTCGTACGACATCCAGGGCGCCCAGGCCATCCTCGACGCCGAGCACGCCGGACTGGAAGACGTGAAGGAGCGCATCACCGAGTACCTGGCCGTGCGCAAGCGGCGCCTGGAGCGAGGGCTGGGAGTCGTCGGCGGGCGCCGTGGCGGTGCCGTGCTCGCGCTCGTCGGGCCGCCCGGTGTCGGCAAGACCAGCCTCGGCGAGTCCGTCGCGCACGCGATGGGGCGCAAGTTCGTACGGGTCGCCCTCGGCGGCGTACGCGACGAGGCCGAGATCCGCGGTCACCGGCGTACGTACGTGGGCGCGCTGCCCGGTCGTATCGTCCGCGCCATCAAGGAAGCCGGGTCCATGAACCCGGTCGTGCTCCTGGACGAGATCGACAAGGTCGGCTCCGACTTCCGGGGCGACCCCGCCGCCGCCCTGCTCGAAGTCCTGGACCCCGCCCAGAACCACACCTTCCGCGACCACTACCTGGAGGTCGAACTCGACCTGAGCGACGTGGTGTTCCTGGCCACGGCCAACGTCCTGGAAGCCATTCCGGAGGCGCTGCTCGACCGCATGGAGCTCGTACGGCTCGACGGCTACACCGAGGACGAGAAGGTCGTCATCGCCCGCGACCACCTGCTGCCGCGGCAGTTGGAGCGTGCCGGTCTTGAGAAGGCCGAAGTCACCCTCGACGAGAGCGCGTTGCGCAAGCTCGCCGGTGAGTACACGCGGGAAGCGGGCGTACGGAACCTGGAGCGGGCCATCGCACGGCTGCTCCGCAAGGTCGCCGCTCAGCACGAACTCGGCGAGCGGAAGCTGCCGTTCACGGTCGGCGAGGGCGATCTGCGCGAACTGATCGGCCGACCGCACCACGTGCCCGAGTCCGCCCAGGACCCGGCCGAGCGCCGCACGGCCGTCCCCGGTGTCGCCACCGGGCTCGCGGTCACTGGCGCGGGTGGCGATGTGCTCTACGTGGAGGCGTCGCTGGCCGATCCGGAGACGGGAGCCTCCGGTCTGACCCTCACGGGCCAGCTCGGCGACGTGATGAAGGAGTCCGCACAGATCGCGCTCTCCTTCCTCCGCTCGCGCGGCGCCGAACTCGAGCTGCCCGTGGGCGACTTGAAGGACCGGGGCGTGCACATCCACTTCCCGGCGGGCGCGGTCCCCAAGGACGGACCGAGCGCGGGCGTCACGATGACGACGGCTCTGGCCTCGCTGCTCAGTGGGCGGCTCGTGCGTACGGATGTGGCGATGACCGGTGAAGTCTCGCTGACCGGGCGGGTGTTGCCCATCGGTGGCGTCAAGCAGAAGCTGCTGGCCGCGCATCGGGCCGGTGTCACCACCGTCGTCATCCCCAAGCGGAACGAGGCCGACCTGGACGATGTGCCCGCCGAGGTTCTGGAGAAGCTCGACGTTCACGCCGTCACGGACGTTCGGCAGGTGCTGGAGCTGGCGTTGTCGCCGGCGACGAACGGGGCGGCGCCGGAGGTTCCGGTGGCGGCGTGACGGACGCCATCGGGGATGAAGACCCGGGCCCCCTCGCGGGGTCCGGGTCTTCGGCATACGGCCGGGCGGGGTGTGGGTGGGTTTTGGGCTCGTTGCCGGGTGCGGGTTCGTTGTGGCTGGTCGCGCCCACGCGGCGGAGCCGCAAATTGACACAGCCCCGCGCCCCTGAAATGCCTGCGGCTCCCCGCGCCCCGAAAAGCTGCGCCTCACCGCTCCCCTGAAAAGACTGCGGCTCCCCGCGCGCCAAAAGCCTGGGCCTCACCGCGCCGTGACGGAGCGCACCTGCCCTGGCCCACGCCCCGGAAATACCCCCGGAGCTGCGGGAATGACTAAGCTTCGGCAAGACTTTCAGGATCGCGGAGCTGAGTCAGGGGCCGATGTGGGCGAGGGCGGAAACGGTGAGGGGCAGCCGTTGCGGTCGGGGCAGGGTGTGGATCAGGAATTCCTGGCTCTGGAGCGGGAGTTGACCGTTCTTCTGCGGCGCGCGCGGGCCTCCTCCGGGGAGATGGCCCGGGAGGTTCATCCCGATCTGGAGTCCGCCGCGTACGGACTGCTCGTACGCCTCGACGAGCGAGGTGGTCAGCGTGCCACCGACCTCGCCGCCTATATCGGCGTCGGCAAGGCCACCATGTCCCGGCAGCTGAGGGCACTCGAAGAGCTGGGGCTCATCGCCCGCGAGCCCGACCCCGCCGACGGCCGCGCCTGGCTCGTCCACCTCACGGAGGAAGGCCGGGCCCGGTTCCGTACGGTGCGGGATGCGCGGCGGGCGCGGTACGTACGGCAGCTCGCGAACTGGGATCGCAAGGAAGTTGCCGAACTGGCCCGGCTGCTGCATCAGTTGAACCGGCGGAGCGAGGGCTGAGCTCTGGGGAATGCGGGCGGAAGGGCGCCGTCAAAACTCCACGTACACCACCGTCGCGTCATCATGCATCTTGCTCCGCCCCAAGAACTCCCGCTCCGAATCCGCCCGTTCCAGCCCCCGCACCCGCTCGACCAGCGCCTGAGCCCCCTCCTTCCGCACCAGCGCAACCAGATCGGCCCAGTCGCCCCGGCGGAACTTGTCCACCCAGCGCGTGGCGCCGTCCGTCAGGGCGGTGAGCGTGCGGACCTCGGTGCGCGGGAGCGTGCCGGTCACCGCGCGGGCGGCCACCGACGGGTCCGCGGCGGCTGTGAAGAAGCCGCCCTCCTTGTTGCGGATCGTCGCGTCGGTGATCGAGTGTGTGGCCAGGGAGGCGCGGGGGACGCAGGAGAGGCGGTCGTCGAGGAGGGGGGTGACCGTGCCGGATGGGGACTCGGCCAGGAGGGCGGAGTCGGAGAGGACCAGGTACTCGACCTCGTGTGCGGACCAGCGGGCGAGGACCACGGTTGCCTGTGGGGTTCGTGGGTGAGAAAGGTCACATGTGGTGCGATGGGCATCCGCGGTTCGTGAGATGGCCTGGCCCAGTACCTCGGTGAGGGGCAGATCTCGGCGTGAAGCGGACAGTTCACCCAGCGCTCCGCCGAGCCGCGCCGTGAACCAGGGGACCGAATGCCGACAGCCCACCTCCGTCGCCGGTGGAGTCACTCCGTCAAGCACGACAAGCGAACCGCCCTGACCGGAAGCCGGGAGTCCGGCTGCTGCGTAGTCCTCGTTCGGGCGGGCGGGATCACCGGGGACCGAGATCAGTTCCGTGCGCATTCGGCCAGTCTGCACGAGCTCTTCACAAGCTTCGTCAAAGGCTGCCAATCGTCGCCGAATTGGCGCGAAGTGGCAGGTCACCCGCCTGAAATGCGGCAGAATAATCGGCTCCGCCGGAGCATGGCGGCGCATCCTGCCACCGGATGCCGCGGGAGTCCAACAGGCCCACCGCGCAAGGTGGCTGCACCGGCCAGGGGAACTTGCCCACCTCTGCCCCACCGATGTTCACTCCTTTGGGTGGCGGGTCAGGCGATGCGCTGCCACTGTCCGCCGGCACTGGGAGGGTCGGGAACCGTAACAGTGGCGACACGTTTGATGACGGATCGTCACCCGGGCCCATGGGTACACGAGTCAAGAATGCGAGCATCGGTGCAGAAGATGCGGCCTCGGCGCAAAGGCAGTCAGACGGCCTCGGACGAGGCCTCCGGGCGCATGCCGAGCTCTCAGATCTCTCCGGCAGGACAGCCGAGTTACCCGGATCCCGCCGGAAAGAGCCGCCCCGCTCGCGTACGCACCCGGCTGATCGTCGCCGTCGCCGTCGTGGCCGCCGCGATCGCCGCAGCCGGTGCCCCCTCCGTGGTCGCCGCCTCGAGCGACCTGAACGACTCCCAGAACCTGGTCACGCTCGCCGACCAGACCAAGGACGCGCTGACCCTCGCCCATGCGCTCGCCGACGAACGCGACGAGGTCACCTCCTACATCGCGGCCGGCCGCCCCGACGGCGAAGGCCCCTCCGAGCGGCACAGCGCCCGCGTCGACCGGCAGGTCGACGAGCTGAGCACCGAGGAGGCGCCCGCCGAACTGCGCAAGGACCTCGACGAGATCTCTTCCGTACGCAGAGCGGCGCTCACCGGCAAGAGCACCGCTCTCGAAGCGCATCGGGCGTACTCCACCGCCATAGCCGGACTCCACGGCCTCGCCGAGGACCTGGCCGAGCGGCTGCCGCCCCGCGCGGGCGCCGGTGCGCACGCACTCGCCGACCTCGACACCGCCGTCCAGCAGGCCGCCGCCACCCGCGGACTGCTCCTCGCCGCGCTGAACGTGCCCACCAGGACCGAGACCGTCACCGACCCGGTCACCGGCGAGACCAGCAGGGAGACCACGTCTTCCGCGGCCGACACCAGGACGCGCAACGCCCTCAGCGCCGCCGCCCAGCAGGCGAACGTCCGCGAGCAGGCCGCGCTCGCCGAGTTCCACGACGCCGCGCCCACCACCGACAGCGCGTCGTACTACTCCACGGTGACCGGCCCCGACGTCACCTCCGCCGAGAGGTACCTCGCGACCCTCGTCGACCGGGCGACCCTCTCCGCGTCCGAACTCGGCACCAACACGGAGAAACTGGACGCCGCGCTCTCCGCCCGCGTCGAACAGATGCGTGGCATCGAGGCGTCCCTCAACAGCCGACGGGCCAAGGATCTCGCCCAGTTGCGCGACGACGACGTCACCGCGCTGGAGATCCGTATCGCACTCCTCGGTTTCCTGATGCTGGTCGCCGTCGGCGTCTCCACCGCCATGGCCCGTACGCTGACCCGCCCGCTGGCCGTGCTCCGCCTCGGCTCGGCCCGGCTCGCCGCCGACCCGGCAGCCCAGGAGCCGGTGAAGTTCACCGGCCGCAACGACGAGTTCGCCCAGGTCGTACGCTCCGTCAACACGCTGCACGCGCACGCCGTCGCGCTCCACGAGCGGCTGACGAGCCTGGAGAGCGACCGCAGACACCTCATCGGCCAGCGCCAGCTCATGGCCGACGAGGGCGACAAGCTGCGCAGTGAACTCGCCGAGGCCGCCGCCCACTTGGCGCAGGTACGGCAGAGCATCCACGGCACCTTCGTCAACCTCTCGCTGCGCACCCTCGGTCTCGTCGAGCGGCAGCTCTCCGTCATCGAGCAACTCGAGGAACGCGAGCAGGACCCCGACCGGCTCGGCACGCTCTTCCGCCTTGACCACTTCGCCACCGTCATGCGCCGCCACAGCGAGAATCTGCTGGTCCTCGCCGGCGCAGAACACGGCCACCAGCACCCCGAGCCGGTCCCGCTCATCGATGTCGTACGCGCCGCCGTCAGCGAGATCGAGCGCTACGAGCGGGTACGGATCGCCGCATTGCCGCCGCACGCGCACCTCGCCGGGTTCGCTGCGGACGACATCAGCCACCTGATGGCCGAACTCATGGAGAACGCCACGTCGTTCTCGCCACCCGACATCCCCGTCGAGGTCTCCGGCTGGCTCCTGGAAAGCGGCGAGGTCATGCTCTCCGTACACGACGAGGGCATCGGCATGACGACCGACCGCCTCGACCAACTCAACGCCCGCCTCTCGGACTTCGACCCCGAGGATGCGTACGACCAGGAGAGCGGCGAGGGTCTCGGGCTCGGCCTGTACGTGGTCGCGCGGCTCGCGCACCGGCACGGCGTACGGGTACGGCTGCGCGAGCAGAAGCAGGGCGGCATCGCGGCCGTCGTGGTCCTGCCCAAGTCGCTGCTCGCCGCCGCACCCGCCGTGGCGGTCCCCTCGTCGACCCACCAGGCACTCGGCAGCGCCGGCTCACTGTCGTTCCCCGGCGCCGACTCCGAGGTCAACTCCAATGTGCTGCCCGGCCGTCCGAGCCGGGATCCGCTGATCGCGGCGGCGGAAGAGGCGGTACGGGAGGAGACCGGCGCCGAAACCGACACCGGCGCCGAGGAAGTCGTACGGGATGAAGTGGCGTCCTCCGCGCCCGCCGCACCGGAAGCCGAGCCCGCGCCCGCAGAATCCGCTCAGCCCGCTCAGCCCGCTCAGCCCGCTCAGCCCGCCGAGGCTCCAGAGCCCGACGAGCCCCCGAAGCCACCCGAGCCGTCCGCGCCCGAGACCACCATGGCGCTCATCACCATCCCCGCTCAGGCCGGCAACCCCGACCCGTACGCCATCGGCCCCGACTCCCACGAGCGGGCCCACGACGACCGTTTCGTAGACGAACAGGCTGCAGACGATCGGGTTGCAGACGAGCAGGTCACGGACGAGCAGGTCGCAGACGAACCCGAGCGGGTCACCGACAAGGGCCTGCCCAAGCGGACGCCCAAGATCAACGCGCCCGCACCGGCCGCCAGGCCGCGCGCGGCGTCCGTGGACGCCGAGGCGCTGCGCCGCAGGCTGGGCGGGTTCCACCGAGGCGCGATCGAGGGCCGCCGCGACGTCGAGGCGGAACTCGCCGAGCGGACGCCCGAGCAGAATGCGCCCACAGCGGAACGCGCAACAGAAGTCGTGGAAAACGAGGGGGACACAGTCCAGGGGGACACAGTCGAGGAGGCAAGCAGTTGACCGCGCCGAGTACCTTCGGGCTGAGCAATGAGGCCCGCAATCTGCACTGGCTGCTGACGAACCTCGTCGAGGAGGTGCCGGGCATCCTGTCGGTCGCGGTGGTCTCCTCCGACGGTCTGCTGCTGCTCTCCTCCGACGCCGGGAGGAACGCGGAGGCCGTCGAGGCGGCGGGCACCGCCAGGCCCACCGGCCCCAGGGGCTCCTCCGCCGACCTCGCCACCGTCGTCTCCGGCATCGGCAGCCTCACCATCGGCGCCGCCAGACTGATGGACTCCGGCGGCGTCAAGCAGACCATGGTCGCGATGGAGGAGGGCAGCCTCTTCGTCATGTCGATCAGTGACGGCTCGCTGCTCGGCGTACACGGGGCGCCGGACTGCGACATGAGCGTCGTCGCGTACCACATGGCGCTCTTCGTGGGCCGCGCCGGGCACGTCCTGACCCCCGAACTCCGCAGCGAGCTGCGCCAGTCGATAGAGGACGCGTCGATAGGGAGCACCCAGTGAGCAGCCAGGCGCCCAAGCTGCCGATACGCGGCAGCGACCGCAAACCGGCCCGCGTACGCCCCTACTCGCTCACCGGCGGCCGTACGCGCTTCGGTCACGTACTGCTCGTCGAGACCTTCGTGGCGAGCACCGCCGCGCTCGAAGCCCCCGAGGAGCGGCGGGAGTTGACGAACGGCTCGCTGGGCACCCGTGTGATGCCCGAGATGCGGGCCATCGTCGAACTCTGCCGCCGGATGCGCACGGTGGCCGAGATCGCCGCGCTGCTGAAGATGCCGCTCGGCGTGGTCCGCGTACTCATCAGCGATCTGGCGGACCAGGGAAAGATCCGCGTGTACGGAACCGGTCACGGCACCGGACAGCCGGACCGCGCACTGCTCGAAAGGGTGCTGAATGGACTCCGCCGTCTCTGAGGCCGTCGCAGGCCCCGTCTCCGTCCCGGACGCGGACGAGAACCTTCAGGCCTGGCAGACAGACCCGACGCGCGCCCCGATCGCCACGAAGATCGTGGTGGCCGGGGGCTTCGGCGTCGGCAAGACCACGCTCGTCGGCGCCGTCTCCGAGATCACGCCCCTTGAGACCGAGGCGCTGATGACCGAGGCGAGCGAGGACACCGACGACCTCACCGCCACCCCCGAGAAGCTGACCACGACCGTGGCCATGGACTTCGGCCGCATCACGCTCGACGACGACCTGGTTCTCTACCTCTTCGGCACACCGGGCCAGCAGCGGTTCTGGTTCATGTGGGACGACCTCGTACGCGGGGCGATCGGTGCGGTCGTCCTCGCCGACACCCGCCGCCTGAAGGACTGCTTCCCCGCGCTCGACTACTTCGAGAGCTGCGGACTGCCGTACGTCGTCGCCGTCAACCACTTCGACGGCACCGAGCGGTACGAACCCGAAGATGTGCGCGAGGCCCTCACCGTGCCCGCACACATACCTGTCATGATCATGGACGCGCGCGGCCGGATCTCGGTGATCGAGACCCTGCTGGCCCTCGTCGGCCACGCGCTCGCCGTCAGCCCCGAGTAGTTGCAGGTAGGAGACAGGACCCGCATGCGGAAGATACTCGTCGTCGGAGCCGGTCAGTCCGGACTCCAGCTCGCCCTCGGACTCCAGTCGCACGGGTACGAGGTCACCCTGATGTCCAACCGGACGGCGGACGAGATCCGTGCCGGCCGCGTCATGTCCACGCAGTGCATGTTCCACACGGCTCTGCAGCACGAGCGCGATCTCCAGCTGAACTTCTGGGAGTCCCAGGCCCCGAAGATCGAAGGACTCGGCGTCTCGGTCGCCGCCCCCGGCTCGCACGACCCGGGCCCCACCCAGCGGGCGATCGACTGGGTCGGCAGGCTCGAGGGGTACGCGCAGTCCGTGGACCAGCGCGTGAAGATGGCCGGCTGGATGGAGACGTTCGCACAGCGTGGCGGCCAGCTCGTCATCCACGGCGCGGCGGTCTCCGACCTCGACTACTTCTCCCGCACGTACGACCTGGTGCTGGTCTCGGCGGGCAAGGGCGAGCTGGTCTCCATGTTCGGCCGGGACGCCGCCCGCTCCCCGTACACCGAGCCGCAGCGTGCGCTGGCCGTCGCGTACGTCCACGGCCTGGGCCCGCGCCCGGAGCACCCGGACATGGAGGCGGTCCGCTGTAACCTGGTCCCCGGCGTCGGCGAACTCTTCGTCATGCCCTGCCTCACCAACTCCGGCCGCGCCGACATCCTCTTCTGGGAGGGCATACCCGGCGGCCCGCTCGACGTCTTCCAGGGCATCAAGGACCCCGCCGAACACCTCTCCCTGACCCTGGAACTCATGGAGAAGTTCACGCCCTGGGAGTACGCGCGGGCCACCAAGGTCGAGCTGACCGACGCCAACGGCACGCTGTCCGGTCGCTACGCCCCCACCGTCCGCAACCCCGTTGGCCGCCTCCCCGGCGGCGGCCTGGTCCTGGGCGTCGCGGACGTGGTCGTGGCGAACGACCCGATCACCGGCCAGGGCTCCAACTCCGCCTCGAAATGCGCCGCTTCGTACCTGGACTCGATCCTCTCCCACGGTGATCAGCCCTTCGACGAGACCTGGATGCGGGCCACCTTCGAGCGCTACTGGGACACCGCCCAGTACGTCACCAAGTGGACCAACGCGATGCTCGGCGCACCGCCGGAGCACGTCCTCAACCTGATCGGCGCGGCGGGCCAGCTCCCGCCGGTCGCCGACCGCTTCGCCAACGGCTTCAACGACCCGGCGGACTACGAGAACTTCTTCTACGAGCCGGAGAAGACCGAGGCGTATCTGGCGTCAGTGATGGGTGCGGCAGCCGCCGAAGGGGCTCAGCCCTCGGAGCCTTCGCCGTCGGAGGTCTCGCCGCCCTCGCCCTCGTAACCCTCGTCTGATCCGTCCGTCGCGCCCGGGGGGAGCTTCGGTGGTGTGTACTGCCGCAGGGGCTTCCCGGCCGGGTCCGGGCGGACCGCGCCCAGGACGGGGTTGGCCGCGAGGGGTGAGACCTTGACCGTCGCGCCGGGCCGGGGGGCGTGGATGACCTTGCCGTTGCCCAGATAGAGAGCGACGTGGGTGGCCTCGGGGAAGTAGACGACGAGGTCGCCGGGACGCAGCTCGCTCAGCGGCACCCTGTCGAGCTGGTCCCACTGCTCCTGGCTGGTACGCGGGACGGTCTGCCCCGCGTATGCCCAGGCCTCGGACGTCAGCCCCGAGCAGTCGTACGTGTCCGGTCCCTCGGCGCCCCACTCGTACGGCTTGCCGATCTGCTCCACGGCGTACCGCAGCGCCGCCTCGCCCTTCCGCGAGGGAGGGCGCGCGCTGCTGCCGAGTGCGCCGGAGGCCACGAGTTCCTCCTGCGCCTCGGCCTCCGAGGCCTTCTCCAGCTCGGCCAGTTCGGCGAGCTGGTCCGCACTGAGGGAGGCGAGCAGTTCCTCGACGTCCTCGAGGCGCTTCCGTACGGCGTCACGGGCCTTCTTCTGCCGTTCGGCGAGGGCGAGTTGGCCGTCGAGGGCCTTGCGGGCGGCGCGGGCGAGTTCGTCGGTCTTCTTCTCGCTCCCGGTCAGCCGGTGCACCGTCTCGGCCCGCCGCTTGGAGAGCTGCCGGATCACATGCGCCTGGTCGAGGGCGTGCTGCGGGTCGCGGGCGAGGAGCAGGCGTACGTACGGGGAGATCTCGGTGCTGCTCTGGTACTGCTGCCGGGCGAGCCGTGCGGCGGCGCTGCGGCTGTCGTGCAGGGAGAGGCGGGCCCTGGCGAGCCGCCGGTTCAGCTTCGCTACCTCGGCGCGTTGGTTGTTCAGCTTCTCCTCGGTGGCGTTGTAGGTCTCGGTGGCCTTCTCGGCTTCCCGGTAGAGGCGCTGAAGGCCTGTCAGCAGCTCGGCGACGGGCCTCTCGGCGACGGGCCGTTCGCCGGATTCGCGGGACTCGCCGGGCGGCGCCGTTGCTGCCGCGGGTGCCGGTCCCGGTGGTGGTGAGATGACTGCGCCGGTCGCGATCGCCGCCGTACACACCAGACGGAGAAGCCTTCCTGACACGTCACCACCTCCGGTACGGGGTGGCCTCTCCACCCCGTACCGCGAGCATCAGACGGCTGCGTCGCGCTCGCGCGGGCAGTGGTCGGTTCGGCTCAAGGGGGTCACTCGTCGGCGTCGTCGGGCCTGCCGTGCGGCGTGGCGTCTGGCTTGGTGTCCGGTGTGGTCTCCGGTTTGGACCACGGCCATTTGAGCTTGCCGCCCTTGTCGCCACCGGGGTCGAACTCGTACTTCCAACCCGGGTGAAGGGCGAGCTTTCTGCCCTGCGCCGCCGGTACGCGCCGGTAGACGAGAACCGTCGGCGGACCGCCCGCCGCGTCCGGGACCGGAACCCGGTACACCTTCGGCGGGTGCCCGGTCATGCCGAGCAGCACCGGCAGTACGCGGCCGTCGAGAGGGCCGCCCACGAAGGGAGTGTCTTCGCTCTTCACGGGGCCAGTCTGACAAACGGGGCGTCGCCCACCACGGGGAGCACCCGGCGGATCAGCGAGCCGAGCGGTCCCTCGGCGCTCTCCAGCGCGAGCGCGGCCCGTACGACACCGGCGGTCTGCGGGTCGCGTCCCGCGGTCGCCACGAGACAGGCCACGAACTGCTCGACCAGCCAGTCGCGCAACTCGTCCAGCGGCGGTTCCTTCTCCTCGTCCAGCCAGATGAGCGAGGCGGCCTCGACGGCGGTGATCCACATCCGCACGGTCATCCGGAGCCGTGGCCCCGGCTCCTTCACGTCCAGGTGACTCAGGATGTGGTCGGCGGCGGCTCGTCGTACGCCGTCCACGATGGCCGTGGTCCGGGACGTTTCGATGACGCTGCCGCCCTGGAGGAGCGCGCTGAATCCCGCGTCGTGCTCGTCCACGAAGGCGAGATACCGGTCGAGCGCGCGAGCGAGCCGCTTCGTCAGCGCGCCCTCCGGGGGCTCGGCGAAGCAGTGTTCCAGCTCTTCGGCGGCGGACCGCAGAGCGGCCTCGTACAGTTGCTGCTTCCCACCGGGGAAATACCGGTACACGAGCGGCCGCGACACCCCGGCGGCCTCGGCCACATCATCCAGGGACACGTCCTCCGGGACCCGCCGGGCGAAGAGCTCCAACGCCGCGTTGAGTAGCTGGCCGCGTCGTTCTTCTACTGTGAGGCGCCGGTATGCGGGGGTGGGGGCCTCGGAGGTCATGTCCGTCAGCGTAGCCCTCCGGGGGTTGAGCAGGGGGTTCGTTCTCGGGTGCGGGTGGTTGGTCGCGGGGAGTCGCACACCTGCCCCAACCCATCCGCAGGGTCAGGCGAGCAGGCCCGACGACCGCCACAGGCGCCGCCCGGCACCCCGCAGCACCCCGATGTCGTCGAGGAAGTCCGTCAAACGCTTGGCTCCGGTTTGCATGACCTCGCGCCGATGCGCGCTGGCCCGGACCTGGGCCAGCGCCTCGCGCCGGTCGAGCCCGACGTTCGCGTAGACGTCAGGGTTGATGAAGGCGACGGAGAAGACGCGAGCGAACTCCCCGGAGGAGATGCGGGTGAACTCCTGGGACCAGCGCGGAGCGGTCACCATCTGCCGGCGGAGTTCCTCACGGGCGTACCGGACATGACGGGACTCCTCGACGACGTGGATCCGCGTCACGCCACGGATCAGCGGCTGGACGCGCTCGTCCGGAAACGTGAGGCGCTGCATCCAGTCGAGGACCTCCTCACCGAGCAGCGTCGCCGTGAAGGAACCAGGGGTCGTGGAGATCGTCTTGAAGAGGCGCCCGAGGTTCTGGTGGAGGCGGCTCACCGGGTAGTACGGGGTGTCGCCCCGGCTGATGAGACGGGCGAACATCTTCGAGTGCCGGCACTCGTCCTCGATCTCGGTCAGCGCATAGCGCACGTGCGCACTCGTCGCCGCCTTGTCGTAGATGTGCCGCACGAGCAACTGCATCAGGATGATCTCGAACCAGATTCCCAGCGAGGCCAGCGCCGCGGCCTCGTGCCGGGAGAGCAGGATGCGCTGTTCCTCGGACATCCGCCGCCACAGAGGCGTGCCGTACAGCGACACCAGCTCCGGCGGCCAGAACCACTTGCCCTCCTCGAAGGGCGCGTCCCAGTCCAGCTCCTTGTCGGGGTCGAAGGAGTGCTTCGCGGACGCGTCGAGCAGCCGTGCGGCCACCTGTTCCCGGTCCTTGAGCAGGCCGAGCGCATCGCGGGCACCCGCGAGCGCTTCGGCTTCCGTCACGGTCGTCATGGCCGAGCCACCTCTTCGAAGGTCCTGACAGGTCAAGGGAGTTACCGGTGGTCAACGCTTATGAGACCGCCTGTCAGCAAGCTCGTCAATCCCTTGCGTGAGACTTGTTGACACTTCGTCTAGCACGCGAGAGCCTGCGCACCATGCCGACCTATGAGCTCTACGCCCAGGACCCCGGGGACCCCCTCTGGCAGGTGCCCGCGAGCGGTGCGGCACGGTTCAGCTGGGAGTACGACGACGGACGCGACCGGCTGCTGGCCCTGTACCAGAAGGGCAAGGACAAGCAGTGGGACGGACAGCGACGTATCGACTGGGACCTGGAGGTTGACCCGTACGATCCGCTCGGCATCCCCGACGAGTCGCTCACCCTCTACGGCACCCGGCACTGGGCGAGGATGACGGAGCGGGACAAGGGCGAGCTGCGCAAGCACTACGCCTCCTGGCAGTTCAGCCAGTTTCTGCACGGCGAGCAGGGCGCGATGGTCTGCGCGGCCCGGATCGTCGAGTCCGTTCCAGACCTGGACGCCAAGTTCTACTCCGCGACCCAGACGATGGACGAGGCCCGGCACGCGGAGATCTACGGACGCTTCCTGCACGAGAAGATCGGGATGCTCTACCCGGTCAACGACAACCTCCAGTCGCTGCTCGGTGACACACTGCGCGACTCGCGCTGGGACATGCCGTACCTCGGAATGCAGGTCCTGATCGAGGGCCTCGCCCTTGCTGCCTTCGGCATGATCAGGGACACGACCATCAAGCCGCTGCCGCGGCAGATCCTCGCGTACGTCATGCAGGACGAGGCCCGTCACGTGGCCTTCGGCCGCATGGCGTTGCGCGACTACTACAAGCAGCTCTCCGACGCCGAACTGCGCGAACGCGAGGAATTCGTCATCGAGGGCTGCTATTTGATGCGCGACCGGCTGCGCGGCGTCGAAGTCCTGGAGAACTTCGGCATCCCCAGGGCGGAGGCCGAGGAGTACAGCGAGCAGTCCGAATTCCTGGCTCTCTTCCGCCAGTTGCTCTTCAGCCGCATCGTCCCCTGCGTCAAGGACATCGGCCTGTGGGGCAAGCGCCTCCAGCAGGCGTACGTCGACATGGGCGTCTTCGAGATGGGCAACTCCAACCTGGACCTCCTCATGGCCCAGGACGAGGAGATCGCGGAGAAACTGGACGCGGAGCGCTTCGCGGCGGAGGAGCGGGAGCGGGTGGCGGAGGTGGAGGAGGCGATCGAGGCGGGGGTGGAGGGCTGAGGCGGGTCAACGCCGCGACGGCTGATCACTCGGTCGTCGGGCGATTCGGCATATTCCCCTGGGTACGCTGACTGTGCCAGGCAGACTCCGTCACATGGGAGCAACCATGAGCGCCGCACGCGACTACGGACTGGACGACGACTACGAGTGGGCTCGTCCGCCGCAGGGTGGCTGGACGGCGGACGACCTCGACGAGCTTCCCAACCTTCCTCCGCACACGGAGCTGATCGACGGGAGCCTGGTCTTCGTGAGTCCGCAGACTCGTTTCCACTCGCTTGCCATGCGCTTGCTGGAGAACAGCCTGCTGGATCAGGTGCCGGACGAGCTGGACGTCATGCGGGAGATGACCATCAAGCTCAACAAGCGCAATCGTCCGGAGCCCGATGTCCTGGTCATCCGCACGGACGCCGACGCCGGTCCGAAGCAGACGTGGTTCCGGCCCGAAGACGTCATCGTCGCCGTCGAGGTCGTCTCGGAGGACTCTGAAGACCGAGATCGGGAGGTGAAACCACAGAAGTACGCGCGGGCGGGCATTCAGCACTACTGGCGCGTCGAGGAGAACGAGGGTCTTCCGGTGGTTTACGTCTACGAACTCGACCCTGCGACCAAGGTCTACGGTCTGACCGGCATCTTCCACGACAAGCTGGAGCTGACCGTCCCCTTTCCCATCGACATCGACCTCACCGCCATCAACCGTCGCCGCTAGACCGAGCAGCCGAGCCCCTCCGGCACCTCGCCAAGCACCGGCTCCGCCCCCTGAGGCGGGAACGATGTCCGCAGGCTGAAGGCGTACGGCGTCGGGCCGTGGGCGCGCAGATGCAGCAGCCGCTCCTCCGCCTCCGCCACAGTCGGCCGGTGTCCCGCCGGGACCCACCACAGGGCCGTCACCGCCTCCTGGAGCTTCTCGAACCACTCGCGGCGGCGGGACAGCAACTCACGGTGCCGGCCCTGGTACATGAAGGCCGTGAGGGCGTTGGTGTCGCGCCATACCGTCATGTTGACGATGAGCCAGTCGTCGCCGAAGACGGGGACGTCCGTCGCGTTGCCCGAGTCGCTCTGCAGGCGCCAGACGAAGCCGTCCGAGGCGTCGGCGACCGCGTTCACCGGGTCGAGGGCGTCGACGAAGTCCTTCAACTGAGGGGAATCCAGTGGGGCCTTGAGGCGGGCGATGTTGATCTGGGCGAGTTCGTACGCGGTGGGTTGCGTCATGAACCGAACGATAGGTCGGTTCCGCGGCATGCCCAAGGGCTTTCTCAATCCTTGAGCACGGACCCGACTCGCCGGTCGGGGTATGCGATGTGGTCGCCGACGCGCTCTCCGTCCCTGTACTTCCCCTTCCCTCCCCTTCTCACAACTGCCTCTGCCGCAGGGTGAGTTCCTGTGCATCGACGTCTTACGGGCGGGAAACCGCCGCCTCACCGGCCCGCCCGTAGCCTCGCGGGGCATGACGGGGAACGTGCTGACCAAACTTCCCACCCTTCCTGCCCTTCCCGGCTGGAACTCCATCCGTGGGCGCATGGCCATCGTGCTGGCCGTGCCGACCTGCCTTCTGCTCGTGCTGACGGGGCTGGGCGTCGCCGACCGTGCCGCCGACTGGTCCGCCGCGCGGGGGACCGAGGCTCAGGTGGGCGTGCTGCTGCAGGTGCAGGGTCTCGTACGGGAACTGCAACGCGAACGCGGGCTCACCAACGGACTGTTGGGCGGTGCCGAGGAGTACCGGGACGACGTGCGGAAGCAGCGGGACCGTACCGACGACGCCCGCTCCGCATTGAGAGCGGTGCTCTCGGAGGAGAGCGGTGATCTGCCGGACGCCTCCGCTTCCGCCCTCGACGATGCCCAGATCCCCCTCGCCGACCTTCCCGTCACCCGTGCCGAGGTCGACACCGGCACCGCCGACCGGGCCGGCACACTGGCCTACTACACGAAGGCCGTCACCGCCCTCGTCGACGCCGAGTCCGCGGGCGCGGCCCATGGCGAGCGCCGTATCACCGAGGGCGTCCAGGCCCTGCAGGCCCTGGCCCGCGCCACCGAGGCCGTGGCCCTCGAACGCGGCTCGCTCAACGGGGTGTTCGCGGCCGGACGCTTCCGCGGCGGCGAGTACCTCGACTTCACCGGGATCCGCGCCACCCGCCTCGCCGCGCTCGGCCAGTTCCGCCAACTCGCCACCCCCGCCCAGCAGTCCGACCTCGACGCCGCCTTCAAGACGGCTGCCGCCCGGCGCGTCGGCGGCTACGAGACGCAGGCCGAGCGCGGTGCCGACGGTTCATCTCTGAACGTCGCCCCGGCCCGCTGGTGGCGGGACATGACGACCCTCGTCGACGACCTGCACGACGTACAGCGCACCGTCGGCGACGATGTACGCGCCGTCGCGGAGGACAGCGGCTCCGCAGCCACCCGTGAGCTCGCCGGCTTCCTCGGGCTCGGCGCGCTGATCGTCGCCGTGGCCACCGCGCTCGCCGTCATCTCCGCGCGCTCCATCACCCGACCGCTCGGCGCCCTCGCCGACGAGGCCGACGCGGTCGCGGGCACCCGACTGCCGACCGCCGTCAAACGCATCCAGGAAGCCAACCCGGACACGCCCCACCCGAGCGGCCCGAACGATCCAGATGGGCCCCAACTCCCGGGCACCGCACGGGAGATCACCCGGCTGGCAGCCGCCCTGCGCAACGTCGAGCACACCGCCGTGGGCCTTGCCGCCGAACAGGCCGTCCTGCGCCGTAACAGCACCGAGTCACTGGCCAGCCTCGGCCGCCGCAACCAGACGCTGCTCAGGCGCCAGCTCGGCCTGATCACCACCCTGGAGAACCAGGAACTCGACCCGAACGCCCTCGCCGAGCTCTTCGAGCTCGACCATCTGGCCACGCGCATGCGCCGCAACGCCGAGTCCCTTCTCGTCCTCGCCGGCGAGGAGGCTCCCGCCCGCTCCTGGCCGGGCATGGTCACCGTCACCGAGGTGGTGCAGTCGGCCGTCGCGGAGGTCGAGCAGTACCGCCGGGTCGCGGCCGTCGACGTCGAGGCCTGCCGCATCCGCGGCCATGCCGTCGCCGAGCTGTCCCATCTGCTGGCCGAACTCGTCGAGAACGCCCTGATGTTCAGCCCGCCGCAACAGCAGGTCGAGGTCTACGGCTGGCGGGACGGCGCCGAGTACTGCCTGGCGGTCGTCGACCGCGGCATCGGCATGACCTTGGAACGCATGGCCGAAGCCAACGCCCTGCTGTCCGGCAGCGGCTCCTTCCTCACGGCCCCCACACGCTTCCTCGGCCACCACGTCGTGGGCGCGCTCGCCTCCCGCCTCGGCGCCCATGTGGAGCTGCGCCCCACCGCCGGTTCGGGCGTCACGGCGTACGTGGCCCTGCCTGCCGCACTCGTCCGGGAGCCGTCGTCACCGGCCGTGGTGAGCGGGTGAGCCGAGCGCCGCGAGTTCGCCGGGACCCGGCGCTGTGACCGGCGGCGCCGGGGACCTCGTCAGTACTGGCTTCAGCACCAGCGGGGCTCGTGGCCGAAGATGTCGATGTAGCGGGCCGAGCCCCAGGCCCAGACGCCGTCCGCGAGGAGGTACCAGAGATGGTTGCCGTCGACGGTGGCGCCCGGCGTCCGGCAGAAGATGCGGACGGTCGAGCCCTGGGGTGCGAGGCCGATCGCTCTGCTGTCGGGGGTGGGCCTGTCGCGGAGGGTGAGTCCGCCGACGGCGGTTACACGGCCCTCGGTGAACTCTTGGTTGTTGTCCTGGCGGCTGTGCTGGCCGCCCCAGTCGTTGCCGTCGTCGTCGCCGTTCGCGAGGGCGGGGCTGGGGGGGCGGCGAGCGCGAGAGTGACGGCGGCGGTGGCTATACCGAGGCGGGTGACAGCGGAACGCAGGGACATGAGTGGGCCTCCTGAAGGGTGTGCAGGGATGACTGCCAGTGACTGATCGCCACGCTAGGAGTCGACCTTGGGGGTCGCCTCTCCTGCTGCGCCATCGGGGTGCGTTCCGGTTCTGAGCCTCCCAGTACGGAGCCCAGTCAGTGATCCGGCGGAAGCCCATTCCGCTACGTGGCTGGAGTTCACACTCCGTGACTCAGCTGATCACTCGGCCAGTTCCTCGAGGAGCCGGACCGTGTCGAGGCCGGTTTCCAGGTACTCCACGAAGAGATCGTTGTGCAGGGCCCACCGGGAGCGGCGGCCACGGATCAGGCGGATCGCCTCGTCGGCGGTGCGGCCCGCGCTGATCAGGGCGTGGGCGACGACCAGACCCGAGCGGTTGTAGCCGTGGTAGCAGCGGACCAGGACCCGGCGGCCCTGTGTCAGCCCTTCGCCCGCGGTCCGCGCGAGCCGCAGGACGCCGGCGAGCTGCGTACCGTCCAGAGGGCCGTCCGGGATCGGCCACACATGGTGTTCCACGTGGTCGTCGGGGCCGTGACCGGGTAGTCGGAGCAACGTCAGGACCAGGTCGAACTCGTCGCGTACGACGGCGAACTCCAGCCCGCCGGACCGGCCCGTGTACTCGTGCCCGCCCATCCACAGGCCGGGCACGATCTCGCTCCACGGGGTGTCCGGAGCCGGCGCACCGGGTCGCTTGCTACTGGGCTGCAACGGCGCCTCCCGCTCACGTCGTGACAAAGGTAACTGGGTTCTTGCCCCTGGAGTACCCCGCCTGTTCCCATGGTCTGGGGTGATGGTGCATGAGCGGACTGCGCGTTGTACCGACCTGGCGGCACGGTCAGGAACGGCTGTACGTCTGTCTCACCGACGGCAGGAACGTCGCCTGGTACGACAGGGAGGCCGGCCGGGTCAACCTGCTCAGCGAAGACCGGCGCGAGGATGTTCTCGACGCGCTCGGCCCGTTTCTGACCGGTCCTGTGACCGTCGGGCCGCCGCCGGTCCCGACCCCCGCGGAGCTCGCCCGGCTCACCCTGCACCCGGACGACGACCTTGCCCCCAACCGCCCCGGTGAGGCCCTCCAGATCGCCCTGGACCGTGATCCGTCGTCTCCGCACCGGCTACGGCCCGATCCTCGGCGGCGGGCGCTTGCGGCGGAGCTGACGGTGGGGGCGGCGCTTGATGAGCTGGAGGGAGCGGGGTGGCATGCGCTGCATTCCATTCCGCTTCCTGGTGGCGACCGTCTTCATCACCTGGTGATCGGGCCGGGTGGGCTTTTCGCCGTCCATTCGCTGTACGCCCGTAAGCAGCGGGTGCTGGTCGCTGATCCCATGGTGAGGGTGGGGCGTCGGGAGCCGTCGCCGTTGCTGCGGAGGGTCCGGTCTGCTGCGGACCGGGCGTCGTACGCGCTGACGGCTGAGGTGCATCCGGTGCTGGCGCTTTTCGCACCGTCTCACGTCTCGGTGGTGACGCCGTTGCGTGAGGTCCGCGTTCTTTCGGACGATGTCGCTGCGCTGGCTCGTGCTGGGGGTGTGCTTAAGCCGGCGGATGTCGAGGCGCTGCATGCGATGGCTCGGGACCGGGGGACTTGGGTTCGGGTCTGAGTGCCGGCTGCGGGTGCCTCCGGCGGTTGTGCGGGTGGGTTCGTTTTCGGGTGCGGCGCCGTCGTGGCTTGTCGCGCAGTTCCTCGCGCCCCTTGGGTGGGTGGTGGGTGCGGGGCCGTGGGCCGGTGCGTCAGCCCGTCGCAGGCCGGGCGTACGACCCGGTACTGGTACAGGGTGCGGGTGGCCTGAGACAGAACCTGAGCGACGGGCATACGACGCACCGGCCCACGTCCCCTTCCGCCGGTGGGAGAGCTGCGGGTGGTCGGGGGTACAGGCTTTCCCGGGGCGCGTGCCTTCTCCGGGCGCGGGGGGTCGCAGGCTTTGGTTTTTCAGGGCCGCGGGGCTGTGACATCAGCGGCTCCGCCGCGGGGCGCGACCAGCCACAACGCACCCGCAGCCGCGACACGCAGTGTCACTCCCACCCCCTGGCGGGGGGCCTGGGGGCGCAGCCCCCAGTTTCGGGAAGGGGCGGGCTTGGGGAAGAGACCCCCGCGCCCCACCCGCCGGTCGCTACGGAAGCGACGCAGCCCGCGCCGTGTCGAACAGCGGGGACAACAGGTCGCCGTGGGCGCGCAGGCGCGCGGCGACGTCCGGGGCGTGGAACGTCAGGTCGCCGGGGCGGCCGCAGCTCGTGATCTCCGGCCACGTCACCGGCATGGAGACCGTAGGGGCTGGACGAGCCCGGAGGGTGTAGGGCGTCGCCGTGGTCTTGCGGGCGGCGTTCTGGCTGAAGTCGACGAAGACTTTCGTGGGCCGAAGGCTCCTGGTCATGCGATGCGTGACCAGGGAGGGAAGCTCCGCCTCGGCCTCCATCGCCAGCGACTTGGCGTATGACGTGACCTCGGAGGACGGCGTCGGCTCCAGCGCGGCGAGGAGATGCAGCCCTTTGGAGCCGGAGGTCTTCGCGTAGGCCTGCAAGCCGTCCGCGGCCAGGCGGTCCCGGAGCCACAACGCCACCCGGCAGCACTCGACGATCGTGGCGGGCGCGCCGGGGTCCAGGTCGAAGACCAGACGGTCGGCGAGGTGGGGGGTGTCCGCACGCCACTGGGGGGTGTGGAATTCCGTGACCAGGTTCGCCGCCCACATCAGCGAGGCGAGGTCCTGGATCAGGACCATACGGGCCGCCCCCTCCGACCGCGGAACCTCCGTCGTGCTGACCCACTCGGGCGTACCCGGCGGAACGTTCTTGGCGAAGAAGACCTGGCCTTCGGGCCCGTCGGGGTAGCGCAGGAAGGAGAGCGGGCGGTCGCGGAGGTGGGCGAGCAGCGGGTCCGCCACCGTCGCGTAGTAGTGCAGCACCTCGCCCTTGGTGAAACCGGTCTCCGGATAGAGGACCTTCCCCAGGTTGCTCAGCGCGAGCTTTCGCCCCTCCACCTCCGTGATCGGCGTCATACGATGAGAATCCCATGGAATCGGGAGAAAACACCTGAAAGGTGTCGAACGTGAGATCCATCTGGAACGGCGCCATCTCTTTCGGCCTGGTCAGCATCCCGATCAAGCTCGTGAACGCCACGGAGCACCACTCGGTCTCCTTCCGGCAGATCCACACCGAGGACGGCGGCCGTATCCGCTACCGCAAGGTGTGCGAGCTGGAGGAACGGGAGGTCACGTCCGACGAGATCGGCAAGGGGTACGAGGAGCCGGACGGCACGATCATCCCGATCACCGACGACGATCTGGCCGAGCTGCCCCTGCCGACCGCGAAGACGATCGACATCGTGGGGTTCATCCCGGCCGAGCGCATCGATCCGCTCCAGATGGACGCCGCGTACTACCTGATGGCGAACGGAGTTCCCGCCGCCAAGCCGTACACCCTGCTGCGCGAGGCGCTGAAGCGGAGCGGGCGGGTCGCCATCGCCAAGTTCGCGCTGCGGGGGAGGGAGCGGCTCGGGATGCTACGGGTCGTCGAGGACGTCATCGCCATGCACGGCCTGCTGTGGCCTGACGAGGTCCGCGCCCCCGAGTCCGCGACCCCGGACGCGAGCGTCACCGTCCGCGACAAGGAACTCGACCTCGCGGACGCCCTGATGGACACCCTCGGCGAGGTCGACCTCGAGGACCTCCACGACGACTATCGCGAGGCCGTCGAGGAACTCATCGCCGCGAAGGCCTCCGGCGAGAAGGTCCCCGCCCCTCCCGCCGCCGACCGCGGCGGCAAGGTCATCGACCTCATGTCCGCCCTGGAGTCCAGCGTCCGCCAGGCCCGCGCCTCCCGCGGCGAGGAGGAAGAGGGGGGCGAGGTCGAGCGTGTTCCCGCCCGCAAGAGGGCTGCCGGCAAGACGTCCCGCGCGGCGCCCAAGGAGGCCACCGGCAAGAAGTCGACTTCCACGGCCAAGAAGACGGCGGGGAAGAAAACAGCGGCCAAGAAGTCCACCGCAGACAAGACCAAGACCGAGTCCACGACCAAGAAGCAGGCGGCGAAGAAAACCTCGCCCCGCAAGCGGGCCTCGGCTTGATCGCGCTCAGCCGCGCATCCGCCGGAGGCAACCGTCAGCGAGCGGAGCGCATCGCGCGAGGGCTCACCCCGAACCGCTGCCGGAACGCCGTACTGAGCGCGCTCGCAGACGAGAATCCCGACGAATGCGCCAGGTCCGTGATCGTCAGGTGGTCGCATTCGCGGCAGCGGAGGCGGTCGCGGACCAGGCGGAGGCGTTCCTCGCGTATGAGTTCGCGGGGCGTCGTGCCGACGCGCTGGAGGGCCAGCTGGATCTGGCGTAACGACCAGCCGAGGGCTCGGGCCATGGAGGTGCCGGTCAGTCCGGGATCGGCGGCGTGCTCACGTACGTAGCGGCGGACCATCGCCTCGACCTCCGGCAGATGCCCCGAGGCGTCCGGACGGTCGTCGTCGACGGTGAGCATGCACAGCAGCTCGACGACGCGGTCGGAGACGGCGTCGAACTCCGTCGCCGTGAGGTGGTCGCGCTCCTCGGACAGGCTCCGCAGCATGGTGTGGACGACGCGCCCGAGCCCCGTGGTCAGATCGAGGCCGGTGGCCAGCGGCGACTTCCGGTTCAGCGGGCCCTCGATCTCCCGCGCGGGGATGGAGAAGATGATCCCCCGCAGGGACGCGTCGTGCAGCAACTGAAAGGGCTCGCCCAAGGTCATCAGGCTGCCCATGCCCGGCGTCAGCCGCGCCTCCTTCTCGCCCTGGCGCAGCACCGCCTCCCCGGACAGCGGCAGCAGGAAGCGGTAGTCCGGGTCGGGCTCCTGGCGCACCAGGCGCGGCGTACGGCTGTACTCGATCTGGTCGCACTGCCACTGAACGAGCTGGTAGGCGTCGGTGCGCTGCCGGGTGGAGCGGCCGCGGAAGGCCGCCGGGTCGGGGTCGGCGTATCTGAAGTCCATCGAGGTCTGGAGCGACATGATGTGCTCGCTCCAGAAGTCGGTCCGCTCTCGCGGATCGACCTCACCGGTGGTCTGTGAGTCCACGATGTAGCTTCCCGCGGGCAATGCTCTCCTCCGCCACAGAGTGTGTCCCGGCCGTGACCGCCGGCCAGTCGGCACCTGCCTTCAACTGGCTTGTCGGCAACGGCAGTTACAGGCAGTGAATCTAGTGCATGAGTTCCGCTTGTGTGGTCGAGGGGTCGAACATCGGGTGCGCTTGTGGGCAACTTCCCTGCGCGCCCGGAAAAGTGTGTGCGCCCCCGCTGGGCTAGCGTCGTGCGCTCCGCCAACTCACGCCCGCCTTTGAGGATTTCTGAGGATCCATGAAAGAACTGGTACCGGAGGCGGTGTTCGGATGCGTGGCCGTCGGGCTGCTCGCCGTCACCGTGCTGCTGGTGCGCCAGCGCGGGATCACCGCGCGGCTGCGCCGGCGCAACGACGAGCTGTCGGAGGACCTGCGCTCCCGCGAGGACGAGGTCCGCCACCTCGTCGCCGTACGCCTTCCGGCACTCGAGGACGCGCCCCAGCAGCCCGGCCTGCACCCCGTCCCCGGTCTCGGCCTGCTCGACGGACGGCTGTCCGGCACCGGCTTCGCGAAGGCCCTCGACCATGTCCTGGAGCGGTTCTCCACCGCGGTCGAGCACGCACAGGCCCGCGCCGACCAGTCCGCGAAGGCCGCGCTGAAGTCGTCGATGCGCTCCATCCAGGCCCTCGCGAACGAGCAGCAGGTCGCCATCTCCGAGATGCAGGACCGGCACGACCGCCCCGACGTACTGCACGACCTGCTCGAAATCGACCACGCCAACGCCCAGTTCGGCCGCCGGGCCCAGGCCATCGCCGTACTGTGCGGATCCTGGCCCGGCCGGCAGCGCACCACCTCCGCGCTGATCGACGTCGTACGCGGCGCCACGTCCCGTATCCGCGACTACCGGCGCATCCAGATCCACGGCCAGGCGGACATCGCGGTGGTGAGCAGGGCCGTGGAGCCGGTCGTGCTCGCGGTCGCCGAGCTGCTCGACAACGCAGCCCGCCACTCGCAGCCCAACACCACGGTCGAGGTCAACGTCCGGACCGTGCACAACGGCGCCTGCGTGGTGATCGACGACGCGGGTGTCGGGATGGACGCCACTGCGACGGAACGCGCCGCCGAACTGCTCTCCGGCCGTCACTCGGTGGACGTCACCCGGCTCGACGATCCGCCCCAGTTCGGCTTCGCCGTCATCGGCGTGCTCGCCGCGCGCTACGGGTTCAGCGTCTCCGCGGACACGCGCTCCCCGTACGGCGGCGTACGCACCGTGCTGTTCCTGCCGTCCGCCCTGCTCACGCACCGGGACCCCGCGGAGGAGCTGCCGCCCGTGACCGTTCCCCCGGACCGCCGTACTCCGGCGCGTACGCCCGGACCCGGACCCGCGCCCGCACCCACCCCCACGCACGAGCCCGTGTCCGAAGCACCGGAGCCCGTGCCGGCGCGGTCGACGGGCCGACGCCGAACCGCCGAGACAACGGCGGACACGACGGCGACGGCCGGGACGAACGCCCAGCCGGCCCCCGTGGCGACCGGCGAGACCACGTCGGCCGAGGCGACCACGGCCGGCGGACTGCCCAAGCGCCGCCGTCGGGCCCCGCAACCGCAGCAGCCGCCCGCCGAGGAACAGCCCGCGCCCGCCCCGTTCGACGACGCCGAGGCCCGCTCGGCCGAGGAGACCGCCCGCCGCCTCGGCGCATTCGCGCGCGGCACCCGCCACGGCCGCGCCGCCCAGGACGACGTACCGGGCCAGCCCGGCGTCCCGCACGAAGACGAAGGGAACACCCAGCGATGATCGAGCCCACGAACAACGAGTTGGGCTGGATGCTCGATGAGGTTCTGAAGGTTCCCGAGGCGCGCCACGCGATCCTGCTCTCGGCCGACGGCATGCTGCGGGCGCACTCCGCGGACATCGGCAGGGACGACGCCGAGCGGCTCGCCGCGGGACTCTCCGGCGTCCAGTCGATCAGCCGCAGCACGGCCGAGTTCTGCGGCAGTCCGCACACTCCGTGGCGGCAGACCCTGATCGAGTTCGCGCACGGTTACGTCTTCCTCGTCGCCGCCGGAGAAGGCGCCTACCTCGCGGTGTCCACCACCGAGCGGGTGGACATGGAGGCCGTCTCGTACCGCATGCACAAACTGGTCGACCGGCTCGGTCAGGTGCTGACCAGCCCGGCCCGGTGGGACACCGGCAGCACGGCATGACAGCGGCCAGGCGCCCCGGAGACCGGCTGGTACGGCCGTACGTCGTCACGGACGGCCGCTCCCAGCCCACCCGCAACACCCTGGACCTGGTCACCCTGCTGATCGCCGCCGACGATCTGCCGCTGACCGGACTGAGCCCGGAGAAGCGGGCGCTGATGGAGCTGTGCCGGCCCGGCGCGCTGTCGGTCGCCGAGGTGGCCGGGCATCTGCAGCTGCCCGTCAGCGTCACCAAGGTGCTGATCGCCGACCTCATGGACAGCGGGCACATCGTCACCCGCGCCCCCATCCCGTCCGCTCGGCCGACCGAGGCCCGCATCCTCCAGGAGGTCCTCGATGGGCTCCGCGCCCGCCTCTGAACACGATGCCTCTGAACACGACGCCGCCTCCGACGACGTATGCGCCGTGTCCCAGAACGTCTATCTCCCGCGCAGTGTGCAGACCGCCGCCAAGCTCCTCGTCGTCGGCCACTTCGCGGTCGGCAAGACCACCTTCGTCGGCGCGCTGTCCGAGATCCGGCCGCTGCGCACGGAGGAGGTGATGACGCAGGCCGGCGCGCTCGTCGACGACCTGGCGGGCACGAAGGACAAGACGACCACCACGGTCGCCCTCGACTTCGGCCGGCTCACCCTCAACGACAGCCTGGTGCTCTACCTCTTCGGCACCCCCGGCCAGCAGCGCTTCACCCAGCTGTGGCAGGACATGACGCGCGGCGCGCTCGGCGCGCTCGTCCTCGCCGACACCCGGCGCCTGGGCCAGTCCTTCGACGTCATGGGCGTACTGGAGGAACTGGGCCTGCCGTACGCGGTGGCCCTCAACGAGTTCGACGACGCCCCCGAGCACGACCTGGCCGAGATCCGCGAGGCGCTCGACCTGCTCCCCGAGACTCCCCTCGTACGCTGCGACGCCCGCGACCGGATCTCCTCCACCCGGGCCCTCATCGCCCTCGTCGAGCACCTCCTGAACCGCACCAGCGACACCAGCGACAGCGAACTGGAGCATGCGTGACCTCCGAAGCCCCCGTCCCACCCAAGGGCTGCCCCTTCCACGAGCCGATGTACGGGCCCGGTTTCGCCGCCGATCCGTCCGCCGTCTACCGCAAGCTGCGTCAGCACGGACCCACCGCCCCGGTCGAGCTGGCCCCCGGCGTCCGGGCCACGCTCATCACCGGTTACGAGGCCGCCCTGCACGTCCTGCGCAGCCCGGAGATCTTCTCCAAGGACCCCCGCCGCTGGCGCGATCTCGCCGAGGGCACCGTGCCCATGGACAGCCCGGTCGTGCCGATGATGATGTACCGGCCGAACGCCCTGTTCACCGACGGCGAGGAGCACCGCCGGCTGCGCGGCGCGATCACCGACAGCCTGGCCCGCGTCGAGCCGAACACGCTGCGCGGATACGTCGAGCGCAGCGCCGACACGCTCATCGACCGGATCGCGCCGCGCGGCGAGGCGGACCTCCTCGGCGAGTACGCCCAGGTGCTCCCGCTGCTGGTGTTCAACCGCCTCTTCGGCTGCCCGCCCGACCTCGGCGAGCGCCTGGTCGCGGGCATGTCCGGGATCTTCGACGGCGTGGACGCGGAGAAGGCCAACGAACTGCTCACCGCGACCCTCCTCGACCTGGTCGCGCTCAGGCGCGCACAGCCGGCGCAGGACATGACGTCCTGGCTGCTGGCCCATCCCGCCGGTCTCAGCGACGAGGAGATGGTCCATGAACTCGTCGTCCTCATGGGCGCCGGTACCGAGCCCCAGCAGAACCTGATCGCGAACGGTCTGCGGCTGCTGCTCTCCGACGACCGGTTCGCGGGCGAACTGGGCGGCGGCAGCCTGCCCGTGGAGGACGCCCTCGACGAGGTCCTGTGGACCGACCCGCCGATGGCCAACTACGCGGTGCACTACCCGGTCCGGGACGTCATGTACGAGGGCAGGCTGCTGCGGGCGGGCGACCCGCTCGTCGTCTCACTCGCCGCCGCGAACACGGACCCGGCCCTGACGACCGACCAACGTGCCGGAAACCGCGCCCACTTGGCGTGGAGCGCGGGCCCGCACAACTGCCCCGCGCAGAGCCCGGCCCGGCTGATCGCGGCGGTGGCGGTCGAGAAGCTGCTCGACCGGCTGCCCGACGTGGAGCTGGCGGTGCCGGTCGACGAACTCGTATGGCGGCCGGGCCCGTTCCACCGGGCGCTGGCCTCGCTGCCGGTGCGGTTTCCGCCGGCTGACGTGGTGGGGTCCCGTGGCAGCGCGTCGTACGCGCCACCGCCTCCGGCGTTCACCGATGCACCGGAGGATCCTTCGGCGTCCGCCGTGCCCACCCGCCCGACGGGTGGCTGGGCACGGCTGAAGGCCTGGTGGCGCGGGGAGTGATCAGGCTCCGGCGTCGCGGCGTACGGGGTCGAGACGTGCGGGGAGAGAGCGGTGCCCGTTGGAGATGAAGGACTCCACCGGGCTCAACTCGTCGTCGGCGATCGCGAGTTGAAGGTCCGGGAACCGTTCGAAGAGCGCCGGGAGCGCGATCCGGGCCTCCATCCGGCCCAGCGGAGCGCCCAGGCAGAAGTGCACACCGTGGCCGAAGGCGAGGTGCTCCTTGTCGACGCGGGTGACGTCGAAACGGCCGGCGTCCTTCCCGTACTTCCCGGGATCGCGTCCGGCGGCGGCGTACGAGGCGAGAATCGCGTCACCCTTGCCGATCACCATGCCCTCGGGGCCGCCGAGTTCGCCGAGGGCCAGCTCCTCCACGGCGTACCGCAGCGGCAGGCTGGCGACCGGTGCCTGGACGCGCAACGTCTCCTCGATGACGTCGTCCCACGAGGCGGTGCCCGCGCGGACGAGCGCGAGCTGCTCCGGGTGGGTGAGCAGGGCGTGGATGGCGTTGTCGATGAGGTTGACGGTGGTCTCGTGTCCGGCGCTGATCATCAGCACCAGGGTGTCGAGCAGTTCCTGTTCGCTCAGCCGGGTGTCGCCCTCGTCGTCGCGGGCGGCGATCAGCCCGGACGTCAGGTCGTCGCCGGGGAACTCCCGCTTGGTGGCGACGAGTTCACTCATGACGGCGTACAGCCGGGTGTAGGTGTCGGTCACCTCCTCCGGAGTGGCGGCGGTGTGGAAGATGCTGTCCACGATGGCCCGCAGCTCGGTGCCCTTCTCCTCGGGCAGCCCGAACAGTTCGCTGATCACGCGGATCGGCAGCGGATAGCAGAACTCCTCGCGCAGATCCACTGGTTCACCCCCGCGCCCCGCCTCGTCCATACGGTCGAGCAGATCCTTGGTGATCTCCTCGACACGAGGCTGCAGCGCGGCGGTGCGGCGTGCGGTGAACGCCTTGGAGACGAGGGTGCGCAGCCGTTTGTGCTCGCCGCCGTACGCCGTGAACATGTTCTGCACCGCGACCCAGGTGAACAGCGGCCACTCGGGGGAGATCTCCCCGTTGATCCACGCGGGCCAGTGCTGCCGCGGGTCCTTGGACACCCGGGGATCGGTGAGCAGCCGCTTCAGCAGCTCCGTATTGCTGACCGCCCAGGCCTGAACGCCGTCGGGCAGTTCGACGCGCGTCACCGGCCCGCGCTCCCGTATCCGCGCCGCCTCGCCGTGAATGTCACGGCCGGCCGGATCGATGACGATGGAGCCCTGCGATAAGCCCTGCTGTCCCATGGGGGCCTCCCACTGATCGAACGCCGATACGGCGAGTGACGCTACGCGGCAGTAGCGTTCCCGAACGAGCCCGTCCGACGCGCACTGCGCGCGCCCACAAGTTCCTTACGCGTATCGGCAAGTTGGGGGTGTGCTCCCGGCTCTAGGGTCGTGCCACCGAGAGCTCCCGCCCAGGGCCGATCCTGAGCCCGGCCCGGGGCGGGCACTTTCACTGGAGCCGCGCGGGGCTCAGCCGTCCAGGCCGAAGAACGTGATCACGCGGCTCCCCATGCCCCACGTGTACAGGTTGTGGCCGACGCCCTGGAGACTGATGGCCTCGACCTGGGCCTGGTCACCGGTGGAGCCGTAGCGGGTACGGGTCCAGCCCGCCTGTGGAGAGTCGGTGTGGGACGGCGTCTGGCCGAGCCCGTGCACGTTCGTCCACTGCTTGATCTCCTCCCCGAAGTTGGGGTAGCGCAGGACGTCGTCCTCGGTGCCGTGCCAGAGCTGCATACGCGGACGGGGCCCGTTGTAGCCCGGATGGGCGCCGCGGACCAGGTCGCCCCACGCCTGCGGAGTGCGGATGAGGTTGCCGCCTGAGCAGTCGCTGTTCCACTCGGACCCGTTGGTGGTGGCGAAACAGGCGAACGGCACGCCCGCGAACGCGGCGCCCGCCGCGAACACGTCCGGGTAGTCGCCGAGCAGGACGTTCGTCATCATCGCGCCGGAGGAGATGCCGGTGGCGAAGATCCGGTCGGTGTCCGCGGCGTAGGTGCGGGTGACCCAGTCGACCATGGACTTGATGCCGACCGGGTCGCTGCCGCCGTCCCGGCGCAGCGCCTGGGGCGAGGAGACGTCGAAGCACTTGCTGGTGCGGGTGACGGACGGGTAGATCACGACGAAGCCGTGACGGTCGGCCAACTGGGCGTACTCGGTGCCGGAGTACATCGCCGGACCGGAGCCCGTGCAGTAGTGCACGGCTACCAGAACCGCCGGGTTGGGGGCGACGTTGTCCGGGACGTACAGGTACATCTGGAGGTTGCTGGGGTTGGTGCCGAAGTTGGTGATCTCGGTGAGGGCGGCGGTGGGGGCGGCTTCGGCGGAAGCCTCCGAACGGCCGGTCCGGGTGTCCGCAATGACCGCCCCCGCCGACGGGACGGCGGCGCCGAAGACACCCAACAACCCAAGGATCAGGCCGCTCACGAGCACACGCGTACGCGGAATCCTCACGACTTGCCCCTCTCACGAAGGAGCCCCCGGGGCATCGTGACATGGACACGTCTTTTATGGAAGCGCTCCCACGCGGGCGTTCGGGCTCGCCTTGCCGCGTGCTCAGCCGTAAGAGAAGCGTCAAAGGCGTATGCGTCGGCGTATGGGACCCGTCAACGGCGGCCGGATCCGGTCGGAGCGGGGGTTTCCTCGAAGCGTCATGTTCATCCCCGCATTCCGTACCTCATCCAGGAGCTCCGATGGCCGACGTGGCTTTCGTCGTCACCACGATCGCGGTGTTCGCGTTGGTGGCGCTCATCGCCAAGGGAGTGGCGAAGCTGTGACCGCCGAGGCTGTATTCATCGGTTGGGGCGTCGGCCTGGTCGTGGCCGTCGCCCTGCTGGGCTATCTCGTCCTCGCGCTGATCTTCCCGGAGAGGTTCTGACGCCCGACATGAGCCCCGAACTTGCCGGTGTGCTCCAGCTGCTCGCGCTCATCGCGGCGCTGGCGCTGGCCTACCGACCCCTCGGCGACCACATGGCCCGGGTCTACTCCTCCGACAAGCACCTGCGCGTCGAGAAGTGGATCTACCGGGGCATCGGCGCCAACCCGAACACCGAGATGCGCTGGCTCGCGTACCTGCGCGGCGTGCTGGCCTTCTCCGCGGTGAGCGTGCTCTTCCTGTACGTCCTGCAGCGCGTCCAGGGCAGTCTGCCCGGCTCGCTCGGCTTCGCCTCGATCGACCCGGACCAGGCGTTCAGCACCGCCGCGTCGTTCGTGTCGAACACCAACTGGCAGTCGTACTCCGGCGAGCAGGCCATGGGCCACGTCGTGCAGACCGGCGGTCTGGCCGTGCAGAACTTCGTCTCCTCGGCCGTCGGCATCGCGGTGGCGGTGGCGCTCGTACGAGGCTTCGCGCGGTCCCGTACCGGTGAACTCGGCAACTTCTGGGCCGACATGGTGCGTGGCGTCGTACGTATTCTGCTGCCGCTCTCCGTGGTCGCCGCCATCGTGCTCGTCGCGTGTGGTGCCATCCAGAACTTCTCCGGCATTCATGAAGTCGGACAGTTCATGGGGGGCAGCCAACAGTGGAACGGTGGCGCGGTCGCCTCCCAGGAAGCCGTCAAGGAGATCGGCACCAACGGCGGCGGCTACTTCAACGCCAACTCCGCCCACCCCTTCGAGAACCCCGGCCCCTTCTCGAACCTCTTCGAGATCTTCCTGCTCCTGCTGATCCCGTTCTCGCTGACGCGGACCTTCGGCCGCATGGTCGGCTCGCTGCGGCAGGGGTACGCGATCCTCGCCACGATGGCCACCATCTGGATCGGCTTCATCTGCCTGATGTGGTGGACCGAATTCGCCCACCACGGCACGGCGTTCGAGATCGCCGGCGGTGCCATGGAGGGCAAGGAGCAGCGCTTCGGTATCGGCGCCTCGTCGATCTTCTCGATCTCCACGACGCTGACCTCCACGGGCGCGGTGGACTCCTTCCACTCGTCCAACACCGGCCTGGGCGGCGGCCTGAACCTGCTGGGCATGCAGCTCGGCGAGATCGCGCCCGGCGGTGTCGGCTCCGGTCTCTACGGCATGCTGATCATGGCGATCATCGCGGTGTTCATCGCGGGGCTCATGGTGGGCCGTACGCCCGAATACCTCGGCAAGAAGATCGGCACCCGCCAGATCAAGCTGGCGGCCTGCTACATCCTCATCACCCCGGCGCTGGTGCTCGTCTTCACCGCCTTCGCGATGGCGCTGCCCACCCCGGCCAACTCGATGACCAACAGCGGCGCGCACGGATTCTCCGAGATCCTGTACGCCTACACGTCCGGCGCCAACAACAACGGCTCGGCCTTCGCCGGTCTGAACGCGGACACGCAGTGGTTCAACACCACGATCGGGCTCGCGATGCTGCTGGGCCGCTTCCTGCCGATGGTGTTCGTCCTGGCGCTGGCGGGCTCGCTCGCCGAGCAGACGCCGGTGCCGGCCACCGCGGGCACCCTGCGGACCGAAAAGCCGCTGTTCACCGGGCTTTTGGTGGGCGCGATCCTGATCATCACCGGTCTGACCTACTTCCCGGCACTTGCGCTGGGCCCGCTCGCCGAAGGGCTGGCGACATGACCGCTGACATCACGAAGCAGAAGAAGCTGAAGCAGCGAGACGCCGAAAAAGAGGACTCGATGTCCACTGTCACTCCGACCCGCGCGCCGCACAGCGATGTGCCGACCGGGCACAAGGGTTCCTCGGAAGGGCGCGTAGGCGCGGGTCTGTTCGACCCCGAGCAGCTGGTCAGGTCGCTGCCGAACGCCTGCCGCAAGCTCGACCCGCGGGTGATGGTCAAGTCCCCTGTGATGTTCGTGGTCTTGGTCGGTTCCGTACTGACGACCGTGTTCTCCTTCAAGGACCCGGGCGACTGGTTCGGCTGGACGATCAGCGCCTGGCTCTGGCTTACCGTGATCTTCGCCAACCTGGCGGAGGCGGTGGCCGAGGGCCGCGGCAAGGCGCAGGCGGACACCCTGCGCAAGGCCAAGACCGGCACCGTCGCCCGGCGGCTCGTGGGCGGCCGTGAGGAGCAGGTGCCCGGCACGGAACTGTGTATCGGCGACCTGGTGGTCTGCGGGGCGGGCGATGTCATCCCCGGTGACGGTGATGTCGTCGAGGGTGTCGCGAGCGTCGACGAGTCGGCGATCACGGGGGAGTCGGCGCCGGTCATCCGTGAGTCCGGCGGCGACCGCAGCGCCGTCACCGGGGGTACGAAGGTCCTCTCCGACCGCATCGTCATCAAGATCACGACGAAGCCGGGCGAGACCTTCATCGACCGCATGATCAACCTCGTCGAGGGCGCGGCCCGGCAGAAGACGCCCAACGAGATCGCGCTGAACATCCTGCTCGCCTCGCTGACGATCATCTTCCTGCTTGCGGTGGCCACGCTGCCGCCGTTCGCGGACTACGCGGGCACGCACCTCACGATGGTCGTGCTGGTGGCCCTCCTGGTGTGCCTGATCCCCACCACGATCGGCGCGCTGCTCTCCGCCATCGGTATCGCGGGCATGGACCGGCTGGTCCAGCGCAACGTACTCGCCATGTCAGGAAGGGCAGTCGAGGCGGCGGGCGATGTGTCGACCCTCCTCCTCGACAAGACCGGCACCATCACGCTCGGCAACCGGCAGGCCGCCGAGTTCCTGCCGGTGAGCGGCACCACCGAGGCCCAGGTCGCGGACGCCGCCCAGCTCTCCTCGCTGGCCGACGAGACGCCCGAGGGCCGCTCCATCGTCGTACTGGCGAAGGAGAAGTACGGGCTGCGGGAGCGGCACCAGGGCGAGTTGACGCAGGCGGAGTGGATCGCCTTCACCGCGCAGACCCGGATGTCCGGTGTGGACGTGGACGGGCGCAAGGTCCGCAAGGGCGCGGCCGGTTCGGTCATGGCCTGGGTCCGGGAGCAGGGCGCAACCGTCGCGGACGACGCCGACACGCTCGCCGACCGTATCTCCGAAACGGGCGGTACGCCGCTGCTCGTGGCCGTCCAGGACGCGGACGGGGCACGGGTGCTGGGCGTGATCCACCTCAAGGACGTGGTCAAGGAGGGCATGCGGGAGCGGTTCGAGGAACTGCGCCGTATGGGCATCAAGACCGTCATGATCACGGGCGACAACCCGCTGACCGCCAAGGCGATCGCGGACGAGGCGGGCGTCGACGACTTCCTCGCGGAGGCCACTCCCGAGGACAAGATGGCGCTGATCAAGCGCGAGCAGGCCGGCGGCAAGCTCGTCGCCATGACGGGTGACGGCACGAACGACGCGCCCGCCCTCGCACAGGCGGACGTCGGCGTCGCGATGAACACGGGCACGTCGGCCGCCAAGGAGGCCGGCAACATGGTCGACCTCGACTCCAACCCGACCAAGCTCATCGAGATCGTCGAGATCGGCAAGCAACTCCTCATCACCCGGGGCGCGTTGACGACGTTCTCGATCGCCAACGATGTGGCGAAGTACTTCGCGATCATCCCCGCGCTGTTCGCGGCGGTCTATCCGGGCCTGAACACGCTCAACATCATGCAGTTGTCCTCGCCGGACTCCGCGATCCTCTCCGCGGTCGTCTTCAACGCGCTGATCATCATCGCGCTCGTACCGCTCGCCCTGCGCGGGGTGCAGTACCGGCCGATGAGCGCGGACAAGATGCTCCGACGCAATCTCGGGATCTACGGCCTCGGCGGGCTGATCGCCCCCTTCATAGGCATCAAGATCATCGACCTGCTCATCTCCCTCATCCCCGGGCTGTAACTACTGAAGGCGTGCTGATCGGCTATGAACAACTCGGTTACGAACACGGCCCGGTTGCTGGGGGCGGGGCTGCGGGCGCTGCTCGTACTGACGCTGGTGTGCGGTGTGCTGTACCCGCTGGCCGTCACCGGTGTCGCCCAGGCGCTGTTCAACGACAAGGCGAACGGCTCGGAGATCAAGGCGGACGGCAAGGTCGTCGGCTCCTCGCTCATCGGCCAGCAGGGTTACAGCCTCGACTACTTCCAGCCCCGGCCTGCCAACGGGCTCGGCACCAACAGCGTCAACACGCAGTACAAGCTGATCCTGTCCGGCGCGACCAACCGCGCCGGTGACAACCCCGAACTCATCAAGTGGGTCCGGGAGGCCAAGGCCAAGGTCGTCAAGGACAACTCGACGGCGGACTACAAGGTGCGGCCCTCCCGGGTTCCCGCCGACGCGGTCACCTCCTCCGGCTCGGGCCTCGACCCGGACATCTCCCCGGCGTACGCGGACCTTCAGGTCCACCGTGTTGCCGAGCGGAACGGGCTGTCCGCCGCCCAGGTCCAGAAGCTGGTGGATGAGCACACCGAAGGCCGCATCCTCGGCTTCATGGGCGAGTTCCGCGTCAACGTCCTGGAACTCAACATCGCGCTCAAGGAACTCGTGGCGAAGGGCTGACGCCCGACAGGAAAGCCCCCGATACGAAAGGAAGGGCGCACGCCGATGACGCGGGTACTGGTGGTCGAGGACGACCCACAGCTCGTGCGGGCCCTCGTGATCAACATGCAGGTCCGCCGGTACGGCGTCGACCCGGCCCCCGACGGCGCCACCGCCCTCAGGCTCGCCGTCACGCGCCGGCCCGACGTGGTCGTACTCGACCTGGGGCTGCCGGACATGGACGGGGTGGACGTCATCAAGGCCCTGCGCGGCTGGACCCGCGTACCCATCCTGGTGCTGTCCGCGCGCCGGGCCTCCGACGAGAAGGTGGCCGCTCTGGACGCGGGCGCCGATGACTACATGACCAAGCCGTTCAGCATGGGTGAACTGCTGGCCCGGCTGCGGGCCGCCGTCCGCCGTACGGAGGCCGTGGCGCCCGAGACCGTCGAGGTGACCACGGAGGACTTCACCCTCGACCTGGTCGCCAAGAAGGCGACGCGCGCCGGACGTGACGTACGTCTGACGCCCACGGAGTGGCATCTGCTGGAGATCCTGGTCAGCAATTCTGGCCGCCTCATCACGCAGAAGCAGCTGCTTCAGGAGGTGTGGGGCGCCTCGCAGAGCAACAAGACCAACTACCTGCGCGTCTACATGGCCCAGCTCCGGCGGAAGTTGGAGGCCGATCCCGCCCATCCCCGCTATCTCATCACCGAACCCGGCATGGGTTACCGCTTCGAGCGCCGAGACTTCGAGAGCTGAGACGACATCATGGGACGCGGCAGACTTCGGGCGTGCTTGCGTTGCCGGCGGCGCCGGTGGGGCGACGGCTGAGGCGGACGTTTCGGCTGTGGTTATGCCGTAGCAGGGTCGGTGCCGCGACCCGTGCCCTCGGCGGAGGACCGGGCGTGGGGCGGGACGGAGCGCGAGCTGCCCGGGGTGTGCGCTGCCGACTCGGGAACCGTTGTCGTCTCGGCAGCCGTCGGCTTGCGGAGCAGCAGCAAGGCCGCGTCGTCGTGCAGGTCGCCGCCCACGTGGGTGAGCAGTTCGTCGTGGAGGGCTGTGAGGGTGCGGGCCGGGTTGTCGGTCAGGTGCCGTTCCAGGCCTTTGGCCAGGGGGTAGAAGTCGCGGTTGTGGTCCCGGGCCTCTGTGACGCCGTCTGTGTAGAGCAGCAGTTGGTCTCCGTCCGTGAAGGGCAGGACCTGGAGGCCGGGGGCCTCACCGGTGAGGGCTCGCAGGCCCAGGGGCGGGGTCGGGTGCGTGGGGTCGACCGGGGCCACGTCGCCGTCGCGTACCAGCAGCGGAGGTGCGTGGCCGCAGTTGACCACCTCCAGGCGGCCTTCGCGGGGGTAACCGGCGACGACGACGGTGACGAAGTCGTCGGAGCCCAGGTTGCGCGCCAGGCTCCGCTCGATCCTGTCGACGACGGCGAGGAGATCGGGTTCGTCGTAGGCGGCCTCGCGGAAGATGCCGACCACGAGGGAGGCGGTTCCCACGGCCGGCAGGCCCTTGCCTCGCACATCGCCGACGATCAGGCGCACCCCGTACGGCGTCGGCACCAGCGCGTAGAGGTCGCCGCCGATACGGGCCTCCGCCGCCGCGGCGCTGTAGCGGACGGCCGTCTGGAACGGGCCGACCGTCGACGGTATGGGCTTGAGCAGCGCATGCTGGGCGGCCTCCGCCACCGAGCGCACGGCGGCGAGCACCTTCTCCCGGCGCCCGCGCAGCGCGCTGGCCAGGGCGCTCGCCAAGGTGACGGCCGCCAGGGCGGACAGCACGACGACCAGCTCATGCCACGGCACACCGTCACGGATGCCGAGTGCGGTGCCCAGCACCACGGCGAGGAGACCGACCCCCAGGACCCCGCACGGCCCGCTGGTGGTGGCGGCCAGCGCCGGCCCGGCGGCCAGCAGCGGCAGCCAGATCATTCCCGAACCGCCGAGGAGACCGACGAGCACGATGACGGAGACGACCAGCACGGGCAGTACGGCCGTACTCGCGGCCACGTGCACGGTGGCGCGTAGCCGGGCCTTCGCCCCGGGACTGGCCACTCGGTTACTGAACGGCCGTATCGGCCAGTGGTAGTGGTCGCCACCGTGGTGTCGGGCCTGAGTCATATGGTGTCCGCAGTCCTCACCTGTCGCGGGGTGTACCCCCTGAAATGTCTGTTTGATCCAGGAAACGGCCTGGGTGGGGGGCGCCGCAAGGAGCGCGATTTCAGATGGTGAGCACAGGACCCCGGTCTCCCCGGTCACTTGGTGAGCGAAAGACTCCTGGTCACACGGCTCGCGGTCGGGATCAGCCGCGCCCGGATCTCCTCGAGCCGGGACAGCCGGTTCTTCGGCAGCGAGACGCCGAGTGAGCCGAGCGTGTTCCCGCTGTAGACCGGCACCGCGACACAGACCGTGCCGAGTGTGTACTCCTCCAGGTCCGTGACGGCCGGGGCCACGGGCGAGGAGTCGACGCGCCGGAGCAGTTCCGGAGGGCTGGTGATGGTACGGGGCGTGAGGTCGGACAGGGTGTGCCGGGACAGGTACTCCTTGCGGGACTCGTCGTCCAGTTCCCGCAGCACGGACTTGCCCAGCGCGGTGGCGTGTCCGGCGTCCTCGAAGCCCACCCAGAGATCGACCCGGGGCGCCCGGGGACCGTCGACGATCTCGGCGACCCGGATCTCGCCGTCCTCGTAGAAGGTGAGGTAGGCGGCGGTCGAGAACTCGTCCCGCAGCGCCGCGAGGGTCGGACGGACCCGGCTGAGCAGCGCCTGCCCGCGGCCCGCGGTGTGCAGCGTCTGCAGCTTGTCGCCCAGGATGAAGCCGCCGTCGTCCAGCTTCCGCACGTATCCGTCGTGGACCAGAGTCCGCAGCAGGTGGTACGCGGTGGCCAGCGGCAGCTCCGTCTCCCGCGCCAACTGCTTCGCCGGCGCCCCGTTCGCACGCGCACTCACCGCCTCCAACAGCCGCAGCGCCCGCTGCACGGAGCCGATGAGCGTAGGGCCCTCACCACCAGCCATAGGAACAGCGTGCGCCCGGCACACGGCTTGGGCAACACTCGCGCCCCTGCGGCGGCGCCCCCTTGCGGGCGCCGCCGCAGGGGCGCGGGGAACTGCGCGACAAGCCACAACGGACCCGCACTCGCCCACGAACCGAACCCACCCTCCCGGTAGGCGCGCCCGCCCAACCGCCGGAGGCAACCCGTCTAGGGCCGGTCGGCCCTGATCTGGGCCGGGCCTTTGGGCCGGAGGCCCTCTCTCCTGGGGCCGGAGGTCCCCGCTTGGGGCGCCGGGCCCCGTTACCCGGCGAAACGGCCCTCTCCGCTTGCTATACAGGATCAGCGACGCCAAGTCCGCAATATCGCAGCCGAGTTCATCTCAGCTTCGCTACCCCCTCGTTCCCCCTGTCCCGTTGCTGGGAGGCTTCATGCTGTCCGCAGAGTCCGCCGCTGTCATACGGGCCACCCTTCCCGTGGTGGCCGAGTCGCTCGATGAGATCACCACCCGCTTCTATGGCGCGATGTTCCGCGACCGGCCCGAACTGCTCGACGGCATGTTCAACCGGGGCAACCAGGCCAGCGGGGCCCAGCGCCGCGCCCTGGCCGGTTCCATCGCGGGCTTCGCGACCGCGCTGCTCGCCGATCCCGAGGCCCGGCCGGACGCGCTGCTGGCGCGGATCGCCCACAAGCACACCGCGGTCGGGGTCACCGAGGACCAGTACGTGATCGTGCACAAGTACCTGTTCGGCGCTATCGCCGAGGTGCTGGGCGACGCGGTCACCCCCGAGGTGGCCGCCGCCTGGGACGAGGTCTACTGGCTGATGGCCGGTGCCCTCATCGCCCGTGAGGCGCTGCTGTACCAGGAGGCGGGCGTACGGCCGGGAGAGATCTGGCGGCAGTGGACGGTCGTCGAACGCCACGAGGAGACGGCGGACGTGGCCTCCTTCCTGCTCCGCCCCGCCGACGGCGAGCCGGCTCCCCGGGCCCGCGCGGGCCAGTACGTCAGCGTCCGGGTGCGCATGCCGGACGGAGTGCGCCAGCTGCGCCAGTACAGCCTGTCCTCCGACCCGGGCGGCGACCTGCGCCGTATCACCGTCAAGCGGGTCGCGGGCGACGACGGCTCCCCGGACGGCGAGGTCTCCACGCTCCTGCACCAGCGGATACGGCCCGGCGACGAACTCACCCTCTCCGCACCGTTCGGCGACGTGGTGCTCGACGAGGACGACACCCCGGTGGTCCTGGTCTCCGCGGGCATCGGATGCACCCCGATGGTGGGCATGCTCGACCGGCTCGCGGCGACCGGCTCCGACCGGCCCGTACTGGTCCTGCACGCCGACCGCTCCCCGGCCGAGCACGCCCTGCGTGCTCAGACGCGGTCGCTGGCCGCGCGACTGCCGCGGGCCGGCACCCGCTTCTGGTACGAGCAGCCCGGCCCCGGCAACACGGCCCCCGGTGACCGTTTCGGCCTCATGGACCTCGCCGGGGTCGACATCCCGGCCGACGCCACGGTCTATCTGTGCGGCCCGCTGCCGTTCATGCGCACCGTACGCACGCAGCTTCTACGGGCTGGAATCCCCGCCCGCAACATCCGCTACGAGGTCTTCGGCCCGGACCTGTGGCTGCCGGGCACGGAGGAGGCTGCCGACACAGCCGACGCTGCCTGAGCACCATCCGCCTCTGGAGCGGCTTCTAGAGGCGGATGACGACCAGGGCCGTGTCGTCTGTGGCGCCCGTGGCCGGGAGCAGGTCCTTCAGGATGGCGTCGGCCAGGGACTCGGGGTCGGCCTGGCGGTGGCGGGTGAGGGAGTCGGCGAGGCGGGCCAGGCCGGTGTCGATGTCCTCGTGGCGGCGTTCGACCAGGCCGTCGGTGTACAGGGCCAGGGTGGCGCCGTCGAAGAAGGGCGCGCGTGCCTCAGGGCGGGGAACGGCTTCGGAGCGGGCGTCGAGCGGCGGGTCGGTGGCCTGGTCGAGGAAGGTCACGGTGCCGTCGGGGTGGAGCAGGGCGGGCGGAGGGTGGCCGGCGCAGCTGTAGGTGATGGTGTGGCTGTTCCAGTCGATGAACGTCGTCACGACGGTGGTCGATTCGGCGCCTTCGACGAAGCGGGCGTACAGGCCGAGGGCCTTCAGGGCCTGGGCCGGGCCGTTGGCCACGCGGGTGGCCGCGCTCAGCGCGCTGCGCAGCTGTCCCATGACGCAGGCGGCCGCGAGGCCGTGGCCGACGACGTCGCCGACGGCGACCGCGAGGCTGTCGCCGGGCAGCTCGACCAGGTCGTACCAGTCGCCGCACACGTTCAGGGCGCCGATGGCGGGCCGGTAGCGCACGGCCGCCCGGTGGTGCGGGAGCGGGCTGGGCGCGGGCAGCATCGCCGCCTGCAGGGCCAGCGCGACCTCGCGTTCGCGGGCGTGGGCCTGGCGCAGGCGTTCGTTGACTTCCTGCAGTTCACGGGCGCGGGTGTAGAGCTCGGCCTCCAGCACACGGGCCCGGCTGTCGTCGCCCGCGCCTCCGCGGGCGCGGATGAGTTCGGTGACCTCCTCCACCCGGTGCACGATCAGCACGACCTGCCCGCCGGAGTCGAGGACGGGCGCGTTGACCGGGCTCCAGTACCGCTCCTGCCAGTGGCCGGGCCGCTGGGGATCCTCGACGTCGTAGCGTTGCAGCGCCATGGTGTCGCGCTCGCCGGTGGCCACCGCTCGCAGCATCGACGCCTTGACGTCACGCATGCCGGTCGCGGCCGGGTCGTTGGGGTTGTCGGGAAAGACGTCGAAGATATAGCGGCCCAGCAGCTGCTCACGGGTGCGCCCGGACAGTCGCAGGAAGTCGTCGTTGGCGTCGGCGTACACAAGGTCCGGGGTGAGCAGCGCCACCATGCCGGGAAGGGCCCGGAAGACCGCCGCGTAGTCGATCTGCGGTTCCCTCATGAGCTGCCCGCCTCGGCGCCGACCGTTCAGTGTGCTTCCACGATAGAAGCGAACAGTGCGGGCGGCCCGGTCACGGAGGCCGACGGTTCCGCGCCCCTGTGGAGGCCGCAGGCCATCGGGCCACCGCCGTGTCGTTCCTACGGCGTATGGACCGCATCGCGTGTACGGCGACTTCAGCAGGCCCCTGCCGCCACAGGCACGACGACAGGCGTGGCCCCGCACGGGGAGTCTGAGGCGCTGGATCCGAGACCGGATGTGCCGCGCCGGTGGTCGAGGCGTCACCCGGTCATCGCCCGCGCCGGGAGGCACCCTCGGATGAGAACTCGTACCCGCTCAGCCTGGCGGCAGCCATCTCGTGCGCCGGGCTCCTCGCCGCCGTCGGTATCGGCCGAGGCGACGACGACGGCCCCCCGTCATCCGTCTTCCCGCCCCCGAAAGGGCCCTACGTCGCGTGCTGCGGGGCACGTTCCGGCTCCTGATCGACTCCTGCGACGACATGGAGGTGGTCGGCGAGGCCACCAACGGCCGGGAAGCGGTGGACCTCGCCCGCACCCACCGCCCCGACGTCGTCCTCATGGACATCCGCATGCCCGGCACGGACGGCCTGGCCGCCACCGCCACCACATCTGCGACGACTCCGAACTGGCGGCCACGCGGGTCCTGATCCTCACCATGTTCGAGACCGACGAGTACGTCGCCAAGGCACTGCGCGTCGGCGCCAGCGGCTTCCTCGGCAAGTACGTCACCACCGACACCCTCCTCGCCGCCATCCGCACCGTGGCCTCCGGCGAAGCCCTCTTCTCACCCGGCGCCACCCGCGCGCTCATCACCCGCTTCCTCACCGCACCCGCACCCGGCGCCCTTCTGGCACCCGCGGAACGCCTGAACGACCTCACCCCGCGCGAGCGGGAGGTCACCGCCCTCGCCGCCGAAGGCAAGTCCAACGACGAGATCGCGGAGAAACTCGTCCTGAGCGTGCTGACCGTCCGTTCCCACATCCAGCGCGCCCTGACCAAACTCGGCGCCCGCGACCGCGCCCAACTCGTCGTCATCGCTTACCAGACGGGCCTTGTACGGCCCGAATCATTCAGGCCCTGAAGCAAGTTGACGGTCTGACAGTCTCTGGCAGTCAGGGTCTCGGGGACCGGTCCCGAGCACGACGGCTTAGGGTGCGCGTCGGCCCGAACCGAACTCCCCGACCGTGAGGAACCCTCCATGCCCAGCACCCGGACCCTCGTACTGGCGGGCATCACCGCGGCAGTCTCGACCGCAGCGCTCACGCTGTCCGCGCAGGCCGACACCCCGCCCTCGTACAAGCCGGCGGCCGCCCGGTGCGCGTACCCGTCGGAGGTCCTCGACCTGACGAACTGGAAGCTGACCCTGCCCACCGGCGAGGACGAGGACCCCACCGAGATCACCCAGCCCGAGCTGGCGACCTTCTCCACAGATCCCTGGTTCCGGTCCGACGCCGCCTGTGACGCGGTCAGGTTCCGGGCCGCCGTCAACGGTGTGACGACCGGAGGCTCCAGCTACCCGCGCGCCGAGCTGCGGGAGATGACGAACGGCGGCGAGGACGAGGCCGAGTGGTCCACCACGGACGGCACGCACACGCTTGTGGTCACCGAGGCGTTCATGGAACTGCCCGAGGAGAAGCCGCACCTCGTCGGCGCCCAGGTCCACGGCGGGGACGACGACGTCACGGTCTTCCGTCTCGAAGGCAGCAAGCTCTACGTGACCGAGGGCGACGACCGCCACCACCACCTCGTCACCGACGACTACGAACCGGGCACCGAGTTCGAGGCCAAGTTCGTGGCGAAGGACGGGAAAATCGACGTGTACTACAACGGCGAGCTGGAGACCACGATCGAGCACGACGGAGACACCAACTACTTCAAGGCAGGCGCCTACACCCAGGCCAACTGCGACAACTCCGACCCGTGCGACAAGGGGAACCACGGCGAGGTCCGCATCTCCGCCATCAAGGTCACCCACTCCTGACGGGCGGACAGGGCGGACAGGGTGGTCGGTCTTGCCGCCGCTCTTGCCGTCTTCTCCGGGGCGATCTCCTCGATCAGGCCCTCGACCAGGGTGGGAGGTGTACGTCGTCAAGGCCGACGCCGGCTCCCTGGCCAAGCAGGTCAGGGGCCGGCCCTGATCGTCTTCATCGGCAGGTGGGATTCGAGGCGGAGGACGGCGGGCGGGCCGCTGAGCCTGCCCATCCCCGAACGCATCGTCTGCCCGGACGTCAGGTCCTCGTCCGAGCCTCACGCGGAGGAACAGCGAGCGGAGTTCGCCGACTACGCCAAGGCCGCGGCCCGGCAGGGCGTCTGGAACAGCTGACGAGGGCGACGCAGTTGCGGGGCGAGCAGCCGTTCGTACACGGTGTCGAGACCGAGCGGACTGCCGGCCGTGACGAGAAGCCGAACATCGAGTGCACTGCCCAACTGCGTCAGCAGATCCATGGCCACGACACTTCCCAGACTGTGCGCGACGATGGTCAGCCCGCCCGAGTCGGGCACGCTCTCGCACACGGCGTCGAGCACCGCCTGCCGGACCGCCCGGTTGTCGAGATAGCGGGCCACGTCCCCCAGAACGGCCGACACGAAGAAGGCATCCAGATCCGTGCGTGCGGCCAGCCAGTCCAACGAGCGCCGCAGCGCCCCGGACGCACGGCCCGGCAGGCTGAAACCCTCATCCGCCGTGAGCAGTTCCTCAGGCATACCCGCCTTGACCGCGGCCTCCCGGACCATCCGCTCGTAGAGCACCCGGGCCGTGGGATCGACGGGCGGCGCGGCCGAGGCGAACCCTGGCACCGACGCGTCACCGAGCAGTGCCTCGCGGCCCGCCGTACCAGCCATGCGGTTGCCGTAGAACGGGAAACATACGTCGACCGGATCCACCGTCGGCAGACCCGCGAGGGTGAGCCCCCGGTTGAGCCCCGCCGTCCAGGACCGACGCATCCGCTCCGGGTCCGCCTTCTCCTGGCCCCGCCCGTGCAGGAACAGCAGGGTGCCGCGCCCCGCGAACGCTCCTGTACGACCCCGGAGCCCGCGCCGCGGGGAAGCCGCCGCGGTGGTTCCCGCGGTCAGTGCTTCGGTGGCGGACAGCGCCGTAGGTGCGGTGGCGGAGAGCAGACCCAGGTCGTCGAGCACCTGCTCCCGTGCTGTCCCGCCCAGCGAGGCGCGCAGGTGCGCCACGATGCGGCTGACCCGGGCACCTTCGTTGGCGGCCCAGTCCACCGCGTCGTCCGGGTCGCCCGGCTGTACGAGGGTGCCGTCGCGCCGCAGCAACCTGCCCTGGGCATCCGTGCGAGGAACACCGGCATGATGCAGTGCCACGACTTCCCACTGGTCGTTGAACACGGAAGAACCGGAATTCCCCGGCTCGGTGTCCGTCAGGTACTGCAAGAAGTCCTCCAGCTGTACCTGCAGTTCGTTGCGGCGGATGGAGATCTCCTTGAGGCGCCCGCTCGGGTGCCCCACGATGTTGACGGACTCGCCGATCACCAGCTTTCCCTGCGCCCCGATGAGCCGGTTCCAGCCGAACCGTGCTCCCGGCGGGCGACCGTCCGGCCCGGCCTCGACGCGTACGAGGGAGAAGTCCAGGTTCTCGTCGGCGACGGGGGCGAAGTCCGCGACCAGCCGGTACACGGCCGGCTGCGCCGGGGTGTTGTCGATTCCGGTCTCGGCGGCGAACTCCACGACGGCCATGGCGGCCGTGGTCCGGTGGCTGCTTCATGGAGCGTCGGAGTACGACGTTGACGTGGCAGTGCGACGGCGTCCGCCGGGGATCGACGCGCGTGCGGCGTGAACGCGATCGCGCACGCGGTCGAGGCCCTATACGCGCCGGACGCCTCCCCGATCAGAGGCTGGAGAAGGCACCTGAAGCGGTTGACGACTCACCTCTGCGCCGCGATGTCCCGTGCCGCGATGTACCCGAACGTCATCGCGGGTCCGATCGTCGAGCCCGCGCCCGCATAACTGCGGCCCATGACGGCGGCGCTGGCGTTGCCCGCCGCGTACAGCCCGGGGATCACCGAGCCGTCCGGGCGGAGCACCCGCGCCCGGGCGTCGGTGAGCAGGCCGCCCTTGGTGCCGAGGTCGCCCGGAACGATCCGGAAGGCGTAGTAGGGGGCCAGCCACAGCGGTGCCAGGCCGGAGTTGGGGCGGACCGAGGGGTCCGTGTAGTAGTGGTCGTACGCGCTGTCGCCGCGCCCGAAGTCGGTGTCGTCGCCGCTCCTGGCAAGGGAGTTGAAGCGGTCGACGGTGGTGCGCAGAGCAGCCGCGGGTACGCCGATGGAGACGGCCAGCGAGTCCAGTGTCCACGCCTTGTGGACGGCGCCCGACTCGTACCAGGAGTCGGGGAACACGAAGGTCGGTGCGACGTCCTTGAAGAGGTAGCGGTTGCGGTAGTTCTGGTCGACGATCAGCCAGGCGGGGATGTGCGGGGCGTTCGGGGTGTCGCGGTCGTACATGGTGTGGACGACATCGCTGTACGGCGCCGCCTCGTTGACGAAGCGCGCTCCGGCCGCGTTGACGAGGAGCCCGCCGGGCAGGGTGCGTTCGGCGAGGCAGAAGTACGGCTGGTCGGGGAGCGGGATCGCCGGACCCCACCACGCGTCGTCCATCAATTCCAGCGCCGCGCCTGCCCGTTCACCGGCCCGGATGCCGTCGCCGGTGTTCTCCTTGGCGCCGACCGTCCACTGGGTGCCGATCGGCTGCTCCTGGTACCGCTCGCGCATGGCCGCGTTGTGCTCGAAGCCGCCCGAGCCGACGATGACGCCCCGGCGGGCGCGCAGCAGTCCGGGTGCGCCGTTCCTGGTGACGACAGCGCCGGTGACGGCGCCGTTCTCCCTGTGCAGATCGGTCAGCGGCGTGTTCAGCCACACGGGCACGTCGGCCGTGAGCAGCCCGGCGCGCAGCCCCGCCGCCAGCGACTGCCCCATGGTGAGTGGCTTCTGGCCCAGCAGCGCCGCTTTCGTCCCCCGGGCCAGGCACTGGGTGGCCACGGCGAGCCCCTTCGCGCTGACCGCGGAAAGGACGAGCCACTTGTAGTCGGCACTGAAGACGACCATGCCGGCCGGGACCGTCATGTACGACGGGTTCAGACGGGCCAGCTCCGCACCCAGGATGTTCCCGTCGAGTTGGTCGGGCTCGATGGAACGGCCCTGCGCCAGCCCGCCGGGCAACTCCGGGTAGTAGTCGCTGTAGCCCTCCATCCACCTGAAGCGCAGCGGGCTGTTGGCCATGACGAAGGAGAGCATGGCGGGCCCATGGCCGAGGAAGGCCATCTGCCGGTCGACCGGGACGTCGTCGCCGACCACGGCCGCGAGGTAGGTGGCGGCCTTCGCCGGGGTGTCGGGCACCCCGGCGGCCAGGATGACCGAGTTGTTCGGGATCCAGATGCCCGCGCCGGAACGGGCCGCCGAGCCGCCGAAGGTGGCCGCCTTCTCCACGACGACGCAGGTCAGACCCTGCTTGGCGGCGGTGAGCGCGGCCGTCATACCGGCGGCTCCGGAGCCGATGACCACGACGTCGTAGGTGCCGAGGAGGGGCAGGTCGGCGGCGTCGGCGTGAGGGCCGTCGGGATACGGCAGCCCGCCGGCGAGGGCGAGGCCGGCGCCGGCGGCACCGATCACACGGCGGCGCGAAGGTGCGGAGAACGACGTCCGTCTGACGGGATCAGCGTGGGTGGACATGGCAGGTCTCTCCAGTCTGGTCAGGGAAAGGGAGGCCGTGCTGTGCTGCCCGGGACACGAGGGGCCCGGACGCCCCGTTTCTGATGCAGAGTCAGGAATGTGACGCGGGAACCGGGGTGAAGTCAAGGGGTACGCCACCCCCAGCGGCATACGCCATGCGGAGCCCGGCACGCGTGCCGGCACCCGACGCTCCGGAAGCGAGCCGTCAGTTGGCCCTCGCCTCTCGCCCGGGCGGGTGGGCAGGCGAGCGTACAGGGTCCGTACTCCATCGCAGCCCTGCACTGGCGGACGTGACCCCGAGGTGCTCATCGAAACGGCGCCGATCTCTGCTTTCCGTCCACGCGAAGGCTCGCCAGGAGGGCTGCCGCGCCGCCGGAGAGCCGACTGCGGAGGAGTTCGCTGTTGGATGCCCCTGATGGGGCGTCGGCGGGCCGGACTCACCCTGCTTGCCGTCGGTCACGCCCTCGGTTTCTCCCTGCGCTATCTCCACCGGCTCTTCCGGGAAGCGGGGACCACGCCCCGGACCTGGCTCTACGGCCGGCGACTCGACCGGGCCCGCACCATGCTGCTGAGGCGGCCCGGCCAGGCCGCCCCGACGGTCGCCGGCATCGCCCTGCGCGTCGGCTTCAAGGACCCGTCACACTTCTCCCGGGCGTTCAAAGCACGGTACGGCACCAGCCCCGTCAACTGCCGTACTTCGCCCGACAGTTGACGTCGGCCCTGAGAGCAAGGGCTCACAGGCCGACCGGGGCGGTGGTGGCCGCGACGCGATCACCAAGCTGCAGGAGCCGGCGATCGCGATGATCAGCAGTGGCCCGGGGACGTGCCCGTCACCCAGTACTCCCGTTCGGGAGACAGCGAGCTCACTGTTGCGCGACGCGAGATCAGCGTCCATCATCAGGAATCCTGTTATTTCAAACTTGTAGCGATAGGCGGACCGGACCATGCCCATCAGTCCCAGAATCCAGGCCAGAGGGATCCAGCTGCTGCTCGGCGGCATGATGGCCCGCGTGCACAAGGACCTGCGTTTCACCGACCTCCCGAAACGCACCGAATCCCTCCGGGTGGAGACCGGTGCCGGACCGGTGACCTGCACCGTCTACCGCCCGCCGGCCACCGACACCCCCGCCCCCGTGTACGTCAACTTCCACGGCGGCGGCTTCATCGTCGGCCGCCCCGAGCAGGACGACCACATCTGCCGCTACATAGCCGCCACGGCCGGCTGCGTCGTGATCAACGTGGACTACGCCGTCGCCCCGCAGCGGCCGTACCCCGCACCCGTCACCCAGGCATACGACGTCACCGCGTGGGTCGCCGAGAACGGCCCCGCCAACAACTGGGACGGCTCGCGACTCGCCGTCGGCGGACACAGCGCCGGGGCCAACCTCACCGCCGCGGTCTGTCGCACGGCCCGAGACCGCGGCACCTTCTCGCCCCGGCTCCAAATCCTCGACTCCGCACCGCTCGACCAGCTCGCCGACCCCGCCACCAAGCTTTCCCCCATCGCCAAGCCGCTGCTCACCCCCCACCTCATGCGGGTCTTCACCGCCGCCTATGTCCCGGATCCGGCCGACCGCGCCCATCCCCTCGTCTCTCCCGGTCTGGCCGACGACCTTCCCGGGCTCCCGCCCGCCCTGGTCATCACCGCGGAGAACGACCGCCTGCGGAATGAGGGCGACGCCTACGCCAAGGCCCTGGACGCCGCAGGCGTCCCAGTCACCCACCGCGTCTTCGAGGGGGTCGACCACTACTTCACACATACCGGCCCGGTGCCGGCCGGCAAGGAGGCCATAGAACTGATGGCCAACGCCCTGCGCACCGCACTCACCACCTGACGCTGCCGCCGCGCACCCGGGCCGGCCTCGTGGACCGTGCGGATGGGTCCTTGCGCGGGCGACCGCCACGGTCCGTCGAGGACCGGGCGGCACGCCCGCTGCCGAAGTCGGCGCAGGGCGCCGGTGCCCTCCGGGACCCCAGACCGCCTAGTCGGCCCTCGGGCTGACGGTCTCCACCTCGATGACCCGCCCTTGCCGGAAGCGGACATACGTTCTTAGCCCCGCCTGCGGAGTGTCGACATACATCCAAATCGGGACCCGGCGCTGTCGCCGGCCCAGCAGACGCAGGCCTTCGAGGCTAACGGCACCACCCGAGTACAAGCCCCGCGACTCCTTGTCTTTGATCGTTTTCTCGGGCTTTCCAAGTAGGCGCTTGACCTGCCTACGAGTCATACCCTGCTCCACCTTGCGCGCCACATCGGCCATTGGCGCAATGTACTCAGACCCAGTCGGGACCGGTCCCGGTATCACAGGCCTCCAGACTTCCGGGACGGGGCTACGCGGTCGGCTGCTGTTGCCGGGCCAGGTGCCGGAGGACTTCGTCAAGGCGGCGCCCGCCATGGCGGAAGGACTGGCAGGTCCACGCGGTGCGGGTGACCTCCTGGAAGCCGGGAACCGTGCGGATCGCTGCATCGGTGACGGATCCGTTGGCGGCTCCTCGGCTGCCGAAGCAACGCGGGCCCGGTCATCTGCTCCGGGTCGCGGCGGGTGCACTGGAGACCGGTGCCGCATGGGTGGTCGACCTTCGCCGCGTGCCGCACTGGCTGATCGTCGGTGCCACACGCTCCGGCAAGTCGACGCTGATCAACGCACTCGTTGCGGGCCCGGCTCCGCAACCGGTCGCGCTGGTCGGGATCGACTGCAAGGGCGGCATGGAACTGTCGCTCCACGAGCCACGGTTGTCCGCGCCGGCGACCAACCGCGAACAGGCGGTCAGGCTCCTGGCGGCGCTCGTAGACCTGACGCTCGACCGCATGACCGTCTGTCGGGCGGCTCGCGTACGCAATATCTGGGGCCTGCCCGAGAAGCAACGGGCGGTTCCCGTCGTCGTAATCGTTGACGAGATCGCAGAACTGTTCCTCGTCGCGAGCCGGAATGAGAAGGACGAGGCACAGGCGGCAGGTACGGCGCTGATCCGGCCGGCCCAACTCGGCGCGGCGCTCGGGGTGTTCCTCGTCGTGGCCGGCCAGCGGGTCGGCTCCGATCTGGGGCCGGGAGTCAGTGCTCTGGCAGGCGTACGCCGGTCAGCTCTGGCACAGGTTCAGTCTGGAGCTGCGCCGGGAGATCGCGCGCACCCTCGGTCAGCCTGCCGTGGTGGGGTTGTCCCGGCTCGGTGCACCGTCGGCCGTGTCTCCGTTTGCCGGTAAGGAGCCGTTGGTCAGGAACCGTTCGAGGCGCTCATCGTCCTCGCGGGCCTCGCGGCCGGTGATGCGTATGGTGGCCCCGTCCGGCCGGGTCGCAACGATGGTGCGCTGAGGTACCTTGGCCAGCCACACCTGAATGCAGGCTGCCGCGAGCGAGCCGGCACTCAGGGCCAGACCGACGACCCCCACGACGTCGCCGCCTTTGTCGGTGCTCGAAGAGGGGCCGGTTGCGGGCAGCGCAGGGAGGCCGTCGGGTCGGCCTCTGACACCTGGGTCAGCAGTTCGCGGGCGTCGCTGCGCGCCCTCAAGGGATCGTCGTCGAAGACGGAGATCAACAGGCGCGGTCGGCCTCGGTCGTTGCTGTCCTTGCTCACGCGTCCCCTGCTGAGCCAGCTGCCGACATGGGTGCTTACGGAAAGTACCGGAACAACTCCGAGGTGGTGCGCGAGCTTTCCGAAATCTGTTGATAGTTGACGCGAAACGTACTTCATTGACGTGGCCCCTGATGGCTTCAACTGGATCTGCCCGCAGCCTTGTTTGGGGCTTTTGTTCCGCCCGTGTCTTGCGCACGTGGGCGCCACGACCGTGCCGAACGAGCCTGGGATCGGTGATCAGCGTTGTCGCGGTGGAAGGATGGCCGCCATGGCGAACACCCGGCGCGTGAAGCCGAGCGCACAGACGGCGCCAGCTCGGACCGTCCACAAGATCAAGGTCGCCTTGCGGGACTCCCAGCCTCCTATCTGGCGCCGCCTGGAGGTGCCCTCGGGCAGCACCTTGCGGGAGCTGCACGACATCATCCAGGCGGCATTCGGCTGGGAGGACTATCACATGTGGGCTTTCGAGACCGGACAGGACCGGTACGGCGTCGCCGACCGCGGCCTGGGTATCCGCAGTGCCGCTTCCAAGCGGCTCGACCAGGTGGCCCCCAGCACCGGCAACCGGCTCCGCTACACGTACGACTTCGGCGACGACTGGGAACACGACATCCTCGTCGAGGACGTCACGGGGCCTGAGCCGGGCACCTCGTACCCTCGCTGCCTCACCGGCCGCCGGGCCTGCCCGCCCGAGGACAGCGGCGGCGTGTGGGGATACGAGTACCTCATCGAGATCCTTGCCGACCCCCGCCACGAAGAACATGAAGACCGTCTGGAATGGCTCGGCCTGGACTCGGCCGACCAGTTCGACCCGGCGGCCTTCGACGCAGCCCAGGTCAACTCCGCGCTGTCAGCCCTTGCCACCGTAATGGTCAAGAACTGACGCGCCGTTACCCGATGCCGTCAGCCCGTTCGGGGCTGACGGCAGTCACCGACCTTCGCAGGATCAATGCGGCGCTGCCAGGAAGGATGTTGATCAGGCTCAGCCTGGGTGAGTTGCCGTTGCCAGTCGTGGAACTGTCGGCGGAGCGCGGCAGCCGCCTGGGCGTCGAGGCCGTAGGCGGCGAATTGCTGTGCCGCAAGCGTCTGGCTGGGCCTTCTGGCCCTGTTCGTTCTCACCGCCGGCATCGGCTATTTCGTCGCCCGGGAATTCGCATACGTCTCCGCCGACCGGTCTGCGCTCGCGCGGGAAGCCGAAACGGGGGACAAGCGGGCCGCGCGCGCTGCGAGACACGGAAGGCATGGTGGCGCCCCCAGCGCGTTTGATCTGATCCTTGTCAACGCCGAGCAGTGCGGCGTTGACAAGGGCGTGGCCGCTGTCCGGGCGCGCGACACGGCGAGCGGCACCTAATACGTGGAGGTTTCCGCCGCCGCGTGGGGCGGCTTGCAGGAAGGCCGTTCCGCTGCGCGCCGGCTTCTCGCACAGCGGAACCGCCGTGCGCGGGCTTCTCGCACATGGTTGATCAGCCGCGTGTCCTGGTGCGGCCTTGTATGAACCTCGCACGCCTCCTTCATGCTCAGTCCGCGCGAAGCGGAAGCGAGTGTGCCGTCTGCGCCGGGGCAAACCTTGAGGTGAGGAACTCGGCGACGAGAGGCTGTCATGGAGATCTCCGGCATCATCAGCGCCATCGTGATCGGCATCATCGTCGGCGTCCTGGGTCGGCTCGTCGTACCCGGACGTCAGCGCATCGGCGTCCTCTGGACGATCCTCGTGGGCGTCGCCGCGGCGTTCGTGGGCACGGGCGTGGCCGCCGCGTTCGATGTGGCCGACACCAAGGGCATCGACTGGATCGAGCTGGCCATCCAGGTTGGGCTGGCTGCGTTCGGCGTGGCGGCGATGGATAGGGCCAAGGCCCGTCGCTGACCTCGTACGCGGTGTGCCGCAGGCCAGGGCGGTTACGCTGCCGCCATGCGGGCGGTGGCGAAGAGTGATCTGACCGGGCGGGCACGGCTGCGCGAGGCGGCGCTGGAGTTGTTCGCCGAGCGCGGCTTCGAGGCGACATCGACCCGAGCGGTGGCGGCGGCGGCCGGACTCTCGCCAGCGCTTGTCACCCGGCACTTCGGCTCCAAGCAGGGCCTGCGCGCCGCGGTCGACGCGTACGTCCTGGACCGCATCAGCGAGCAACTGCGCGACCTGACCCCCGACGAGAACCTGATGGCCTCACTCGGCGAGGTCTCCGCCCGCGTTTTCGGTGCGGACCCGATCCTGCGCGGCTACCTGCGACAGGTCCTCCTTGAGGACAGCGAAGCGAGCGCGGCCCTCTTCGGTCGGCTGCTGGCCGGTGCCCGCGCGGAGCTGGAGCGGCTGGCCGCGGTGTACGGGGAGCAGGGCCCGGACGAGGAATGGGCGCCGTTCCAGATGCTGTGCCTGATCCTCGGCCCACTGCTGCTGGAACGGGTGATGCAACCCAACCTGGACCAGCCGGTCTTCGCGCCCGAGGTGCTTGCCCGCCGCAGCGCGGCCAACCAGCGGCTGCTACTACGGGGTTACTACGGGCAGCTGGAGGCCGGGGACGGGGGATAGCCCCAGTGCAGGGTGTACACCTGTTTACAAGAATGAACGCATGGACACTCCCTCTCGCCTGCGGACCGCACCGCCGCGCACTTCTGCCCCGCTATCCCGTCTCGCCTGGCTGGACAACCTCCGCATCGCCCTGACCGTCCTGGTCGTCGCCCACCATGGGGCCCAGCCCTACGGCCCCGCCGACTGGTGGTACGTCGAGGGTCAGCCGCGCACCGGCGCCCTTTCGACCCTGTCGGCGGTCGACGGGGCGTTCTTCATGAGCCTGTTCTTCTTCGTCTCCGCGGTCTTCGTGCCCGGCTCCTACGACCGCCGGGGCGCTCGCCGCTTCCTGACCGGCCGTCTGCTGCGCCTCGGTCTGCCGCTGCTGGTGGGCGCACTGACGATCGTGCCGGGCCTGATGTACGCGTACTACGTGCACTACCGCGGCTATCCGCCGATCTCTCTTCCCCGCTACTTCACCGATATCTACCTCGGACTCGGTGACAAGCCCGCCGGCTGGAGCGGCCCGTCCTGGCCGGACCTGCAGTTCGGGCATCTGTGGTTCATCCAGAACCTGCTCGCCTACAGCGTGCTGTACGTAGTGTGCCGCCAGGCGGCCCGGCTGGTGCGCTCGCGCGGCGGTCGGAGCCTGCCGGTGCCGGGTCACCGTGCCCTGCTCGTCCTCACCGCCGCGATCGCCGCCGCCACCTTCCTGGTGCGCCTGCGGTACCCCCTGGACACCTGGGTGCCGGTGCTGGACTTCCTCCAGGTCGAGCCCGCCCGCCTGCCCCAGTACGCCGCCTTCTTCACCCTCGGGGTGCTGGCCCACCGCCACCACTGGCTGGAACGGTTCGACACCCGCACCGGATGGGCGTGGCTGGCCGGCGGACTGGCCGGCGTGGCGCTGCTGTTCGCGATCGGCGCGGACGCCGCCTGTTTCGGGCCGGGCGGCTTCGACGGCCCGTCCGCACTGTGGGCGGCATGCGAGAGTGCGCTGTGCGTGGCCTTGTGCGTCGGGCTGCTCACCCTGTTCCGCGAGACGGTGACCCGCCGCACCCGCCTGTCGGTGGAGCTGGCGGCAGACTCGTACGCCGTCTACATCATTCATCTGCCGCTGGTGGTGACGCTGCAGTACTACCTGTCCGGCCGCGGGCTGCCGGCCGCCGGCGCGTGGGCGGCGGTCAGCGCGCTCGCACTGCCGGCGGCCTTCCTGGCCGCGGCCGGGCTGCGCCGGCTGCCGGGTTTCGTCCGGGTGCTGTGAGCGCCGGTCAGTGGCGCACCTTCACCTTGCTGACTGCTGCGACACCGAGGGCGGCGAGTGCGATCTGGATGAGCCACTCGACCCAGTCGACGCCCTTGGTGTCGGCGACGTCGAGGCCGGCGGCGATGCCGGTCCCGATGAACGCGGCGACGATGCCGATCGCGATCGTCCACAGGATGCCGATGCGCTGGCGGCCGGGGACGACGAGCCGGCCCAGGACACCGATCACGATGCCGATGACGATCGCGCTGATGACGCCTGAGATCTCCATGAGCCGTATGTCACCCCTCAGTTGGTTGGTGGCATACGAGTGCCCGTTCGAGGCGGCGCCACTCCGCTCTGCTTCTCGGCCAACCAGGCCGGAAGCGGGGCTTGTTGAAAGATCACCCTCGGGAGAGACTTCTACAGTGATGTAGATTGCCGTGTTGGGGCCGATGCGCCGCATCGGCCGCTGTCCGCCACCGGGAGAGAGCAGACCTGATGTTCGGCTTGAGTGAACTGGCCCTGATTCTCCTCGTCGTCGTGGTCGTTGGCATCAAGAAGCTGCCCGAGCTGACGCGTTCGGCAGGCAAAGCGGCCCGAATCTTCAAGAGCGAAGCCAAGGCGCTGAAGGAGCAGGACTCGTCCGTTGCGCCGTCCGGTCCCGGGCGAGTTGTCCCGGGCGCGACTGCCGAGCGGGAAGATCCTTCCTCGCGTCCCTGAGATTGCGGCGGCATCGGAGGCGGCGGTCCGCAGGGACCGCCGCTCGTGCCTACCGCCGTTCGGCGCCGTGCGCTCCGCTTGGCCGCCCCCCTACTCGGCGAGCCAGCTGCAGCGCAGCCTCCCCCAGTCGCGCCCGCTCCGTCAGATCACTCTGCTCCACCGCCTGCATGCTGCAGCTGTTGTTCCCTTCCTATTCGGTCCGCAGGGCGGTGGCGGTGCGGATCCTGGCGGCCCAGCTTGCGGGCAGGAGCGCGCCCAGGACGGCGATGAGCAGGCCGCCCAAGACCAGTAGGACCAGTTCGGCCGCGTGGTAGACGGCGAGCACGGACTCGGGGAGGTTGAGGCCGGCGCTGTGGCCCATGGCGGGGATGACCCAGCCGTGCAGGCTGACGCCGAGCGGCACGCCCAAGGCGCCGCCGACCAGGCCGGTCACGACCACGGAGGTGACGACCATCGCGATCATCTGCCGAGGGGTCATGCCCAGGGCTTTGTGGACGCCGAGTTCCCGGACGCGTTCGCGGGTGTCGAGCACCACCGCGTTGAGCACACCCAGCGCTGCGACGGCGACCAGCATCAGCGTCAGAAGCGCGGACAATGCGTTCAGGGTGACGACCATGCTGCTGCCGCCTTCGGCGCCACCGGCCCGGGCGGTAACCCCCAGCGGTTTCAGGTCCTCGTTGAGCGCGTCAACGTAACGGGGCACGTCGGTACCGGATCTCACCGCGATGTGCTGAGTGGTGTCCGCCAGATCCGGGTGCGCGGGTGCGAGCGTCGCGGCGTCGGTGAACACCTGCATGCCGTCGTAGCGAGGGTCGAGGACCTCGCCGACGATCCGGACCGAGACCCCCTTGCCCAGGCCGCCCAAGTTGACCGTGTTCCCGATGCGCGTACCGGTGGCGGTGAGGAAGCCGGTGGGTACCACGGCCTCGCCGGGCTCGGCGATCCAGCGGCCGGAGACCATGGTGTAGCCGCCCCAGGAGGCGTCGCCGGTGAAGGCGACGACCGCGGTCGTGCCGGCCAGGCCGGGGACGGTGGCCCGGGCTGTGGCGGTGCTGTAGTAGGTCCGGGTCGCGGGCTGGGCGTCGATCACGGCGGCCACGGCTACGGGATCGGGCTCAGACTGCGCCGTGGCGATCGGGCCGTCGGGGCCGAGCCCGGGCAGGGGCGCGGAGACGGTGACGTCCGCGGCGTCGTGGGCCCTGGCCTTCGTCACTTCGCCGAGCGATGCCCCCATGCCGACGGTGAACGTGATGGCGGCGGCGCCGAACAGGATGGCCGTCCCCATGCTCAAGGCGCGGGCGGGGCGGGCGAAGGGGCGGGTCAGCCCCAGGGCGAGCGGCCGGGACACGGGAAGCCGTCCGGCCAGGCGTGCCGCCCACCGGCCGCGGTCTGTCCGCGCGGCACGCCCCACGGCGATCGCGTCGACCGTGCGCAGCCGCCCGGCCCGCCAGGCGCTCGCCCACGAGGTCACCGCGACCAGGCCGAGCACCCCGACGATCACGGCCGCGTCGACCCAGGGGGCGACGGCCAGGGAGGTGGTGCCGTAGACGTCCTCGGCCTCGGACATGACCGGCACGGCCAGTAGGTGGCCCGCGAGGACGCCGAGTGCCGTGCCGGCCGCCGCCGGGATCAGGGCCTGGCCCACGTAGGCCCGTACGACCTGCGCCGGGGTGAAGCCGATGGCCTTGAGGACGCCGATCCGGCGCAGTCCCGTGCCCACGGTGCCGGCGACCACGTTGCCCACGATGAGCACCGACATGACCAGGCCCAGGACGCCGAACGCGAGGAGGAACGGTACGTACAGCGCGGTGTCTCGCTCGGCGGAAGCCCTGACGGTGAGCCAGGACTGCGTCCCCGTCACCGTCTTGATCCCCGCCGTCACGGCCTTGCGGCCTGCCGCGACCTGGGCGGCGGTGTCGGCGGCGGTGAAGCGGTAGAGCATCTGGTAGCTGCCGGGGCGGTCGGGCGTGGTGAGCCCGGTGGCCTGGGCCGGTGTCACCCACGCGTCGGCGCTCTGGGTGACCGAGCGGGCTGCGCCGACCACCTTCAAGGTGGGGGCACTGGGCAGGCGGGGGAAGGTGAGTTCGAGACCGAGGGTGGGGAACAGCGAGGCGTCGGTGCTCAGCACGATCTCGCCGGGGCGCGTGGCCCAGCGGCCGGCGGTCAGCGTGAGGTCGTCGACCGCTGCGTCGGGATCGCCGCGGCCGACGACGGTCATCGGCCACTCATCCCCGTCCTCGTGGATGCGGGGGGTGACCGACACCGCGCGGAACGGGCCTGCCGCGGCTATCACCCCATCGGCGCGCCCGGTCTCCTTGGCCTGCCCGGCGCTGGTGCCGGCCGCGTCGAACTCGACGGACAGGTGCGCGCCGTGCCGACGGGCGAAGGCGTCGTCGAACGGCGCGCCGGAGACCACCAGCAGCGATCCTCCCAGGACGGACGCGGCGACCGCCATCATCGCCGTCAAGCCGATCACCAGCGTCTGTAACCGGCGTCGTCCCACGCCCGAGCGCACCACCCGGCCCAGCGCGCTCATCGGGCCACCTCCGCGCTGATGTCCTCGGCGATCCGGCCGTCCACGATCCGCACCGTACGGTCTGTGCAGGAACGGGCCAGGGCGAGATCGTGGGTGACCACGACCAGGGTCTGACCCTCGGCGTTGAGATCCCTCAGAAGGCGGCTGACATCCTGGCCGGCGGCCGTGTCGAGCGCGCCGGTGGGTTCGTCGGCCAGGATCAGCGGCGGCCGGTTCATCAAGGCCCTGGCCACCGCGACGCGCTGGCGTTCACCACCGGACAGCCGCCCCGGGTAGGCGCGGGCATGCCGGTCAATGCCGAGGGCTTCGAGGAGTTCCGCCGCGCGACGGTGCGCCTCTCCGCTCGCCATGCCGGTCAGCTGCGCGGGCAGCGCGACGTTGTCGGCGACGGTCAGGTCGTCGAGCAGGTTGAAGAACTGGAAGACCATGCCGATCTTGGCTCGCCGGTAGCGAGCCGCCGCGGCCTCGCCCAGCTGGTCGACCCGTACGCCGTCCACCGTGACGGTCCCCGTGTCCGGCCGGTCCAGGCCCGCGATCAGGTTGAGCAGCGTGGACTTGCCGCTGCCGGACGGCCCCAGGATCGCGACGGCCTCACCGGACCGCACAGTCAGCGACGTGTCCTGCAGGGCGGGCGGCCCGTCGTCGTATCTGCGGCTCACGTCGCGCAGTTCGATCACCGGCTGGGTCATGAAGGGCTCCTTGTGTCCACGCATCTGGCGCACTGGACGCTAGGCGGGCTCCGGGTCCGGCCACGTCCTTCGCCCGTGCCGTTTGCGGTCCTCCGTCGGAACGAGGGGTTAGCGGTGTCCTCCCTGAGAAGTAGGCGACTGATGTAGGCGGTGCGCCGGAAGTGATCTCCGGGACGGATCCCACGAGGGCGGGGTGGCGGCGAGAATGTGCCGGTGACGAACGAGGCGACAGCAGTGGATCGGCTGCGAGAGGCAGCCCGTCGTGCGCTGCGTCCGACCGGGCCGGCACCGCGCCTCACCCGGCGCGGGTGGCAGTTCGACCTGGTCGTGGCGCTGGCCTTCGCGGTCGCCACCGTCTACTACGCCATCGATGTCGCTGACAATCAGATTCGTGAGGTCCTTCCCGGTGTGGGGGAGGCGATCGAACCGTCGGGAACGGATGCCCGGGTGGCGCTGAGCGCCCTGGCCCTCGTCACCTCCGGCGCCTTGGTACTGCGCCGCCGTTACCCGCTCGCCGTGCTGTGCACGGTGACTTGCCTGGCGCTGCTGACCCCGCAGGACGTTGCGCGGCTGACCTTCTACCCCCTTGTCGTCGCCGTCTACAGCGCCGCGGCCTACAGCCCGTACAGGATCCCCACCCTGGCGGCTGTGCCGGCGGCGGTCCTCCTGGTCTACACGTCGGGCACCTCGACCACCCACGTCTACCCGTATCAGCCGGGCATCGTCCCGAACGAGTACGTGGTCCTGTGGATCCTCGGGCCACTGGCGATGGCCGCCAACGGCCTGCGCACCTGGCGGGTACGCACCGACGAGGGCCGCGCCCGGCTGGCCGCCGTGGAACGCGAGCAGGCGGAGGCGCTGCGTCGCGCCGTCGTCGAGGAGCGCGCCAGGATCGCCCGGGAACTGCACGACGTCGTCACCCACAACGTCAGCGTCATGGTCATCCAGGCCGGCGCCGCCCGCAGGGTCATGCGAGCCGTCCCCGACGAGGCCGACGGGGCACTGCTCGCCGTCGAGGCGAGCGGCCGGGCGGCCATGACCGAACTGCGCCACGTCATGGGCCTGCTCACCATGGACAGCGGCGACCAGGATGCGAGCCGTACCGAGAGCCTGACTCCTCAGCCGGGCCTGGAGCAGCTGGAAACACTCATCGAGCGAGTCCGGGACACCGGCCTACCGGTCGAACTGAACATCACCGGAGCGGCCCGCCCCATACCGCACGGCATCGGGCTCACCGCCTACCGCGTGGTCCAGGAGGCACTGACCAACACGGTCAAACACGCCTCCGGGGCGCAGGCAACCGTCTGCGTCGAGTACGCCCCCGACCGGCTCCGGGTGGAAGTCGCCGACACCGGCGGCCATCCAGGCCCCGCGGCGGCCACCGGTAACGGGCGCGGGCTGCTCGGCCTGCGCGAGCGCCTCTCCGTCTACGACGGAACCCTGCACACCGGCCGGCGCCTCACCGGCGGCTACCGTGTCGAGGCACTCATCCCCCTGGAGGCACCGTGACCGAGCCGCCGCTGCGCGCGGTGCTCGCCGACGACCAGACTCTCGTCCGGACCGGTTTCCGGATGATCCTGCGCTCCGGCGGCATCGAGGTGGTCGCCGAGGCCACCAACGGCTCCGAAGCCGTCGACGCGGTCCGCCGCACCCGGCCCGACGTGGTCCTGATGGACGTCCGGATGCCGGAGATGGACGGACTGAAGGCCACGCGCCGCATCATCAACGGCACCCCGGGCGAACCCCGCGTGATCATCCTGACCACCTTCGACCTCGACCAGTACGTCTACGCGGCACTGTCCGCCGGGGCCAGCGGCTTCCTCCTCAAGGACGTGACCCCCGAGCAGCTGATCTCCGCCGTCCGCACGGTCCGCTCCGGAGACGCACTGCTCGCACCAGCCGTCACCCGCCGCCTGGTGGAGCGATTCACACAGCATGATGGCCACACCACCGCCATCCACCGCGACCTCGCCTCCCTGACCACCCGCGAACGCGAAGTCCTGGGCCTGGTAGCCCGGGGCCTGAGTAACGCCGAGGTCGCCGACCGCCTGCACCTGGCCGAGACGACCGTCAAAACCCATGTCTCCCGCATCCTCGCCAAACTCCAACTGCGTGACCGCGTCCAGGCCGTCATCGCCGCCTACGAGGCCGGGCTGGTCAGCGTGGGCAGACGGGAGCCCGCAGGGCCGGCCGCCGAGCACCTGTGAACCGACCCGGCGGTTACTCGACCTGGCCCGGCTGCGCGCCGACGACCCACGGCTGGCCATGTTGCGCAGATGGGCCGGCCGACTGGCCTGGCCGGCGCTCGGCCTGCTGTTCCTGACCGCCTGGAAGGTGCCGGCCACCGGCGAAGGCGTCTGGACCGCAGCCTGGTACACCGTCGGATTCCTGGCGGTCGCAATAGTGTCCGCCACACTCGTCACGGGCCTCGAACTGCGCCCGGATACCCGGCTGTCACGAGCGCTGTCCCTGGCACCCCTGGCCTGGGTGGGCCGCAACCTCAGCTACGGCATCTACCTGTGGCACTACCCCATCGTCCGCCTCCTGGCCTCCCTCGGGGTGAAGGACGGACAGATGTCGGCCACGGTGATGCTGACCACCGTTATGGCTCTGCTGTCGTACGCACTCGTCGAGGCCCCCTTTCTCCGCCGAGGCCGGCGTGTCCGCTCGGAGCCTGGACGCTGCTCTGCGGTGAGCACACCGACGGCGGCACCTCCACCGACCTGACCCACAGTCGACTGTGGATCGACGTGTGCGACTCCGGCGGCTCCCAGCGGCAGCCGATGCCAGGCGTGCACCGACAGGGCGGGTGCTGATGCTGCCGTGTTATCGCTAGCGGCTGCCGCTACGCCGGTATAGCGTGGTAATTCAGCAGTCGTGGTTCCGAAGTCCCGTTCGCCCGTGATCGCAATCACGGGCGTTCTTGCTGTTCAGCGCCTCTCCGGACCAGGGCGATCACCTCCCGGGCACGCAGGGTGCGAGCCCGGTTTTCCCTCGAAGGAGACGGCCATGGCCAAGGGCACAGTCAAGTGGTTCAACAGCGAGAAGGGCTTCGGCTTCATCGAGCAGGAGGGCGGCGGCCCCGACGTCTTCGCCCACTACTCCAACATCGCCAGCCAGGGCTACCGCGAGCTGCAGGAAGGCCAGAAGGTCGAGTTCGACGTCACCCAGGGCCAGAAGGGCCCGCAGGCGGAGAACATCCGCCCCGCCTGATCCCGCAGCCTCGGTAAGGTCCGGCTCCCTCCGGATGCTGTTGGTTAATTCGGGCCTGTGCGTGACGTCGGCTCCCAAGACCTGGTTGTGGTCTTGGGAGCCGACGTTGTCGTATGGGGAGGGTGTCGA
>NZ_BAAASJ010000027.1:0-63904 GCF_039532825.1 Streptomyces vastus
CGAAGGCGTCGAAGTCCTCCAGGGTGCCCAGGTCCGGGTGGATCGCGTCGTGGCCGCCGGCCGGGGAGCCGATCGCCCACGGCACGCCCACGTCGTGCGGTCCGGCGTTGAGGGTGTTGTTGGGGCCCTTGCGGAAGGTGGTGCCGATGGGGTGGACAGGCGGCAGGTAGACCACGTCGAAACCCATCCCGGCGATCGCCGGCAGCCGCCGCGCGGCGGTCTTGAAGGTGCCGCTGACCGTGGGCTTGCCCATCTCGACGACGGCGCCCTCCGAGCGCGGGAAGAACTCGTACCACGAGCCGTACAACGCCCGCTCCCGCTCCACCAACAACGGCAACGGACCCGACCTGGTGACCCGGTCACGCAGGGGATGCTCGGCGAGAACGGCGTCCACGTCCGGGGTCAGGGCAGCCGCGAGACGGGCGGCCGGGGGCCGGGACTTGTCGCGCAGTGCCTGCGCGGCGGCGCGTACCGCCGCGCTGTCCGGAGCTCCGGCGGCGGCCCGCTCGTACAGCAGCGCGCCCTCCTGAAGGACCAGCTCCGTGTCCATCCCCGCCGGGATCTTGATCTGCGCGTGATGACGCCAGGTGGTGACCGTGTCGGCCCAGGCCTCCACCACGTACGTCCAATGGCCCATCGCGTCCGGGGTGACATCGGCGCCCCAGCGGTCGCTGCCCGGGGCGAGTTCGCGCATCGGGGTCCAGGGACCGGGGCGTCCGCTCGGGTCGTACAACACGACATTGGCGGCGACCGCGTCGTGGCCCTCGCCGAAAACCGTGGCAGTGACCTGGAAGGTTTCTCCCACGACCGCCTTCGCCGGGCGTCTGCCGCACTCGACCGCCGGGCGGACATCGAGGATGGGGACGCGACCCATGGTGGCGTGGCCGTCGGCCTGGTTCCGGTTCATGGGTTTCACCTCCCACTCATGCGCTCCGCTGGACATGCGGTTCGAAGCTGCGGGTCCGGCTGGTCGTGCCCTGCGGCGGAGCCGCAAATTGATTCAGCCCCGCGCCCTGGCGGGGCGCGGTGCCGCCCCGGGCCTCGAGAAGTCCGCCTATCGCGTCGGCGCCGCCGTGAGTCCCGTCGGTCGGATGGCCGCCGTCCTGCGGCCGCCGTTTCGGCGGTGGGTCCTGCCGCCTCGGTGTGCGAAGTACACCGCTAAATCAGCGCCCAGGTAGCGCTCGGCGGCGTCGGCGGCTTCCCGGGCGCAGCGCTTCCCCATGAGCACGCACAGGGTGTAGCCCGTGCTCTCGAAGTTGTCCCGCGCCGTGCGGTCCGTGGGGGCGGCGAGCATCAGGCGTTCCCAGGCCCGGTACTGCTCCAGATGCCTGGCGACCTCGGCTTTGGCGGGGAGCAGCATCTCCTGGTCACCTTCCTCCTCGCGGGGTGCGCACGGTTCACCTGGACGATGCGCGAAGGCCGTGCACGGAGAGGCGCCGACCGGTTACAGAAGTCGAGCCTTCACTCATGGTGCACGCGGTGCCACAGAACGTCCTGTTGTCTCTTCAACGACATGTGTGCGCTCCTGCCTCGTCCTGCCTCTCGTGTTGCACGAACGGAGTAGCACTCTCACCCTGGAGTGACTCAGGAGTGACTCAGGAGCGACCAACGCTCACGCTTCGTATTCGGGGCTCGGCCCGCAAGGGCGAGGGGGAGCGAGAGCTTCGCCGGTGAGGAGCCAACGACGATGAAGACCGTAGTGCCCTGCTACTACCACCTCGACGTGGAGGTCAGCCCGGAACGGGTCGCACAGGTCAGGCGCATTCTGGCCGCCCACCTCCGGTACTGGAACCTTGACGACCTCGTCGAGCCCGTCTGTCACTGCGCCGAGGTGCTGCTGCACACGATCGACGAGCACGCCGAGGACAAGAGCACCACCATCGAGATGTGGTGGACCGGCCGGCACCTCATCACAGCCATCGCGGACAACGACGCGGACCTGCATCCGAAGCACGCCCAACCGGGCTGTCTGGCCCACATCGCCGCCGTCAGCGACGGCTGGGGCTGCTGCGCGACGGGAACCGGCGGCAAGATCATCTGGTTCTCGCGCCGGGCCCGCGCCATCGAGCGCGCTCCGCTGGTCCCGATCCGCCCCGCCCCCAGCCTGCGTACGGCACGCCCCATGCCCCGCGAGGCGCCGGTGCCCGCCCTGGCCGGTTCCGCGCCGACGAGCCTGCTCACGGCAGCGACGGCGGACGCCCGCGCCAGGGATTCGGAGGGCACGCCGACCGGATCCGTGCCGCGTACCCACCTCTGAGCCCCGCCGGTGCGAAAGCGCGGCCGTTCTTCGGTCAGCGGGCGCGGGGCGCTCCGTACGCACGCTCGATCCGTAGGCGCAGGACGAGGCGGCGGTCGCGGACCATGGCGGCGCGGTAGTCGTCCCAGTCGGGATGCTCGCCCTGCACGTCGCGGTAGAGCCGGATGAGTTCCTCGACCGTCTCGTCGTGCGGATCACGCGCGACGGGGGAGAGGTCGGCGACACCCTCGACGATGGTGTAGGCCCATCGGTTCTCGCTGGTCACGTGGTACGACACCCGCGGATCCCGGCGCATGTTGTGCGTCTTGGCACGGTCGTCCGTGATCGAGACGCGCACGGTCCGTTCGTCGGGGTAGTACGCGTGGTTGACGTTCGACAGCTGAGGTCGTCCGTCGCGTTTGAGGGTGACCAGCACCCCACCGTCGTACTCGCCGAGCAGCTTGAGCAGGGCGTCCTGGTTTGTGTCGTTGGACATGGGCTGTTCAACGCCCAGGGGTTGCTGAGGCATTCCGCTGTTGAGGCAGGTGGTGTCGTACGTGGCGACGTGGCGCGGCAACCGGGTCGCCGCGCCACGCGCTCGTGGCCGTTGAAGCCGTCACCCCTCAGCCGCCGCCGAGCACGCCGGCGCACAGGCACCGACTCGTGACTGATGGGCGTGCTCATGGCATTTCTCCCTTCTTCCTTCGGGTCTTCCAGGTCTTCCTTCCGGTTGCATGTGCTTTGTGCTGAGTGTGCTGCGTGGGACGTACCGGTGAGACTCAAGTTGATCCGAGCGTGCCCGAATTCGAAAATTTTCGGGTGGCACTCCGAATGACTGCGCAGAACGTGCGGCTGCCATTTCACGGAGTCAACGGGTCGCAGGAGGGGGGACTCCGCTTTGTCTTTAAGTCGTCTGCGGTTCGATTCCACAAAGTAATCGCCGCCGTTCACGAATGTTTCGTGAACGGCGGCGGGACGCTGAGCGAGGAGGTCGGGGCCTAACGGGATCCAGCCTCCTCTTCACCCGGTGACGACAGCAGCGTGAGAAGGGCTGTCAGGCAGGCCAGCGCGGCGAGTACGGCCGCGAGATTGGCCGCCCACGGTGGCGCGATGGTGATGTCCAGGGCACTGGTCAGGCCCGGCGAGTTGATCTGGCCCTCCAGCAGTTGGGCGACGGCCAGTGCGGTCGGCAGGAGGACACCTGCGGCGAGCACCGGTAGTTGGCCCTTGCGGAACAGAGCCGGGGCCAAGGTCAAAGCCAAAGCCAGCAGGACGCACAGGACCGATGCGCCCACGGCGAAGCCGTAGGCGCCCGCCGACGCGCTGCCGCGATCCGGCGGGAAGTGGGCGAGGCCGCACACGACCAGCGCGGCGGCTGCGACCCACAGCGGCCAGGCAGGGGGAACGCCGTCTTTCGCGGTCCGTTCGCGCCTTGTGGGGACCGCGTGGCCGACGGCACCCAGCACAGCGGCCGGTCGCTCCTCGGGCCCAGCCGTGGGAGATCCGGCGGCGGACCGCCCCGACGCCTCCCGCACCGGCTGCCGCTCGGGACGTACTTCCCGCTCATGGGCCAGGCAGCCGATCAGCTGCACGAGTTCCTCCACCGGCCGGCTCGTGGCGGCGGCCCGCGCCGCCTCTTCCGCGCAGTGGGGGTCCAGCGGGGACAAGTGCAGGAATGCCATCAGCCGCGTGACGTCCTCCACGGGGCGGCTCCGGGCTGCGGCGCGGATCGCCTCGTCGGCACTGTCGGCCTTCCTCGGCGGCCGGGTCAGCTCGGTCACCATCCGGCTCACGTCCTCCACGGATCGGTCTCTGCCGACCGCCCGCAGCGCGTCGACCGTGGCGCTCGCGTACTCCGGTGACTCCTCGAGCAGCTTGATGAGTTCGATGACCTCGTCCAGCGGCCGGTCGACGGCGGCGGTATGCACCAGTCCCCCGACCGGATCCGTGTCCAACTCCTCGAAGCCGAGGTCGCCTTCTCCGGCCGCGGCCGGCATGTCCAGGAACGGCATGACCACAGGGCCGAGCGGGCGTGGCGGGGGCGCGACGGCCGGATCGTCCTCCGTCGCCGGGGCAGCGGATCCCAGGTGGTAGACGGGTGGTGCCGTCGGCGGCGGGGGTGCGTCGGCCTCATCCTCGACAGGTATGCCGGAGTGGTCGGGCGGGAACGGCGAACGGGTTGTCATACTCGGCTCCTACGAAGGTCAGCGGACGTTGTCACGCCCCTGACGTGCGGCACGAGACTCCGATATCCGCCTTTCTAGGCGCCGCTCCTGGCCCCCGCATGCGGGACCGAGCCACCCGTGTGACGCCCTGGTGCCCCGGGAAGCCTCACCGGAACACGTTGTCGTCCTCCCAGGTGCACGACTCGACGGCCGGGCTGCGTCGTGCGGCTCTCGAGGTCGCGTACATCGCGTCGATCTCGGCCGCGAAGTGGTGTGCGATGGCGTCCCTGCGCAGTTTCATCGACGGTGTCATCAGCCCGGTGGCCGGGTCGATGGGCTCCGGGAGGATGCGGAAGACGCGGATGGATTCGGAGCGGGACACCGTGCTGTTGGCCGCCGCGATCGCGCGCTTGACCTCTTCCCGCAGGGCGTTCTGCTCTCGTACGTTCCGGTTCGACGCCTCGCCGCCCAGGGGCAGGCTCGAGCGCCAGTGAGCGAGAAAGTCCGGATCCAGGGTGATCAGGGCCCCCACACAAGGGCGGTTGTCACCCACGACGACCGCTTGATGGATGAGCGGGTGGACCCGGAGACGTTCTTCAAGGGCCGCCGGAGCCACGCTCTTGCCGCTGCTCGTGATGATGATGTCCTTCTTGCGCCCTGTGATGGCCAGATACCCGTCGTTGTCGAGCCGGCCGATGTCCCCGGTGGCGAGCCAGCCGTCACGGAGCGCTTCCCGGGTGCCGGGCAGGTCATTGACGTAACCCTGGAAGACCGAGGGGCCGTGCACCAGGATCTCCCCGTCCTCGGCCACGCGGACCTCCATGCCCGGCAGAGGGCGTCCGACGGTGCCGAACTTGTGCCGCCCGACGGGCTGCGCGGTCATCCCGCCACTCGTCTCCGTGAGTCCGTATCCGTCGTGGATGAAGATCCCGATTCCCGAGTAGAAGAGGGCGAGTTGCCGGTTCAGGGGCGAGCCGCCCGAACAGGCGCCGCATACTCTTCCGCCCAGTGCGGCGCGCAGTTTCCGATAGACCGTCCGCTCGTAGAAGGCGTGCTGGGCGCGCAGTTCGAAGCTGGGCCCGGAACCCGTTCCCAGCTGCTGCCGTTCCACCGCGCCGGCGAATCGCCGTGCGATGCGCGCCGCACGGTCGAACAGGGCGCCGTGACCCGTCTGTTGGGCCTTGCGCAGGAAGCTCTTGTAGATCTTCTCGAAGACGAACGGGACGCCGAAGACGAAAGTGGGGCGAAAAGACAGGAAGGCTTCGGACAGTGCCTCCTCGCTCATCTCGGACTCGTGCCCCAGCAGCAGACCGCCGCGGACACAGATCCCTTGGATCATGAGGCCGTACACATGGGAGAAGGGCAGGAAGGCGAGGATGGCCGGCTGCCGGCCGGGCGGCGCCGTCGTGTGGGCCCAGCCGGCCAGCAGGGAGTCGCAGGGGCTCGCCAGATTGCGATGGCTCAGGGCGCACCCTCGGGGATGTCCTGTCGTGCCGGACGTGTACGCGATGACCGCGGTCGAGTCGGGGAGCACGATCCGGCGCATCGAGTCGACGGCCGAGAGCGGTACCGACCGGCCCAGTTCCACGAGCTGGGCGAGGGATCCGGCGTCCAACTGCCAGACGTGGCGCAGCTGCGGCAGTGCGGCGCACGCCGAGCCGACCGTCATCAGGCCCTGCTCGTCCTCGACGATCACACCCGCACAGTTCGCGTCGCGCAGGATCCACGCGACCTGATCGTGCGACGAGGTCGGATAGATCGGGACGATCTCGGCTCCCACCGCCCACAGTGCGTAGCTGAGCACGGTCCACTCGTAGCGCGTACGGGCCATGATGGCCACGCGGTGTCCCGGATACAGCCCGGACGCGATGAACCCCCTGGCCAGGTCGGTCACTTCGTCCCGCAACTCGACCGCGGTCACCGGCGACCAGGTCGGGGGAGAGGATTCGGAACGGCGCGCGATCTGCGGAAGCAACGGTATGCGCTCGGCCGTGTCGAAGAGACTGTCGGCAAGCCCTCCCTGCATCAAGGGCAGAGCCGAGGACGGAACTTCGGACACATGCATGCGCCGCTCCAGCATTCTTCTCACAGCGCCCTCGGGGATTCAGGCCTGGGTCCGAGGGCCTTTGAAATCTAGTCCACGCCGACGGAAGCCGTGTCCGGAACCGGCAAGTGACTTGATCTGATGGCTTATCAGGCATGAAGGGGTGTTCTGTACGGGGCGCCGGGCGGACGATACGCCCCGGGATGAGCAGTCTCGTACGGGACGGACGTAGTCATGCGTATGCCGATGTTCATGGCGATCAGGCACGCCGGACCGACCGCCACCGCGCCCACTCCCGACGACCGCCCCGCCCCGGCGCCCGTCGGAAGCCTACGAAGCCGCTTCGACCTGCTGCGGCGGCACCGGCGATGGCTGCTCCCGCTCCTCGTGGCCGTATTGCTGGCGCAGATGGCCGCCGCGATGATCACCACGGCCGTGGAGCAGACGCCGACCATAGACGAGCCCGTGTACGTGGGGACGGCTCAGGTCTACCTGGAGCAGCGCGACCTCCGCCACAACCCCGAGCATCCGCCGCTTGGCAAGCTGATCATCGCGTCCGGCCTGGCGTTCACCGATGTGCATCTCGCCCCCGGCTTCACCGGCGACCAGACCGCCCTCGGACGGCATGTGCTGTACGAGTCGGGCAACGATCCGTGGCGAGTGATGCTGTTCGCCCGACTGCCGATGATCGCGCTGACCCTGCTGTTCGGCCTGGTCGTCTTCGCGTTCGCACGCGATCTCGTCGGTGCGGCGGGCGGGGTGGCGGCGCTCGCGCTCTACGCGTTCTCTCCCGATGTCATCGCGCACGGATCGCTGGCCACACTCGACGTACCCGCCGCCGGTTTCCTGCTGACCTCGGCGTGGCTGCTCTGGCGGGCCCGCGGCCGTCCGTTCCGCTACCTCCCGCCGGCCGGTCTGGCACTCGGCGCGGCTCTGGCGACACGCATGAACACCTTGGCGGCGGCGCCGGTGCTGCTGCTTCTGGCCGCCTGGTCGTTCTGGTCGGCGCGTCGCACACCCGGCCCCGACCGACGCGGGACGCCGAGACTCGTCGCGTACGCCGTCCTGGCCGCGGCCGGTGTGGCGCTCGTCGCCATCGCCGTGGTCTGGTCCGCCTACCTGGCCGTCGACCCGCGCCCGCCCTGGACGACACCCAGGAATGTGCCGGACATCGACGGGAAGCGCGGCCTCCTCACCGCCTGGCTGCCCGTGCCGGAGCCGTACCGGGACGGTATGCGCATCCAGTTCGGCATCGAGTACTCGACGAAGGGCGGTGGCTTCCTGTTCGGCCGACGCTACTTCGGCTCGCTGTGGTACTACCTGCCGGCCGCGGTGCTGGTGAAGACACCGCTGGGCATGCTCGCGCTGTGGGCCGGGGGTGCCGTGACCTTGCTGACGGCTCGCCGCCTCCGGCCCGCGGCACCGTACCTGCTGCTGCTCCCGGCGGTGCTGATGGCCGTGCTCCTGGACGGGTCTCGCGGCTTCGGAGTCCGGTACGCCGTCTTCCTGCCGATGTTCCTGGCCGTCGCCGCGGCCTGCGTACTCATTCACCGCACACGGTGGGCGTACGGGATGACGGCGGCGCTGGTCGTGTTCGTCGCGGTCAGTTCGCTGCGGACCTTCCCGTACTACCTGCCGTACTCCAACGAGGCGTTCGGCGGGACTGCGAAGACCCACCTGCACCTGCACGACTCGAACGTCGACTGGGGCCAGGATCTGGGACGGCTGGCCGAGCATCTCCGGCAGCGCTACCCCGATGAGCGGGTCTGGCTCGGTTACAAGGGCAGCGGAGTCCCGTCGTACTACGGCATCGACGCCCGCGATCCGTTCAAGGTGAAGCCGGAGGAGGTGCGCGGGCTGCTCGTCGTCTCGAATTCGGCGGTCGCCAAGGCCGAGCCCGGAGGGCCGCTCGAGGCGTTGATCGAGTCCAGCAGGCCGATCGACGAGGTCGGCCACTCGATCACGATCTTCCGCCGGGACTGACGGCGTTGCGGGGGAGGGGAACGAGTGGGGCGATCGCGGCTGCCCGGCGGTGGCGCGCTCCCGCTTCGCGCCTCCGCCGGGCCGGCTGCCGGTGTCAGGCCGCGGCGGGCGTGGCCTGGGAGAGCTGCTGGATGACCTCGGTCAGGCCGGCGACCACCTCGTCGTCGTCGGAGGGGTGGGTCTCCGCGAAGCGGGTGACCGAGCCGGGGATGGAGAGCTTGACGTCCTGCAGGACCGTGGCACCGGCGACGCCCGCGGACTTGCGGACGTCATCCTGCGCCCACACGCCGCCGTACTGGCCGAAGGCGGTGCCGACCGCGGCGACCGGCTTGCCGGAGATCGCGCCGGCGCCGTACGGGCGGGACAGCCAGTCGATCGCGTTCTTCAGGACGGCCGGCATGGTGCCGTTGTACTCCGGCGAGAACAGCAGGAAGGCGTCGACGTGACCGGCCACGGCGCGCAGCCGGGCCGCAGCCTCGGGAACGCTGCCCTCGACGTCGATGTCCTCGTTGTAGAACGGCACCTCGGCCAGGCCCTCGAAGAGCGTGATCTCGACACCGGCGGGAGCGTGCTTGACGGCAGTCTCGGCGAGCTGGCGGTTGTGCGAACCGGCGCGGAGGCTGCCGACGAGCGCGAGGATGCGAACAGACATGGGTGGTACTCCAGAAAAGAGTGGGGCCGGAACAAGCGGACCGGGGTCCGTTGAATGTTGTATCACCTAACCGGACCGCGGTCCAGTTGTGTCCGCAAGTAACCGGACCGCGGTCCACTTCATTCCCCGCGGCGCTACGCTGAAGCCATGACCGAGCCGCTCCCACTCTTTCCGACCGCGCAGGCACCACCTTCCGGACAGGTGGATCTCACCCTCGCCCCGACCGAGGAGCGGCCCCGGCTGCGCGCCGACGCCGCACGCAACCGCACGCGCCTGCTGGAAGTGGCCGCCGAACTCGCCGCCGAGCGCGGGATCGGGAACGTGACCATGGAGGCCGTCGCCACCGCCGCCAAAGTCGGCAAGGGGACGGTCTTCCGGCGGTTCGGCGACCGCGCCGGGCTCATGCTCGCCCTCCTGGACCACCACGAGCAGCAGCTCCAGTCCGCCTTCCTCATGGGGCCGCCCCCGCTGGGGCCGGACGCGCCCGCCGCCGAGCGCCTGCGCGCCTTCGGCCCGGCCGTGATCCGCCACGAACGCGCCCACCGCGACCTCTACCTGGCCGCCCACGCCGACCTGGCTCGCCACTACCTCAGCCCGGCGAATCACCTCAGGCTCGGCCATGTCGCCCTGCTGCTGCGGCAGTTGAAGGCGCCCGGTGACATCGAACTCGTGGCGCACACGCTGCTCGGCTATCTCAGCACCCTCCTCGCCGACCACCTGCTCAACGAGCGGGGGGTGTCCATGGAGCGACTGGAGGCCGGCTGGTACGACCTCGTCGAGCGCCTGGGCGCAGCCGCGTAGCGGACAACGTACGAATTCGGCCACGGGCGGCAACCCTTGTGCGACCGGTGGCGACAGAGGGGTGCGGGACCGACCCGAACTGCACACCCCTGAAGGACAGCAACGACGTGGGTAGGAGAGCAGCCCATCGCGGGCCGCGGCGAAATCAGTCGAACCGCCGAAGAAACGTACTGATCAGCGCGCTGGCCGCGGTTCTGACCTGCGGCGCGATCGTCGGCGGGGTGCTCATGTCGGCCTCCGCGTCGGGACCCGACGCCGGGATGTACCAGCTGGTGAACGCGGGTGACGGTACGTGCCTGACCGAGCCGTCGAGCGGCGCGCGGCTGGGCGGAGCGGCATGCGACGGCACCGCGGGCCAGACGTGGCAACTCACGGAATCCGGCGAGGGATTCGGGGTGAAGTCCGCGTCCGGCGGTCTGTGCGTCGACGTGAAGGGTGCGTCGACGTCGGACGGCACGGCCGTGCAGCAGCAGGCCTGCGACGACGGCAGCTCACAGGTCTGGAAGACGACCGAGGTCCGCGAGGCGTACCACCTTGTCAATGCCAAGAGCGGCAAGTGCCTGGACCTCAGGGGAGCCCTGGCGCAACAGGACTCCTGTGACGGGGAGAGCAGCAAGAACTGGCGCCTGAGAGCGGTGTCCGACGTGGCTCCGACGCCCACGACATCCCCGTCCCCGTCGTCGTCCCCCTCGTCATCGAAATCGCCCTCGGCATCCCCGTCCACGTCCGCCTCGCCCTCGGCGTCACCGAGCAGACGCGCCGCCCCCACCGCTTCGGCGACCCGCCCTCGTACGCCTTCCCGAGGCACCGCCCTCGGCGCATGGCCGAACGCCCCGGCGGGCGAGCCGGTGTCCGCCACCATCGAGGTCTCCGGCAGTTACGACGGAGGTATGAAGCGCTACTCCGGTTCCGGCGAACTGGGCGGCGGCGGCCAGGGCGAGGACCAGGACGCCCTGTTCGAGCTGGCCGACGGCGCCGTGCTCAAGAACGTCATCCTGGGTGCCCCGGCCGCCGACGGCATTCACTGCCTGGGCAATTGCACCCTGCAGAACGTGTGGTGGGAGGACGTCGGAGAGGACGCCGCCACCTTCAAGGGCACGTCTGCCTCGGCCAGGTACACCATCGACGGCGGCGGCGCGAGGAACGCCGACGACAAGGTCTTCCAGCACAATGGCGCAGGCACCGTGACGATCAAGAACTTCCAGGTCGAGAACTTCGGCAAGCTCTACCGGTCCTGCGGCAACTGCGACACCCAGTACGAGCGCCATGTCGTGGTCAGCAACGTGAAGGCGACCGGCCCCGGCCAGTCGCTGGTCGGCGTCAACGCCAACTACGGCGACACCGCCGACCTCTCCGCCATCACCATCGTCGGCGGCGAGATGAACGTCTGCGAACGCTTCCAGGGCAACGACTCCGGCGACGAACCGACAAAACTCGGCAGCGGCGCGGACGGCACCCACTGCCGCTACAGCTCTTCCAGCATCACGTACAGGTGAGAACCGCGTGGATGACGCGTCGCGCGATGCTCGCCATGACCGGATTCGTGTCCCGGTAGTAGCGCAGTTCGTCGAGCGCGATCGACAGCGCCCAGCCGCGGCCCCGCTCCCAGGCGGCGTCATCGCGCTCCAGAGCGGAGCGGAAGACGCCGTGTGCTTCGTGCGGCAGCAGATACCAGGCCGCGATCAGATCGACGGCCGGATCGCCCAGGCCCACGCAGCCGAAGTCGATCACGGCGCTGAGCCGACCGTCGGCGATCAGTACGTTCCCCGGCTGCAGGTCCGCGTGAATCCAGACCGCAGGACCGGGCCACGCGGGGGCGTTCAGTGCCGCCTCCCACGCGGCGGTCGCCGCGTCGGCGTCGACGACCGCACGCAGTTCCCCGATCGCGGCACGCGTCGTCGCGTCGCGCGCGGCCAGGGGCTCGCTCCGGTACGAGGCAGGCCCCTCCTCGGGATCGATCCGGCGTAACGCGGCCACGAACTCGGCCAGATCCTTGGCCAGCAGGCCGGGATCGGCGATATGCCCGACGACCGGAGTCTCGCCGTCGAGCCAGCGATAGACGGCCCACGGCCATGGATAGTCCTCGTCGGGCATTCCCATGACCAGCGGTACGGGAACGGCGACCGGAAGTGAGGGAGCGAGCCGGGGGAGCCACCGGTGCTCCTTCTCCACATCGCCCGCCGCCCCCGCGACACGGGGCAGCCGCACGGCCATGGCCCCGCCGAGCCGGAACATTGCGTTGGCCGTACCGGCGGACTCGATCCGCTCGAGCGGAAGATCCGCCCACTGCGGAAACTGCGCCGCGATCAGTCGACGTACCCCAGGCACATCGATGTCGATCTCGTCCGCATGCAATTCTCCGCCGCCCATGAGCACCTTCCTGCAGTGAGGTCCCGGCCGACCGCCATACGAACGGTCCAGCACTTCACCCGTCAACCGATTTCCGTACGCTTGAGACATGGGCGGCGGCGTCGTGACGCTGTTCCTCTGCGGCGATGTGATGCTCGGGCGCGGCGTCGACCAGATCCTTCCGCATCCGGGTGACCCGACACTGCGCGAAGGCTACGTTCGCGACGCCCGCTCCTACGTCGAGTCTGCCGAAGCCGTGAACGGCCCGATCCCCGCGCCGGTCGAGCCTTCCTGGCCCTGGGGCGACGCGCTCCAGGTACTGGAGGAAGCCGCCCCGGATGTCAGGATCGTGAACCTGGAGACGGCTGTCACCCGCAGCGACACCTTCGAGCCGGGCAAGGGGATCCACTACCGGATGCACCCGGCCAACATGCCCGCCCTGGCCGTGGCCCGGCCCGACGTCTGCGTCCTGGCCAACAACCATGTGCTGGACTTCGGCCACCTCGGCCTCGAGGAGACGCTTCACTCGCTGTACCGGGCGGGGCTGCGGGCGGTCGGAGCGGGGCGCAACGCCGACGAGGCGCATGCGCCCGCGACGGTGACCGTCAGCCGCACCGCACGCGTGCTGGTGTTCGCCCTCGGGACGGCGTCCAGCGGCATCCCCCCCGGCTGGGCGGCCACCGAGTACGTGCCCGGTGTCGCCCATGTCGCGGAGCCGTCGGCCGCCGCTGCCGCCGAGACGGTCCGGCGAGTGCGGCAGGAGAAGCTGCCCGGTGACATCACGGTCGTCTCCGTGCACTGGGGCTCCAACTGGGGTTATCGCATCCCCCGGGAGCACATCCGCTTCGCACGCGCTCTCGTGGACGGCGGCGTCGACGTCGTCCACGGGCACTCCTCGCACCATCCTCGCACCATCGAGGTGTACCGCGACCGGCTGATCCTCTACGGCTGCGGCGACTTCATCGACGACTACGAGGGCATCTCCGGCTACGAGCAGTACCGCGACGACCTCCGGCTCGCCTACTTCGTCTCGGTGGAGGCGGACACCGGGCGGCTGGCCGGTCTGCGCATGGTGCCGCTGCGGGTCCGGCGGATGCGGCTGGAGCCCGCGACGGACGAGGACCGGGACTGGCTGTGCACGACTCTCGACCGGATCAGCGACTCGGTCCACATCACCCTGGATCCCGACGGCGCACTCGCACTCCTGCACCCGGCCGCTGTGCAAGGAACGACGGGGACGGAGGCCGGCCGATGAATCACCTGCTGCGGCTGACCCTCCTCGGCGTGGGCGCGATGAACTCGCCGCGGTTCGCCCCGGCCGGTCTGCTGCTGGGCTGCCCCGGGCACCGCGTGGCTTTCGACGGCGGGCCCGGGGCCGAGCCGCCGCCCGGACGGCTCGACGCCTGGCTGGTCACCGACGAGCAGGCGGAACTGCGGTCGGAACTGCGACGGCAGGCGGCCGCGCGAGGCGCATCGGTGCGGGCCGGTGACCTGGAGTTCGGTGCGGTACGGGTGCGCTGCTGCCCGGTGGCGCACACCTCGCATCCCGCGTACGGCTATCGCATCGAGGCGGGCGCCCTGGTCGTGGTCTGGGCGCCGGAGTTCTGGGAGTTCCCGCGGTGGGCGGCCCAGGCGGACCTGATGTTCGCGGAGGCCGCCGCCTGGGACCGGCCGATACGGTTCCGGGGCGGCGTGGGCGGCCATATGTGCGTACGGACCGTGAGCGAGCACGCCGTGCGGTACGGCGTGCGGCGACTGGTGTACGCCCATATCGGCCGGCCCACGCTGCGGGCCATCGACGCCGGGCTGAAGCCGCCGGCCGGTGAATGGGGCGTCGAAGGGCGCACCTACACCTTGCGGTGGGACGACTCCGTGCCGTGGGACGAGCGCGGCGCCGACGCCCGCAGCACGGCGGGTGAGCGCCGTGGCCGATGACGCGACGCTCAGCCGCCCCCGCCCTCGTCGTACGGATCGCGCGGGGCCGGGACCGGTGTGGCCTCGGTGACGTTGATGAAGGGGATGACACCGTCGTTGACCGGATCCTTGGTCCGTTTGCCGGTGTAGGTGCCGGTGACTTCGAGCCAGGTGTCGGGCTGCAGGACGGGAGGAGTCTTTCCGGCCAGTCCGACCTTGACGGGCTGGCCGTCGGCGGCGCAGCAGTTGAGCGCCATACGGACGAGGTACGGCGTACCGCCCCGGTCCAGGGCGACAAAGCCGGTGATCTTGACCTGCCGGTCGTGGAGGGAGCGCCCCCGGTCGTAGGCCGCGCGGCCCGCGTAGTCGACGAGGCTCATCCGTACCGGGTCGCCCGCGGGAAGGTCGGCGAAGCCCCAGGGTTTCTGCAGGGTCGTGCCGGTGCGCATGGCGCTGTAGGAGCCGAGCGCGGGCGGGGCGACCAGGATGAGCGCGAGGATGGGCAGGGCGAGGAGCCAGGCAATGCGCGGCTCGCGGTGGGCGTGACCGTGCCCGTCGTGTTGCTCGGTCCCGGACTGGTTCTGCGACGGATTCTCTGCGGCCTGCCCCTTGGCCGCGCGCGGCCGTCGCAGTTCGTACCAGACGGTGGCGACGGCGGCGACGATCAGGACGACGCCGGCCACCAGCAGCAGCGGACGCAGACCGGCCTTGACGTACCGCAGATAGAGATCGGTGAAGCTCGCGTGCAACAGCGCCCCGCCGATGAGGAACAGCACCGCTGCCTGTGCCTGCCGGCTCACAGCAGCACCGCCCCGACCAGGACCGACATCAGCACGCCCAGAGCGAAGGTCGCCGGGGCGAACCGCAGCGCGAAGCCACGGCCGAACGTGCCCGCCTGCATGGCGAACAGCTTCAGGTCGATCATCGGCCCGACCACGAGAAACGCCAGCCGCGCCGTGAGCGAGAACTGCGACAGGGACGCGGCCACGAACGCGTCGGCCTCCGAGCAGATCGACAACAGCACCGCGAGGACCGCCAGAGCGAGCACCGCGAGAACGGGGTTGTCGGCCGTGGCCTGCAGCCAGCTCGCCGGCACCACGGCCTTCAGGGTGGCCGCGGCCATCGCGCCGACGACGAGGAAACCGCCCGCGTGCATCACGTCATGCCGTACGGACCCCCAGAACGCCGCCCCCTTGCCCAGGCCCTCCGACTCGGGGCGGGCCGGCGGACGCAGCCAGTCGCTGCGGCCAAGCCGCTGCCACAGCCAGCCCATCGCGCACGCCACCAGCAGACTCGCCACGAACCGCGCGAGGACCATCTCCGGCTTGCCGGGAAACGCGACCGCGGTGGCGGTCAGCACGATCGGGTTGATCGCGGGAGCGGACAGCAAAAACGCGAACGCCGCCGCGGGCGCGACGCCCCGGCGCACCAACGCCCCGGCCACCGGCACGGAAGCGCACTCACAGCCGGGCAGCACCGCCCCGCCCATCCCGGCGACCGGTACCGCCAGGGCCGGCCGTTTCGGCAGCGCGCGGGCGAAGAACGACGCCGGGACGAACACCGCGATGACCGCCGACAGCAGGACGCCGAGGACGAGGAACGGCAGGGCCTGCACCACCACCGCGACGAACACCGTCATCCAGCTCTGCATCACCGGCGTGGACACGGCCTCGCGGATCGGCCCCTGCAACGCCACCACCACGAGCAGCAGCATGATCAGGACGAGCGACGAGTCGACCCGCGACCCCCGCGGCCCGTCCACATCGCGCCGATCGCCCCGGGGCGGGGCCGCCTTGGTGATGGTCACGGGTGGGATACCTCCAGTGTGGAGGGGCTTCGCGGGCGGATTCCCCTCCACCTTCCATACGCCGATTCAGGCACGGTTGCTCAACTTGTGCGCCCAACCTACGTGTGCGTTACGTCTCCACAAGAGGCGGCCGGTGTTATTGCCATCCAACCGAACACCTGTGGCTACACTCGCCCACCATGTGCGAGGCCATCCCCACCAGTCAGCGGAAGAAACCGTCCGACCGCCCACCACGCGCGGAGAGAGAAAGAGAGGTCCGGGACGTCGCGAAGGGAGCTGACGTCTGTTGAAGGCCCGCCACAAGCAATCCCGCGACCCTCGCGGCCACTGGCTGTTACTCCTCCTCGTCCTCCCCGTGATGGCCGCGGTCCTGTTCTTCGAGGGCTGGACCAGCCACGAGGTCGACGCCGCGAAGACCCGCTCCCCGTGCACCTCGCCCGCACCGGACGCCGTCGCCCGGGGCGGACCCGTGGTGGGTATCAACGGCAACGGCGTGCAGACCGCCTCGATGCCCGCCCGCACCGTCGCCCTCACCTTCGACGGCGGCCCCAACCCCGTCTGGACCCCGCGCTTCCTCGACCTGCTGCGGCAGCACCGGGTACGCGCCACCTTCTTCCTCTTCGGCTCCGAGGCCGCCCGTCATCCCGAGCTGGTGCGGCGGATCCGCGCCGAGGGCCATGAGATCGGTTCGAACACATACACCGGCGCTGTCCTGGGCGAGTCGTCGCCCACCCGCTTCTCGGCGGAACTCGACCTGACCGAGAGCGCGTTGGCGAGCACCGCAGGCCGGCACCCCAAACTGCTGCGGATGCCGCGGACCACCACACCGGACACACTGTGCGGCCGCGAGTGGCGGGCGGCACAGCAGGCCGCCACACGGGGCTACGTACTGGTCGCCGGCGACGCGGAGTCCCGCAAGGCGAGGCAGGGCCTGGTCCGGCAGTTCAGCCAGACGTCGCTCGCCTACGGGGAGACCAAGAAGCTCCTGAAGAACCGGAACGTGGACCGCTTCACCACCGTGTCGGACGGAATGAGGCTGGACCCGTACCAGCCCGCGTCCACCGCCGAGCGCTGGCAGGGCACCGCCCTGGTCTGGGTGACCAAGCTCGGGGACGCCTTCTCGAGCGCCATGACCTGGGTACTCGGGATCGCGGGCACCCTCGGACTGCTGCGCCTCGCACTGCTCGCCTACTTCGCCCGGACCCATGTCCGCCGGCTCGAGAGCTCCCGCCCCGGCGCGCCATGGCTGCCGGAGGTGACCGAACCGGTGACGGTGCTCGTGCCCGCGTACAACGAAGAGGCCGGCATCGAGTCCACCGTCCTGTCCCTGCTGGCCTCCACGCACCGGCAGCTGCAGATCATCGTGATCGACGACGGCTCGACGGACCGCACGGCGGACATCGCCGAGGGGATCGGCGACCCGCGCGTGCAGGTGATCCGCAAGCTGAACGAGGGCAAGGCAGTCGCCCTCAACACCGGGCTCGCGCACGCAACTCACGACATCGTGGTCATGGTCGACGCCGATACCGTCTTCGAGCCGGACGCCATCCGGCGGCTCGTCCAGCCGCTGGCGCACCCCGCCGTCGGCGCCGTCAGCGGCAACGCCAAGGTCGGCAACCGGCGCCGCCTGCTGGCCAAGTGGCAGCACCTGGAGTACTGCTTCGGCTTCAACCTCGACCGCCGGATGTTCGAGGTCCTGGAGTGCATGACCACGGTCCCCGGTGCCATCGGCGCCTACCGCCGGGACGCGCTGGTGAGCGTCGGCGGGGTCAGCGAGGACACCCTCGCCGAGGACACCGACCTCACCATGGCGCTGTGGCGGGCGGGCTGGCGGGTGCTCTACGAGGAATCCGCCGTCGCCTGGACCGAAGTGCCCACCTCACTCGGCCAGTTGTGGCGGCAGCGCTACCGCTGGTGCTACGGCACGATCCAGGCCATGTGGAAGCACCGCGGTGCCGTCCTGGACCGAGGAGTGTCCGGGCGCTTCGGCCGGCGCGGACTCACCTACATCGCGCTGTTCCAGGTCGCCCTTCCGCTGCTCGCCCCGGTCATCGACGTGTTCGCCCTGTACGCGGTGCTGTTCCTCGACTCCTGGCTGGCCGGCGCCGTGTGGTTCAGCTTCCTGGGGGCCCAGCTGATCTGCGCCCACTACGCGTTGAAGCTCGACGGCGAGAAGGTGGGGGCCCTGTGGTCGATGCCGTTCCAGCTCTTCGTGTACCGGCAGCTGACGTACCTGGTCGTCATCCAGTCCATGGTCGCCCTGCTGTTCGGCAGCCGGCTCAAATGGCATCGCATGCGGCGTTCCGGTTCGGCCGCTGAACAGATCGGTGGCGCCGACTCGTATAAGAGCCTGACCACGAGGTGAGCGAGATGGCGTGAGGACTGGACAGGCCGATGAGCGAGTGGACTGACCGTCTGCCGGACAACGACAGGGGTGGCTGGAGCGAGGGTCGCTGGGACGGGGGCGGCCGGCCGGATCCGGCGCGGGGCGACACGGGGCCGGTGACGGACGGGAACCCGGCCCCACCCCCGTGGCGCACCGCGCCCCTGCCCGGTATGCCGTCGTCCACCGCCGCGGGCCGCACAGCCGCCGCGCACCAACCCCACAGGCACCGCGCCAGATCCCGCAAAGGCATGGTTCCCGACAGCGGCGGCAGACCTCCCAGGCGCCGCCCCACCCGGCGTAAGCGGACCGTGCGGCTGGCGATCCTCGCGCTCGCCGTACTGCTCGTCTCACCGTTCGGCGCGTACGTGTGGGCCGACACGGAGCTCACCAAAGAGGTCGACCTGGGCGCGCTCCCGGACCGCCCCGCTCCGGGCAAGGGGACCAACTATCTGATCGTGGGCTCGGACAGCCGCGAGGGTCTGTCCGAGCAGGCCAGGCAGGATCTGCGGGCCGGCTCGACCGAGGGCCGCCGCACCGACTCGATGATCCTGCTGCACACCGGCGCGAACGGCACCACGATGATGAGCCTGCCGCGCGACTCGTGGGTGACCCTCCCGTCGTTCGTCCGCCCCGAGAACGGCCAGAACTACCGCGGGCCGAACAAGCTGAACGCGTCGTTCTCCCTGGGCGGCCCCGAACTGCTCGTGCAGACCATCGAGCGCAACACGGGCCTGCACATCGACCACTACGCGGAGATCGGCTTCGCGGGCTTCGTCGGGATCGTGGACGCGGTCGGCGGCGTCGACATGTGCCTGGACCGCGCCATCAAGGACAAGGACTCGGGCGCGAACCTACAGAAGGGCTGCCAGACCCTGAACGGCGCCGAGGCACTGGCGTTCGTACGGCAGCGCAAGCAGGAGGCCGAGGGCGACCTGGGCCGTACCCAGAACCAGCAGAAGTTCCTGACCGCGCTCGCCAAGAAGGCGGTCAACCGTCAGACGCTCCTCAACCCGAGCAGGGTCTTACCGACCGCCGACGCGGGCCTCGACACGCTCATCGTGGACAAGGACACGAACCTGCCGGATCTCGTGAGCCTGTTCCAGGCGATGCGCAAGGTCACGGCAGGCAATGGGCGCCAGATCAACGTCCCCGTCTCCGACCCGGCATTCAGGACGCCCCAGGGCGCCGCCGTGAAGTGGGACATGCGCCAGGCACGGCCGCTCTTCGCACAGCTGAGGGAGGATCAGCCGGTGACCGTCCAGCAGCAGGGGCAGTGAGCCACCTTCGCCGCCTTCTTGCCGGTCATGCCGTCTCCATCGCCCGATGACTCGACGGAGCCACTACGCCCAGGGTCGGATGCCAGCACCGTACTGACCTCCACGAACCCCGCACCATGGTGGCGCATCCTCGCCCTCCCGACTCGGCGTGCTCACTGCGGGCCACCGCGACAGGGGCCAGTCGAGCACCGCTTCCGCGGCGCACTGCCTTGCTCAGGCGGGCCGCAGCCGGCACGCAGAGCGCGCCGAGTCACCGAGACCATTCGACTGTGGTCGCGGTGGGCGCGGGCGGGACTGCCGGTTCCGTCGGCTGGGGTGCGGTGTGTGCCGACGCGCTCAGCGGGCGGCTGACAGTGGTACCTCGGCCAGTGTCTGTTCCGCTGTCCTGCGCGGGGAAGGCGGTCCCTCCGGCCCGTACCCGAGGCGGAGCACCATCTGGGCGTGAGCGCGCCGGTCGCCAGGGGCTTGTCCGAGTTGATCGCGCAGGTCGGGCCACTCCAGTGCCTGGTGCAGCAGGGATGCCCGTACGCCATGTGCGGTGGCCACCAGCAGGACGCGTTCGAGCGCCTGGCCGGCGCGCAGCCAGTCGGCCCGCCGGTCGTGCCCCGTGGACAGCACCATGAGGGTCGGCCGCGTCTCGAAGGGGCGGGCGGCCAGCACGGCCGGGTGCCGGTGGGCGCCGAAGTCCCGCATGGGGATCCGGTCCCGGAAGTCCTGCGGTCCCAGTGTCCCAGGCGGCATACCGAGGGCCGCGTCGTTCGGGTCGTGCACCCAGCGGCGGCTCTCCGCGGCCCGGTCGGGGTCGGCCGTGTTGCGATGCTCAGCCTCGCGGGTGAGTTGCAGCAGGCGGTCGGTCTCGGCCGGACCGGGACGACTCAACAGGGCGCCTTCGGCGTGTGCAGCCTCGGCGAGCTCGGCCAGGACGGCAGGGGGCAGCGGTAGCTCTGAGTACGGGAAGCGGCTGCTGTGCCGATGCCGCAGCGCGTCGTACAGGTGTGGTGTGGAGGAGGAGGCGGTGGTGCCGCCGAGCCGCACGGTCGCGAGCAGGTCCGGCTCGGCGGGCCGGGGCAGCAGCCGGGTCACCGGCTCCCTGCCGAAGTGAGCCACCGCCACCCTGAGATTGAGCACGGCGCAGCCCACGGAGAGGTGCAGGGCGCGCCCGGTCGGATCGATGTGGCGCAGCCCGCGATCCGCCGCGGCACGGATCTCCAACGTGACGGTGTCCGGGTCCAGCCGGAACCGCCAGGGCTGTGTGTTGTGGATCGAGGGGGCAGCCACGGCCGCCGAGACCAGGTCCTCCAGGGTCGGTACAGCGAGAACCGCAGATCGCATCGGAAACTCCTCCCCGCCCTACGCCGACGGGGCGGCGGGGCTTGTCGTGAGCAGATGCCAGCGTGGCGTCCACGGCAGTGGCCGCAGGAGGGGCCGTACGGCTCTGTCCGGCTCCGAACGGCCCGACTTCATTTCGCGGGATCACCTGACCCGGGCCGTTCGCGGTGGGCGGTGAGGACGGCGGCCCGCACCCACTACCGATTCGGACTCTGCCCCGTGAAGGGGCGTTCCTCGACGGCGGCGCGGCGGCCGGGAATGTGCATGTCGAGGTCGACGGTGCCGGTACGGATGATCCAGAATCGGTCGGCGCGGCCTCCCTCATTGAAGAGGCGCGCGCCCTGGGGGAACGACACCTCCCGGGCGAAGCGCATCCCGCTGCCGGTGCTCGGCGGGCAGCGCCTGCAGCATGCCGGCCGTGGCGGGAGCGTTCATGACGTGCCTCCGATCAGGGCGACGAACCTGTCACGTCCAGCGTGCTCCCGTGCCCCGCGGCGGGCGAGGGGCCACTCGGCCCTATGGCCGGGCCGCCCGGCACCCCGTGAGAGCCCTTGGGCCTCCTGTGCCGGAACGGGTCCTGCGGTTCGATGAAGACAACCCGCTGGAAGGGGGTGTTCATCGTGGGTACATCACTGACCCCGGAGTTCTGGAGGCTGTTCGCCGTCCTCCTTGTGATCTCTATGGCGGTGACCTTCGTGCTCAGCGCCGCGCTCGACGCGCTGGTGCTACGCGCACAGCGGCGCCACACTCGTCGTCGGCCGACGGCCACGCGGATGACCGAGGCGTCCCGTCGACCCGTTCGGACCCTGGTCCGGCACTGAGCCACGGAAGTGCGGAGCGTTGTTGTCGCGCTGGCAACCCGTGGTGGCGTTGTTCCGGACATCCGAGCCCCCTTGGCGAAGTGAGTGCCGGCACGCGTGCGAGCCCTTAGCGGGGCTGGAGTTGGGACCGAATGGGTCCAGGAAGGGCGGGCGCCGGCCTCGATGTGCGCGGCCCGGCCGACGGAAATCAGTCGGCCGGGCCGTTGTCGTGTTCGATGGAGCACTCAGGCGGCAGCTCGCGCCGGTTCGGCTGCCTGCTCCCGCTCGGCCGTTCGCCGCAACGGGCCCGGTATGGCTATGAGTTGGGCCCAGGTGCCACGCTGGACCACACGGCCGTGGTCGAGGACGACGATCTCGTCGACGTCCTCAAGTCCCGCCAGCCGGTGGGTGATCAGCACGGTGGCGCGGTCTCGGGTGGCCGCGAGGAGGTCGGTCGTCAGTGCGTCCGCGGTGGGCAGGTCAAGGTGTTCGGCGGGTTCGTCGAATACGAGGACCGGGAAGTCGGCGAGCAACGCGCGGGCCAGGGCGAGGCGTTGGCGCTGGCCTCCGGAGAGGCGGGCGCCGTGCTCGCCGACCGGTGTGTCGAGGCCTGTGGGCAGGCCCCGTACCCAGGCGTCGAGCCGGGCCACGGCGAGAGCAGTCCACAGATCAGCGTCGGTGCAGTCGGGGCGGGCCAGACGGAGGTTCTCGCGGAGGGTGCTGTCGAAGAGGTGCGCGTCCTGGGCGCACAGGCCCACGACACGTCGTACGTCGTCTCCGGCCAGGCGGGTCGCGTCGGTCCCGGCGAGGGTGTAGGTGCCCGCGGCGGGGTCGAGGAAGCGGAGCAGGACGTGGGCGAGGGTGGTCTTGCCGGAGCCGCTCGGCCCGACGACCGCGATCCGGCGTCCGGGGGAGAGGTCCAGGTCGATGTCGCTGAGCGTCGGTTCGCGGCGGCTGGGCCAGACGGCAGTCAGCCCGTGCAGTCGAAGGGGCAGAGACGGCTGGGGGAGCGGGGCCGGGTGCTCGGGTTCGCGGACCGGGACGGGAGCGTCGATGACGTCGACGACCCGTTCCGCGGCTCGGCGGCTGCGCTGCCGTACCTGGGCGGCGGCCGGGAGTCCCGCGACCGCCTCGAACGCGGCGAGCGGGGTGAGGATCAGTACCGCGAGCAGAACGCCGTCCAGTCGGCCGGCGGCCACCGCTTGGACGCCCACGGCCGCGCAGGCGGTGGCCGTGAGCCCGGCGAGCAGCGCGACGAGCCCGGAGCCGAGCCCCGCGGTGGCGGCCGAGCGGGCGGCGATCCGGGTCAGGCGGCGGTCCGCGGAGCGTACGGCGGCCAGTTGGCGGGACAATGCCCCGGTCACCGTGAGCTCGGCGGTACCGGACAACGCGTCCAGGACGGTGGTTGCCAGTTCGCCGCGGGCCGGTGCCTGGCGGCGTTCGGTACGGCGAGAGGTGGTCGCGGTCAGCAGGGGCACGCCCACGCCCGCGAGCAGTAGTCCGGTGGCGAGCACGATTCCGGCGGCGGGCAGCACCGCGCCCAGCAGCGCCGCCGCGCCCGTTCCCACCAGAGCCGCCGCCACGGCAGGGAGGCGGAAGCGCAAGAGGTGGTCCTGCACGGAGTCGACGTCGGTGACGAACCGGGAGAGCAGATCCCCCTTCCGGTACAGGCGCAGTCCGGACGGAGCCAGCCGCTCCAGTCGTCCGTACACGGCGGTGCGCAGGGTGCCGAGACCGCGCAGTACGGCGTCGTGGGCCACCAGCCGCTCGGCGTAACGCAGGACGCTGCGTCCGATGCCGAAGGCCCGTACGCAGGTCACCGCGACCATCAGGTGCAGCACCGGCGGCTGCTGGGATGCGCGCGAGATCAGCCAGCCCGAAGTGCCCATGAGCGCGACAGCACATCCAAGGGCGAGTGCGCCGAGCACGACAGCCAGGGCGAGACGAGTGCGTATGCGCCCGGTGACGGTCATCCGTACAAGTCGGCGCAGCGGTGAGCCCGTTGAGGTGCTGGACAGGGGGCCCGGGACATCGGGGTGCGTCCGCTGTTCCGACGTCTCGGCAGGGAGCCCCACAGACACCGGCCCGGCTGACCCACCCGTGCTCTCCCTGCCGGCGGCAGGGGCCCGGAGTTCCACGCACCGGTCGGCGAGGGCCGTCAGCGCCGGGCGGTGGGAAGTCAGTATCACCGTGCGCGTGGCGCCCAGGCGGCGGACGGAGTCGGCGATCGCGGACTCGTTCTCGGCGTCGAGGTGGGCGGTCGGTTCGTCGAGGAGGACGAGCGGGCGGTCGGCGAGGAAGGCGCGTGCGAGGGCGACGCGTTGGCGCTGGCCGGCGGAGAGGCCTGTGCCGTTCTCGCCGAGGGCGAGGTCGTCGGGGAGGTCGAGGGCGTTCGCGTAGCGCAGGGCCCGGCGTACGTCCGCGTCGGTGGCCTCGGGCCGGGCGAGCCGGACGTTGTCGGCGACGGTGCCGGCGATGAGATGCGGGTGCTGCGGGACCCAGGCGATCCTGCGGTGCCACAGCTCGGGGGCGATGTCGGCCAGGTCCCGGTCGCCGACGGTCAGGGTTCCGGCCGTTGGTGCGGTGAAGCCGAGCAGGACGGACAGGACGCTGGTCTTGCCGGCGCCGGAGGGGCCGGTCAGGGCGACCGTCTCGCCGGGGCGGACCGTGAAGGACAGGTTCTCGACGGCAGGCGCGGGGCGGCCAGGGCGGGTCACGGTCAGGTTGTTGACGGTGATGGGGGAGGTGGAGAGGTCGGGTGCGTCGGCGTTGCCGCGCCCAGGGAGCGGAGTCTCCAGGACGTCGAAGATCTTCCCGGCAGCGGTGAGCCCTTCGACACTGGCGTGGTAATGGACACCCACCGCCCGGATCGGGGCGTACGCCTCCGGTGCCAGGACCAGCACCAGCAGACCGGTGTACAGGTCGAGTCCGCCCTCGACCATCCGCAGTCCGATGCTCACCGCGACGAGTGCGACGGACAGCGTGGACAGCAGTTCCAGGGCGAAGGAGGAGACGAACGCGATTCGTAGGGTGCGCAGGGTCGCCCGGCGGTACTCGTCGGTGATCCGCCGTATCGCTGCCGCCTGCGCCCTGGCCCGCCCGAAGACCTTCAGTGTCGGCAGGCCCGCCACCACGTCCAGGAAGTGGTGCGAGAGCCGGGACAGGGTCCGCCACTGACGGTCCGTGTGCGCTTGCGTGGCCAGTCCGATCAGCACCATGAACAGCGGGATCAGCGGCAGCGTCGCCGCGATGATCGCCGCCGAGAGCCAGTCCGCGGTCACGATCCTCGCCAGCACGACGACCGGGACCACGACCGACAACGCCAACTGCGGTACGTACCGCCCGAAGTAGTCGTCGAGCGCGTCCACCCCACGGGTGGCGAGTGTGGTGAGCTGACCGCTGCGCTGCCCGGCCACGAAGTCCGGTCCGAGCGCGGTCGCGTGTTCCAGCAGCCGCCCGCGCAGCTGCGACTTCACGGCCGCCGAGGCGCGGTGCGCGGCGGACTCGGTGAGCCAGGCGACCGCGGCCCGCCCGAACGAGACGGCGGCCAGCAGGAGCAGAGGGCTTTGCAGAGAACCCAGGTCCCGGCCGTCTTCGAAGGCCCCCACCACCACCTCGGCGATGGCCGCGGCCTGGACCACGAGCAGCCCCGCGCCGATCGTGCCCAGGGCCACGGAGGCGGCGAGAAAGAGCCGGGTGGAACGCGCGTGGCGCAGCAGCCGCGGGTCGACGGGTTTCATCGCACGTGTGCCTTTCGGGCGCTGGGGCTCGGAGGTTGTCAGGCGGCCGGGATGTGCTCGACACCGATGCGCTTGCGGAACACCCAGTACGTCCAGCCCTGGTAGAGCAGCACGACCGGCGTCATGATCGCCGCCACCCAGGTCATGACCGTCAGGGTGTACGTGGATGAGGAGGCGTTGCTCACCGTCAGACTCCATGCCGTGTTCAGGCTGGACGGCATCACGTCCGGGTAGAGCGCGAGGAAGAGCATCGCGACGGCCCCGGCGACGGTGACGCCGGAGAGGGCGAACGCCCAGCCTTCACGGGCCCGTTGGTTCGCGGCGAGCGCTCCGAGCAGTGCGACGACCGTGACGACGAGCGCGACGAGGCTGCGGACGTTGCCGCCGCTGGTCTGGGTCCACAGCAGGAAGACCAGCGCGAGCCCGGCGGTGGCGAGGCCCGCCCGGCCGGCCAGTGTGCGGGCCCGGTCGCGGATGTCGCCGCGCGTCTTGAGCGCCGCGAACACCGCGCCGTGGAAGGTGAAAAGGGTGAGGGTGACGAGGCCGCCCAGGAGGGCGTACGGGTTGAGCAGGTCCAGGACCGTACCGGCGTACTCGCCCTCGGCGTCGATCTTCACGCCGTGGACGATGTTCGCGAAGGCCACGCCCCACAGGAACGCGGGCAGCAGGGAGGTCCAGAACAGGGCGTGCTCCCAGTTGCGCTTCCACTGGTCGTCGTCGCGTTTGCCGCGGTACTCGAAGGCGACGACCCTCACTATCAGGCAGACCAGGATGGCCAGCAGCGGCAGGTAGAAGCCGCTGAACAGAGTGGCGTACCAGACCGGGAAGGCGGCGAAGGTGGCGCCGCCGGCGGTGAGCAGCCACACCTCGTTGCCGTCCCAGACCGGGCCGACGGTGTTGATGAGCACCCGGCGCTCGGCCTCGCCGCGGGCGAGCAGCTTGGTGAGGATGCCGATCCCGAAGTCGAAGCCCTCCAGGAAGAAGTAGCCGATCCACAGGACGGCGATCAGGGCGAACCAGACGTCGTGCAGCTCCATGGCCGTGTCTCTCTCCGTCTCTCCGGAAGTCTCAGACGGTCGTCAGAAGGTCTCGGAAGATCTCGGAAGATCTCAGTGGGTCTCAGTAGGCGAAGGTCATCGGGCGGTCGGTGTCCTCGTCGGCGGCAGGGCCGCGCAGCGAGGGGACCTCCGGCGGCGGCAGTTCGTCGACGGGGCCGGCCTTGGCGTACTTGACGAGCAGCCGCACCTCGACGACGGCCAGTACGGCATACAGGGCGGTGAAGACGCTCAGCGAGGTGATCTGCTCGGCGACGGTGACGCCCGGCGAGACCGCGTCGGCGGTGGTCATCAGCCCGTAGACGGTCCAGGGCTGGCGGCCCATCTCCGTGAAGATCCAGCCGAAGGAGTTGGCGACCAGCGGGAAGCCCATGGTGAGGACGGCGAGCCCCCAGGCCCAGGCGTTGAGGGTTGGGCCGAGTTCGCGGTTCGGGGTGAGCATCAGCAGCGGGACCCGGTCCTCGCCGCGCCGCTTGTCGGCGGCCAGCCACCGCTTCTTCCGGGTCAGCCACAGCCCGGTGAGTCCGATCGCGAAGGAGGCCATACCGAAGCCGATCATCCAGCGGAACGACCAGTAGGCGGTGGGGATGCTGGGCTTGTAGTCGGCGGCGAGATCGCCGTACTTCGCCTTCTCCAGCTCCTCGACGGTGCTGATGCCGGGCACCGCCGAGGTGAAGTCGCCCTTGGCGAGATAGGACAGCACCCCGGGTATCTCGACCTCGACGGTGTTGCGGCCCTCGTCGACATCGCCGTACGCGAAGAGGGAGAAGGGCGCCGACTCCTCCGTCTCCCAGAGGGCTTCGGCGGCAGCCATCTTCATGGGCTGCTGCTCGTACATCACCTTGGCGAGCGCATCGCCGCTGACCGCCGTGCCGAGACCGGCGACGACGACGGTGACCAGGCCGAGGCGCAGCGAGGTGCGCATGGCGGCGATCCGGCCGGGAGTGTCCGGCTTCGCGGCCTGCCCGGCGCGGCGCAGCTGGTACGCGGCGATGCCGATCATGAAGGCGCCGCCCGTGAGGAAGGTCGCGGTGAGGGTGTGGAAGACGACGACCAGGGTTGTCTTCTGGAACAGCACGGCCGCGATGTCGTTGAGTTCGGCGCGGCCGGTGACCTCGTTGACCTCGTATCCGACCGGGTGCTGCATCCAGGAATTGGCGGCCAGGATGAAGTACGCCGACAGGAAGGTGCCGATCGCCACCAGCCAGATGCAGGCCAGGTGGATCTTCCGGGGCAGCCTGTCCCAGCCGAAGATCCACAGCCCGATGAAGGTGGACTCGAAGAAGAACGCGAGCAGCGCCTCCATGGCGAGCGGGGCGCCGAAAACGTCACCGACGAACTTCGAGTAGGCGGACCAGTTCATGCCGAACTGGAACTCCTGCACGATGCCGGTGGCCACGCCCATCGCGACGTTGATCAGGAAGAGCTTGCCCCAGAAGCGGGTGGCCTTGAAGTACTTGTCCTTGCCCGTGCGCACCCAGGCGGTTTGCAGGCCCGCGACGAGGAAGGCCAGGCTGATGGTGAGCGGGACGAACAGGAAGTGGTAGACGGTCGTGATGCCGAACTGCCATCGGGCGACGGTCTCCTGAGCCAGCGCCAGCTCCACGGCGGGCCTCCTCGTGTACGGGGTCGCACGCACCCCGGGTTCGGGGGTCGGCAGGGAAATGGCCGGACCGGCCACGGAAGGCGGCGGCCCGTGGGCGACACCCTCGCGGGCGGGCGTACCGCCAGGACAGCGCCGTACGGTCCTGACACTGGGGCCGAACGGACCACAGTCCCGGCTTTTCTCTGGGCCTAATGGCACGCGGGGCTTCCGGGCTGACGCCCCACCGCTACGGGACGTCGTGCCCCGGCTCGATCGGGGCCGGTCGCATGGGCCCGACGCCGGGGTGCGTCAGCCGGGCAGCGTAAGCCCGTAGACGCTGCGCCCACCGCTCATCGCCGGCCGCACCATCCCCCCTCTGAGCGGACGCCGAAGGGAGCCGCATCGCCTTCGCCGCTTGTTCCTGGCTCTGGGGACCGTACGGCCCTGCGACAAGGGGCCGTACGGCGCCTTGTCGGGTGCTCACGGCCCCTGCCCCACGAGTCCGCCGACGACGAGCATCTTCAACGGACCCACCGTGGGAACCAGTCGAGCCGACCGGCGGCCAACTCGCCACCGTCCTCAGCCCTTTCCCGCCGAACACCCCGAGCACCCGAGCACGAAACAGAAGGGAACAGCACCATGACGCTCCACTACGTGGCCGTCGGAGTGGACGGCTCACTGGTCGCCGTACGGGCGCTGGACCGGGCCGCGGACGAGGCGGCGCGGCGTGGTGCCGCGCTCCACGTCGTGTACGCAGTGCCCGACCACGACGAGGCCGGACCGATCCTGGCGTCGGCCGCATCCCGGGTCCGAGAGCGTCACCCCGGCCTGCCGGTGGTGGCGTCGGCCGCGGAGGGCGGTGCCGTGGGGGCGCTGGCGCGCGAGAGCGAGGGCGCCGCGCTCACCGTCGTCGGCACCCGCGGACTGGGCGGGCTCACCGGTCTGCTGCTCGGTTCGGTGAGCCGGCGTCTTGCCGCGCACGTGCACAGTCCGCTGCTGGTCGTACGTGGCGATCACCCGTGCGGGGACGGCGGCGAGGTGCTGCTCGGCCTGGCCGACGACACCGACACGGACGTGGCTGCCTACGCCTTCAAGGAGGCGGAGCGGCGTGGTGCCCGACTGCGCGTCCTGCACTCCTGGACCCACCGGCACATCACCCCCGAGCTGCCCTCGCTCGTGCCCGCGACGAGCCCGGGACAGCAGCGACTCGCCCAGCAGGACCGGACCGAGGAGGCCGTGCCGCGTTTCGCCATGGCCCGGCTGCAGGAGCAGCACCCAGAGGTCGGAATCGAGACCCGCACGGTCCGCACCGACCCGGCGCAGACACTGCTGGAGGCCACCCGCGAGGCCGCCGTCGTCGTCATCGGCGCCCACCGCCGCACCAGCCACCTCGGCCCGCAGCTGGGACCGGTCGCGCACACCCTGATACACCGCTCCCACTGCCCGGTGGTCGTCGTGCCGACCGGGTGAACGGCACCACGCGCTCCGAGGGATGGCCCGGTCGGCCCTTCGGGTACCCGGTGGACGGGCGGAGAGTGGGGATGTGCGGACCGGCATGTACGCCGACCCACGACCCGACCCGGAAGGGAATCCCCCTAGCCTGAAGGGCCTGGTTGGCATCGGCTTGGGCCTCGATCGTGATCGGCTTGCCCTGCTTCAGCCGGCCCGCGGTCACGGTCCTGGGGTCCTTACCTCTGGCGAGACACTTCACCACGATGTCACGGTCCGTGATGATCCTGTGGAGCCGGTCGTCCTCGCCGCAGATCGGGAGGGCTCCGACGTCCAGTTCCCTCATCCTGCGCGCCGCGTCCTGAAGCGTCTCGTTCTCCTGGATGCAGGCGGCGCCGGCGTGCAGGATCTCCCGGGCGGTGGTCATAGTCGTCTCCTTCGAGCGTCGCTGTCCACGCGGGCCGACGGAGCCTGGCCCACCCAGGCCGGCGCTCCTCCGGACCAGTGTGGATTCCTCACCTCCCGTGGGCATGCCGGGAATAGGCGCGCACGTCACTCAACGTTCCTGGGCTGCCGGTAGCCCCGCCTTCGGCGGGCGTTCCGGTCTCAGCCGCGCCTGGAGACGCATGACGACATGCCCGAGGCCGGACAGCACAGCGGCGATCGCCAGATCGGTGGGCCGAAGCGGCTCCGTACCCAACAGGTCCCGCAGGGGCGGCAGATAGACACCGGCGGCCTGAAGGCTCAGTGCCCCCTACGGCGACCAGCAGGAATGGGTTGGCCAGGCTGCCCGGGCGAGCCCGGGAACCCGAGTGCCACGCCGAGCTGGGTCGCCCCGAGCACCAGGAAGATCATGGACTGCCAGGGGCGCCCGGTCTCCCGAGCCCAGACGCCGACCACGAGGGCCACAGTGGCGACGAAGGACCCCATGAACAGGATCCGCGGCCACAGGCCGGCCCCCAGCACGCTCTCCTCGTGAGGCCGGGGCGAGTTGCGCATCGTGTGCGGGTCAATCGCCGGCGTGCGGGTGGAACTCGCGCGGGTGAGTGTGGGGCCGGGACCTGCCACGGCATACCGACAGGGAGGGGCGGCGGGGCCGTGGGCAAGGGCCCCAGAGGGTCGATCAAGCATCGGTTCGATCTCGCCTCGCTGGGGACGCCTGGCCCACGGCTCCGCCGTCCGACCGGTCCTACTCGCCGGGTGTGCCGGCCGCTCCGTAGTAGGCCGCCTGCATGAGCTGCTGCATGTCGTCGAGCATCGGCATGCGCGGGTTGGCCGGCGCGCACTGGTCCTCGTAGGCGTTCATGGCCTCTCGGGGCAGGGCGTCGAGGAAGGCGCGCTCGTCGATGCCGAGGGCCTGGAAGGACGGTTCGATGCCGACGGTGTCCCGCAGGCGTTCCACCGCGGTGGCGAGGGATTCGACGCCTTCGGCGGGGGTGGTGGCGGACAGGCCCAGGGTGCGGGCGATGTCCTGGAAGCGTTCGGGGGAACGGTAGTTCTCGTACTTCGGCCAGCCGGTGAGCTTGCTCGGCACGGTCCCGTTGTAGCGGATGACGTGCGGCAGCAGCACCGCGTTGGTGCGGCCGTGGGCGATGTGGAAGGTGGCGCCGAGGGTGTGGGACATGGCGTGGACGATGCCGAGGAAGGCGTTGCCGAAGGCCATGCCGGCGATGGTGCCGGCGTTGTGCATCTTCTCCCGCGCCTCGGCACTGCCCGCACGGTCGTTCACCGCGGCGTCGAGGTGGTCGAAGATGAGCCGGATGGCGTGCAGGGCCGGGCCGTCGGTGAAGTCGTTGGCGTACACCGACACGTACGCCTCGATGGCGTGGGTGAGGGCGTCGAAGCCGCTGTCGGCGGCCAGCGCCGGGGGCAGATCGTCGGTCAGCAGCGGGTCGACGATGGCCACGCTGGGGGTGAGCGCGTAGTCCGCGAGGGGGTACTTCTTGCCGGTGGCGGGGTCGGAGATGACGGCGAACGGAGTGACCTCCGCACCCGTGCCGGAGGTGGTGGGGATGCACACCAGGCGGGCGAGGCTTCCGAGGACCGGGAAGCGGAAGGCCCGCTTGCGGATGTCGGAGAACTTCTGCCGCATGTCCGCGAAGTCCAGGTCCTTGCCGGCGGCCTGCTGCTCGTACAGCAGCCACATCACCTTCGCCGCGTCCATGGGCGAGCCGCCGCCCAGCGCGATGATCGTGTCCGGCCGGAAGTCGCCCATCAGACGGGCGCCGCGCTGGACGGAGTCGATGCTCGGCTCCGGTTCGACGTTGTCGATGACCTGGAGGGTGACCGGCTCGTGGCGGCGTTGCAGAACGCGGCTCACCCGGTCGGTGAAGCCGAGCCTGGTCATGGTCGCGTCGGTGACGATCGTGACGCGGTGGACGTCCGGCATGGAGGCCAGATAGCGGATGGCCCCCGGCTCGAAATAGATCTTCGGCGGGACCTTGAACCACTGCAGGTTGTTGCGCCGGGTGGAGACCCGCTTGACGTTCAGCAGCTGGGCGGCGGACACGTTGTTGGACACCGACGTGCTTCCCCAGGAACCGCAGCCCAGGGTCAGCGACGGCAGCAGGCTGTTGTAGATGCCGCCGATCGCGCCTTGCGAGGAAGGGGAGTTGACGATGACCCGTACGGTCTTCATCCGCATTCCGTACGCCTCCGCCACCGCGCGGTCCTCGGTGTGTACGACGGCACTGTGGCCCTGCCCGTGGAAGGCGACCATGTCGGCGGCCAGGTCGAAGCCCTGTTGTTCGGAGCCGGCGCGCAGCACGGCGAGGACCGGGCAGAGCTTCTCGCGGGTCAACGGCTCGTCCGGGCCGACCCGTTCTGCCTCGACCAGGATGATCGAGGTGCCCTCGGACACGCTGAAGCCGGCCTGCTCCGCGATCCATGCCGGGCTCTGCCCGACAGCCGCCGCGTTGACCTTGGGTTCACAACCACCGCCCGCGGCCTTGTCGGTCGGGAAGAGGAACGCCTCCAGCTTCGCCTTCTCCTCGGCCGTGGCCACATAGGCGTGCAGGGCACGGAACTCGGCCAGCGCCTCCTCGTAGATCTCGGTGTCCAGGATGACGGCCTGCTCGGACGCGCAGATCATGCCGTTGTCGAACGACTTGGACAGCACCAGGTCGTTGACGGCCCGGCGCAGCTTGGCGCTCTTGTGCACATACGCCGGAACGTTGCCGGCGCCCACACCGAGCGCGGGCTTCCCCGCCGAGTACGCGGCCTTCACCATCGCGTTGCCGCCGGTCGCCAGAATCAGCGACACCCCCGCGTGGTGCATCAGCGCGCCGGTCGCCTCGATGGACGGCGTCTCGATCCACTGCACGCAGTTCTCCGGCGCGCCCGCGGCGACGGCCGCGTCCCGCACGACGCGGGCCGCCTCGGCGCTGCAGCGCTGCGCGGAAGGGTGGAAGGCGAACACGACCGGGTTACGGGTCTTCAGCGCCATGAGCGCCTTGAAGATCGTGGTGGAGGTCGGGTTGGTCACGGGTGTGACCGCGCACACGACGCCGACCGGTTCGGCGATCTCGATCATGTCGTCAATGTCGTCGCGGGCTATGACGCCAACGGTCTTCATGGGGCCCATGCTGTGCGTGACGTGCTCGCACGCGAACATGTTCTTGGCGGCCTTGTCCTCGAAGAGGCCGCGGCCGGTCTCCTCCACCGCGAGCCGGGCCAGCGCGGTGTGCTGGTCGAGGGCGGCGACCGACGCCTTCTTCACGATGTGGTCTACCTGCTCCTGCGTCAGCGCCTCGTAGTCGGAGAGCGCCTTCAGCCCGTTCGTGACCAGTCGGTCCACCGCGATGGCGGTCTCGGACGGCGCGCCGCCCGGGGCGGCGGCTCGGGTTCGGGCGTCCTGTCGGGTCATGGGGATTGCGCCTCCGTCGTCGAGGTCATGGGCCGGAAGACCGGCAACTTGCCGTGTGAGGAGCGGCATCGCGAGGGATCCGTACCGCTCCCAGTACCACCGTCCCGCAGGCGGGAGCCGCCACCCAGGCGCCGAAGGTCCCGGCCGGGGCCCGACCGGCCCCGGATCGCCGAGGCCGGTCGGCACCTGATGGCGAGGTGTGCCGGATCGAGAACTGGGGCGGGCAGCAGCGTGTCGTACCCGAGCTCGCCGTCACCGTCCTCGCCGGTCACGGCGACGGTCCTGCGCTCCGGGTCCACCGCGGTGACGCGCGCCACGCGCAGCCGCGCCCCGGCACTGGTGCGTGCGGAGCGCGACCGGTGTCCCTTGCGCACGGCCCCTGCGGGCCGACGGATCCTTGCATGGGGACGTGCTCCTGCGGTGGGCATCGGGGGCCGGAACTCGCGGGTGATGGCGGCCGGTCCGGCCGCTGCTGTCCCGTTGGGCTGTCCCGGGTAGCCGGCCCCCCGATGCCCCTTCAGCCTCTCGCACACCGCCAAGGTGGTGCAGGGGCCAACTGGTCCCGAGCCCCCGGGCCGAACCGCCCTCTCCTCGGCCGCACTCGGTCCGGGTACGGAAACGCCACACAGAAGGCCAGGAAGGCCGGCCCGCCGCGCCGCGGGGCGACGAGGACTGCAACCATCAAGCGGGGTACGACAGTTACCGCGCCCACTGTCACGACGGCGGCAGCCGCTCAGAGCGCGGCGGCGATGCCGAATGTCACCGAGGCTGAGGTGCGTGACGGTGCGGCCCGGCCTGACCTGGCCAGTTCTGTAAGCCCTGGCGCCAAGCGGCGTCGGCGTGGTGAGGCCGAGAGCGCCGTTCTGTGCGCTTTAGTCTGCACGGCCCAGCGCGCAGTGGGTACTCCTGGAACGGCGCCGCGGTCCAGGCCCTACATGGATCGATGCCCCAGCGTGTCACGCCGAGCGGGTGTCCGGCCGTCCCGCCGGGGCTTCGGCCGGTTGCCCGCCGCGCCAGGGCGGGGTGACCGGCCGGTGGGCGGCGTTGCCCCCGTGGGCCGCTCGCTCCACCTGACGGCGCAGCCGGTCCTGCAGCCGGTCGGTGACTTCCTGGCTGGTGGCCTCCTGCGCGTGAACGACCACGACGCTGCGGCCCACCCGGAGGTCGGCCACGGCCGACCACGGGTGCTCGGCGTGATGGGCCGCCGCCTTGGCGATCCTCACCTCGCCGGTGACAACCGGCAGCCCCGGCCGGTTCACGACAGCATCGATCTTGGAACGGGCGTACGCGAGGGCCTCCTCACCGACCTCACCTTCGGCCCGTACCTGGACAACAGCTGCGGTATCCCGGGCTCCAGCGTCCCTGCCAGTCATGCCGACCACTCCTTCTTGTTCTCGTTCTCTGCCGGCTCCAGCCTTTCGCCGAGACTGGCCGTGGCCCCAGGGCCGATCGGCCCCGGCGGACGGACCGTGGGTCCCGTCGTGATCACGGCCGGCTCCCGGCCTGGGCCTGGGCGGTCAGGCCCGCCGAGGCCCGGTGTGGTGGTCGTGCTTGTGCAGCGGGTCCTCGTCGCGGTCGGCGTGGCCGTGGCCGTGGCCGCCGTGCATGTCCTGGCCGTGCATGCCGCGCATCATGAAGAACATCATCAGCGGGCAGGCAACGACGAGGGCGAGCCAGACGAGGGTGGCGAGCGGCGCGCCGAGAGCCATGGCTCCGACCACGACGATCGCGAGGGCGATGGCGTACAGGCCGTAGTTGCGCTTGTTCATCACGGGCCTCCTTCATCAGAGGGCATGGGCCGCCATCGGGTGCGGCCGGTGGTTCAGGGTTTGGTGAGGGGTCCGGCATGCAGGGCGTTCAGGCGACGCCGGTACTCGTCTTCGTCGATCTCCCCGCGGGCGAACCGGTCGCCGAGGATCTGCTCGGGTGTGGGCGCGGCCGAAGTGTGGGTGTGCTCGTCGGGCCGGTTCACCGCGCGGAAGAACAGGACGGCCGCGGTGATGATCAGCGCCCAGAAGAAGATCATGCCGGCCGACATTGCGAACCAGCCCCATCCGCTGAGGTCGTGGTCATACCAGAACATCGCCATTCACCTGCTTCGTCTGTGTCGGCGATCGGGTGCGGACGTAGCGGTCCGGCGCCCTTAGGGATCTGTTGTCCTCAATCGCATAGTGGCTCAGTGAGGGTGCGGCGGTCTGGGGCCGGATGGTCCCGACCGGGGGACTGTTCAGCCCCTACCGGGTGCGGGTACCCGGCGTTGAGGCTGGAGGGGCGAGCTGGAACGAGGCGAAGCCGTACGAGGCCAAGCCCGGACGGTTGCCCGCCGGGACGATCAGCCGCGCGCCACCCGACCTGTCGGTCCTCTCCCAACCGCGCATCTAGGCCGCGCTCACGGCACCCGTGTGCCGTCTCTGCCGCGACCCCCATGCCAGTTCGAACAAGAGGACTCACATCGTGAACAGCATCAACCGCCGCTCTGTCCTGCTCGCCGGACTCGGCGCCGCCGGCGCGGGCGTGCTCTCCGCCTGCACCGACTCCGCCAGCACTACCCCCGCCCTGGTCAGCCCCTCAGATTCCGCCGTCGCCGCGGCCGAGAAGAAGCGGGCCGGCACCGGAAGGCAGCACAAGATCACACTGACCGCCGCGCCCGCCACGATCGACCTGGGCGGCGGTGTCAGGGCCAAGACCTGGACCTTCGACGGCCGCGCGCCCGGCAAGGAGGTCCGGCTCACCGCCGGAGACACCCTGGCCGCCGAACTCGCGAACCAGCTGCCGGGCAAGACCACCACCTCGATCCACTGGCACGGCATCGCCCTGCGCAACGACATGGACGGCGTACCCCCGGCCACCCAGACCGCCGTGTGCGCCGGGAGCACCTTCACCTACCGCTTCATCGCCGACGCCCCCGGCACCTACTTCTTCCACCCCCACGTCGGCGTCCAGCTCGACCGCGGCCTGTACGCCCCGCTGATCGTCGAGGACCCGCGCGAGCCACTGGCGTACGACGACGAATGGGTCATCGTCCTCGACGACTGGGTCGACGGCGTCACCGGTACCCCCGACGAGGTCTTCGCCGAACTCAAGCAGGGCATGGGCGGCATGGACATGGGCGGCGACTCCGGCTCCGGCACGGAGAGCCACGACATGCACAACATGGGGAACATGAGCGACGACGCATCCCCGTCCGCCTCCGCCTCATCGGGTGGGATGTCGTCGAGGTTCATGCTCATGGGCGCTGAGAGCGACCTGCTCGGCGGTGACGCCGGCGACGTGAAGTATCCCTACCACCTGGTCAACGGCCGTGTGGCGGCCGACCCGGACGTCTACACGGGCAAGCCCGGCCGCAAGGTGCGCCTGAGGATCATCAATGCGGGCAGCGACACCGCTTACCGCGTCGCCCTCGGGGGCCACAGGATGACGATCACCCACACAGACGGCTTCCCCATCCAACACCGACAGACGGACGCACTTCTGGTCGGCATGGGCGAGCGCTACGACGTACTGGTCACCCTCGGGGACGGCGTCTTCCCCCTGGTCGCCCTGGCCGAAGGAAAGAACGCAAACGGCCTGGCCCTCGTGCGCACGGGTTCGGGCAGCGCGCCCTCGGCCACCGTACGGCCGAAGGAGCTCAGCGGCACGGTCATGACCGCGTCTCGGCTCCGAGCGGCCGACGACGTGCGACTGAAGTCCGCCAGGATCGATGTCACGCACCAGGTCAAGCTCACCGGCGGCATGATGCACTACAACTGGGCCATCAACGGCAAACCATTCGGCATGGCCGACTCGGACGCCAGCCCGATCCTGATCGAGGAGGGCCAGCGGGTCCGGCTCGACTTCGTCAACGACACCACCATGTGGCACCCGATGCACCTGCACGGCCACACCTACCAACTCGGCGACTCCGGCCCACGCAAGGACACCGCCATCGTGCTTCCCAAGAAGAAGCTGTCCGTCTTCTTCGACGCCGACAACCCCGGTCAGTGGATGCTGCACTGCCACAACGCCTACCACGGCGAGGCCGGGATGATGACGAACGTCGGCTACCAGGCATGACGTCACCAGCCGGGAGCAGGAGATCCTCGCCCTGATCGGCGAGGGGCTGACCAACCGCCAGATCGGCCAGCGGCTCTACCTCGCCGAGAAGACCGTCAAGAGAACCACATCTCCCGGCTACTGGCCGAACTCGGCGTGGAGCGCCGCATCCAGGCCGCGGTCATCGCCTCCCAGGTCCAGGAGCGGCCCAAGCGCGACGGGGCCTGACAGTCCGTACGGCATCGAGTTCCCCCGGGCCGAACGTCCCTCACCTGGCCCCCGGGCGGCCCAAGCCCGATCCGATCCCCTGCCGGCAGGCTGGCAACGCACACCAGAAGCGGATCGATCGGGAGGACAACGGACATGAGCGTGCGCGTGGGCATCAACGGCTTCGGCCGCATCGGACGCAACTACCTGCGCTGCGTACTGGAGCGCGCGGAGACCGGGGCGGGCACGCCCGTCGAGGTGGTGGCCATCAACGACATCACCTCGCCGGCGGCCCTGGCCCACCTCCTGGCGTACGACTCGACCTATGGCCGCCTCGGCCGCACCGTCGAGCACGACGACGACTCGATCACCGTGGACGGGCATCGCATCGCGGTGACCGCCGAACGCGACCCGGCCGCGCTGACCTGGGGCGAACTCGGTGTGGACGTCGTCATCGAGTCCACCGGTCGCTTCCGCAGCCGCGAGGACGCCGGACAGCACCTGAAGGCCGGCGCGCGCAAGGTGCTGCTGTCCGTGCCGGGCAAGGGAGTCGACGCCACCGTCGTCATGGGCGTCAACGAAGGCACCTACGACCCCGACCGGGACCACGTGGTGTCCAACGCCTCCTGCACCACCAACTGCGTGGCGCCGATGGTGAAGGTGCTCGACGAGCAATTCGGCATCGACAAGGGGCTGATGACCACCATCCACGGATACACCAACGACCAGGTGGTTCTCGACGGGCCGCACAAGGATCTGCGCCGCGGCCGTACCGCCGCAGTGAACATCATTCCGACCAGCACCGGCGCCGCCCGCGCGGTCGGCCTGGTCCTGCCGGAGCTGTCCGGCACCCTGGACGGCATCGCCGTACGCGTGCCGGTCGAGGACGGCTCCCTGACCGACCTGACCCTGGTGCTCAACCGGCCCGTGAGCGCGGACGAGGTCAACGCCGCGTTCCGCGAGGCCGCCGACGGGCCACTGAAGGGCATTCTGCGGGTGTCCGACGCCCCGATCGTCTCCCGCGACGTCGTCGGCGACCCCGCCTCCTGCGTATTCGACGCTCCGCTCACCCAGGCGCACGGCAAGCTGGTCAAGGTCTTCGGCTGGTACGACAACGAGTGGGGCTACACCAACCGGCTGCTCGACCTCACCGAGTACGTCGCCGCCCGGCTCCCACAGAGCTGACAGACCCACAACCGACAGGTGGCATGGGGCCGCCGGGCCGGACACCGAAGCCGGTCGGCGGCCCCATGCCGCCGCGCAATTCGCTCTCGGGGTGCTGTCGCCGACCTTGGCGGCACTTACTCGTGGACCGACGCCAAGGCCGTCGGGCGTCAGCCCAGGATGGGCGGGGTCGTCCTCGGCGCCGGCGTGCTCGGCCAGTGCACGTCGGCCATGAACACTGACGTCGGCGCCCACGCCCTCGCCCTGCGCGACATGCCCGCCCGCTCCTGCGTCCATACCCGACCTCGCACTCGGTGGGGTGGCCGTGCGTCATGGCCGGAGGCCCAAGCGTCCCTGGCACAGGGGTCGTTCGGCCCCTGCACCCTTCCCCGGAATACGGGTGAGGCTGGTGCGACCGGACTGGAGGAAGGCACGTGGGAGGTGCTGGCCGCATGGATGCTTTCACCGCCACCTCGGCATCCGCGCTGCGTTCCGCGCACGAGCGGTTCATGACCTCGCTCGGAACGCCGGAGGGTGTGCGGCGCCTGGTGGCCGACTCGTGGCAGCGCTGCGCGGCGGGCGGCGTACGACCCGACGGCAGCCGTCTGCCGCCGCTGCGCGGGACGGCCGAACAGCTTTCGACTTACCGGCGCACCCACCCGCTGGTCACGGTGCTCCCCTTGTTCCGGGAGCTGCTCGGGGCCGGTGCCGCGGACGACGGACATGTCTTCGCGGTCGGTGACACCGACGGCACCTTGTTGTGGGTCGAGGGCGACACCGCGGCTGTGGAGCGTGCCGAGCGGATGCACTTCGCCGAGGGCGCCGTGTGGTCGGAGGCGCAGGCGGGGACCAACGCCCCAGGACTGGTACTGGAGTTGGGGCAGCCCGTCCAGATCGTGGCCGGCGAGCACTACAGCGCTGCAGCGCACGACTGGTCGTGTGCCGCCGCCCCGATACGTGACCCGGGCACCGGCCGGGTGCTCGGTGTCGTCGACCTCTCCGGCGGCGGCACCATCGCCACGCCCCCCGCTCTTGCCGCGGTCCGGGGTGCCGCGCTTGCGGCCGAGGCGGAACTCGCCCGCAAGCTGACCGCGCCGGCGGTACTGCTCGGTCCCGACGGGCGCGTGGTGCGTCCCAAGGACGCGGCCTGCCCAGGACGGGACGGCGTCGTACGGCTGAGGGCGCTGGGCCGGGACAGCGCCCTGCTGGAGTGCGCGGGGCGCGTCCACCGGCTGAGCCCGCGGCACAGCGAGATCGTGGTCGCGCTCGTCCTGGAGGGCCGCGGCGTGGCCGGTGACCGGCTCGCGGTGGACCTGTCGGAGCGCGAGTTGTCCCCTTCGACGCTGCGGGCCGAGCTGACCCGGCTGCGCACGGTGCTCGGTCCCGCCCTGCTCGGGTCACGGCCGTACGCACTGCTGAGCCCGGTGCGGACCGACTTCGCCGACGTGACCGCGCTGCTTGCCGAGGGACGGGTGGGCGAAGCGCTGGCCGGCTACCCCGGTCCGCTGCTGCCGCGCTCCGAGGCGCCGGTTGTCGTGGAGCAACGGCGTGGCCTGGAGCAGCAGTTGCGCGGCGCCGTGCTCGGTAGCGGCGACGCCCGGCTGCTCCGCCGCTGGGTGGACGCGGCCTGGGGAGCCGACGACGCTCCTGCGTGGCAGGCGCTCGCCGGCGCGCTCCCGGGCGGTTCGCCGCAGCGCGCCGCAGCGGCGGCCCGGGCCCGCGCACTGGACACCGAGTCCTCTCTCCTTCCCCGACTGCCGCAGGTCCGACGGCATGCAGCGTTGCTGCAGCGTTCCGGTACCTAGCGTGCTGAACATCACCACAACCCTCACGAAAGGTGACGATCATGAGGTACGAGCCTCCGGGCAGGACGGGCAGTCCCGTCGACGTCGCGCCCCGGTACGAGAACTTCATCGGCGGCAAGTGGGAGGCGCCCACCACGGGTGAGTACTCCACCAACCTGTGCCCCGCCACCGCCAAGCCGATCTGCGAGGTCCCGAAGTCAGGACCCGAGGACATCGAACTCGCCCTGGACGCCGCCCACTCCGCGAAGGACAAGTGGGGCGAGGCCTCCACCACGCAGCGAGCCGCGGTGCTGAACGCGGTCGCCGACGCCATCGACGCGCACCGCGAGGAACTCGCCGTCGCCGAGAGCTGGGACAACGGCAAGCCGGTCCGCGAGACCCTCGCCGCCGACATTCCGCTCGCCGCCGACCACTTCCGCTACTTCGCGGCCGCGATACGCGCCGAGGAGAGCTCGATCACCGAGGTCGACAAGGAGACGATCGCCTACCACTTCCACGAGCCGCTGGGCGTGGTCGGCCAGATCATCCCGTTCAACTTCCCGCTGCTGATGGCCGCGTGGAAGCTGGCCCCGGCGCTCGCCGCCGGCAACGCCACCGTGATCAAGCCCGCGTCGCCGACCCCGTGGTCGATTCTGAAGCTGATGGAGGTCATCGGCGACCACCTGCCGCCGGGCGTCCTCAACGTCGTCAACGGCCCCGGCGCCCAGATCGGCAAGGCGCTGGCCACCAACAAGCGCATCGCCAAGGTCGCCTTCACCGGTGAGACCACCACCGGCCGCCTGATCATGCAGTACGCGGCGCAGAACATCATCCCGGTCACGCTGGAGCTGGGCGGCAAGTCGCCGAACATCTTCTTCAACGACGTGGCCGCCGAGGACGACGACTTTCTCGACAAGGCCGTCGAGGGACTCGTCCTGTACGCGTTCAACAAGGGCGAGGTCTGCACCGCCCCCTCGCGTGCCCTCATCCAGGAGGACATCTACGAGGAGTTCATGGCCCGCTGCCTGGAGCGCATCCGCGCCATCAAGCAGGGCGACCCGCTCGACCCCGCCACCATGATCGGCCCCCAGGTGTCCCGGCAGCAGGTCGAGAAGATCGCCTCGTACGTCGAGATCGGCCTGAAGGAGGGCGCGGAGCTGCTCGCGGGCGGTCACCGTCCGGCGATCGGCGGTGAGTTCGCGGACGGCTACTTCTTCGAGCCGACCGTCCTCAAGGGCCACAACAAGATGCGGGTCTTCCAGGAGGAGATCTTCGGCCCCGTCCTCGCGGTCACCACCTTCAAGGACGAGGCCGAGGCCCTGGAGATCGCCAACGACACGCTGTACGGCCTCGGGGCCGGCGTGTGGGGCCGCGACACCAACCGCAACTACCGGATGGGCCGCGCCATCAAGGCCGGCCGAGTCTGGACGAACTGCTACCACCAGTACCCGGCGGGTGCGGCGTTCGGTGGCTACAAGGTCTCCGGCATCGGCCGCGAGACGCACAAGATGATGCTCGATCACTACAGCCAGACCAAGAACCTCCTGGTCAGCTACGGCACCAAGCCGCTCGGGCTGTTCTAGCCGATCCAGCGATTCCAGCGATTCCAGCGGATCCGAAGGGGTGCACCGACATGCCCGCGAGGCTAGTGAACGGCAACTCCGGGCGCGTCACCGCCACCCGGGCGGCGCACCGGGCCATCAAGGCCCTGCGCGCCGCCCACGGCCGGCCGGTGATGTTCGTCCAGTCCGGCGGCTGCTGCGACGGCAGCGACCCGATGTGCTTCCCCGGCGGCGAATTCGCCCTCGGCGAGGGCGACATGATGCTCGGCGTCCTGGACGGCGGCACCTTCCACATCGACGCCGACCTGTACGAGGCGCTCGGCCGCCCGCGCTTCGTCCTGGACGTCGAAGAGGGCACACCGGGCGGCTTCTCCCTCGCAGCAGGGGACGGGCTGCGTTTCGTCACACGGATCGAGGAACCGGCAGAGAGCCGGCTTCCGGCATACAGCCCAGTTGAGGAGCAGATCATGAAGGCAGCAGTCGTCACTCACCTCGGGAAGCCCCTGGAGATCCAGGAACTCCCCGTCCCCGAGCCCGGCCCCGGCCAGGTGCTCGTCCGTATGGAGGCCTCCGGCCTCTGCCACACCGACATCCACGCGGCCCACGGCGACTGGCCGGTCAAGCCGCAGCCGCCGTTCATCCCGGGCCACGAGGGCGTAGGCCCCGTGCAAGCCGTCGGCGAGGGCGTCAGCACCGATCTGGTCGGCTGGGGGCACCGCCCGGACGGAGTCTGGGGGAGGGTCGCCATCCCGTGGCTCGGCTCGTCCTGCGGCACCTGCCGCTACTGCGTCTCCGGCTGGGAGACCCTCTGCGAGAGCCAGGTCAACTCCGGCTACTCCGTGGACGGTTGCTACGCCGAGTACGCCGTGGCCGACGCGGGCGCCGTCGTCCCGGTGCCCGAGGGCGTGTCGTCGTTCGACGCGGCGCCGCTGACCTGCGCCGGCGTCACCACGTACAAGGCGATCAAGGTCGCGCGCGTCGTCCCGGCCGAGCGGGTCGCCATCTTCGGCGTCGGCGGCCTCGGCCACCTGGCCGTCCAGTACGCGCGGCTCGTCGGCGGCTTCGTCACCGCCGTCGACCTCGAACCCGACAAGCTGGGCCTGGCCCACAAGCTCGGTGCCGACCAGATCGTCAACGCCCGTACGCACGACCCGGTCGAGGAGATCAAGAAGGCCGGCGGCGCGGACGTGGCCGTCGTACTGGCCGCGAGCGCCAAGGCGTTCGAGCAGGCCTACCGGTCCCTCAACCGGGGCGGGCGCTTGGTGATGGTCGGCCTGCCCGCCGACAACGCGTCGATCAACGTGCCGATCTTCGAGACCGTGCTCAGCGGGATCTCCGTCATCGGCTCCATCGTCGGCACCCGTCAGGACCTGTCGGAGGTGTTCGCGCTGCACGCCGCGGGACGCACCCAGGTCATCGCCGAACCGCGACGCCTGGAGCAGGTCAACGAATCCTTCGACGAGGTCCTCGGCGGACGGGCCGAAGCGCGGCTCGTCTTCGAGTTCTGAGAGTTCTGTGGCCCGGCACCACCGGGTCACAGAGAGAGGCAGCAGATCATGTCAACCCTCACCATCGGTGCCGTACGGGAGCGAGCGCCCGGCGAACGCCGTGTCGCCCTCGTCCCCGAGGCCGTAACCCTCCTGCGCCGGGCCGGACTTGACGTCCTGGTCGAGGCCGGTGCCGGCTCCGGTGCCTGGTTCACCGACGCCGAGTACACCGACGTCGGCGCGACCGTCGTACCGCCGGACGAGTTGTACGCTCGTGCCGACGTCGTGCTGTGTGTCGGCCCGCCGGACGTGGAGACGGCTCAGGCCCTGCGCGCCGGGCAGACACTGATCGGCCTGCTCGAACCACTGCGCAACCCCGCCCTGACCGAGGAACTGACCGGACGCGGGGTGCGCACGGTGAGTCTCGACCTGCTGCCGCGCACCCTCAGCCGCGCCCAGTCCATGGACGCGCTGACGTCCCAGGCCAGTGTCGCCGGCTACAAGGCGGCACTGGTGGCGGCCGACTCGTACGACCGGTTCTTCCCGATGCTGACCACTGCGGCGGGCACCATGCGCCCGGCACAGGTCCTCGTCCTCGGTGCCGGAGTGGCCGGGCTGCAGGCGATCGCCACCGCCCGCCGCCTCGGTGCCGTCGTCTCGGCGTACGACGTACGCCCCGCGTCACGAGGGGAGGTGGAGTCGCTCGGCGCCCGGTTCCTCGACATTCAGAGCCCGCCGAACGGGGAACCGGAGGCCGGACAGGGCGGCTACGCACGGGAGTTGACCGAACAGGAACAGCGGGCCCAGCGGGAGGCGCTCGACGCGCACATCGCCCGCTCCGACATCGTCATCACCACGGCCCAAGTACCGGGCCGCAAGCCGCCGTTGCTGGTGACCGCCACCGCTGTGGAGCAGATGAAGCCCGGTTCGGTCGTCGTCGACCTGGCGGCGAGCGAACTCGGCGGCAACGCGGAAGGCACCGAGCCCGACAAGACCACCGTCCTCGACAACGGGGTCACCCTCATCGGCGCCGGACGCCTGCCCTCCGCGATGGCGACCGCCGCGTCCACGGCGTACGCCCGCAACCTCGTCGCCCTGCTGTGCCACCTGGTGCGCGACGGCGAACTGACCCTCGACCCGGCCGACGAGATCACGGCCGCACTGACAGGAGGAGGATCCTCATGAACAACCTCGATCTCCTCACCGCGATCACCGTCTTCGTGCTGAGCGTCCTGGTCGGCATCGAGGTCATCAGCAAGGTCCCGGCGACCCTGCACACTCCGCTGATGTCCGGCTCCAACTCGGTGCACGGCATCGTCGTCATCGGCGCCATGCTGATCGCGGCCGAGTCGCACACCTGGATCGGTTACATACTCGCCTTCGTGGCCATGGTGTTCGGCGCCATGAACGTCGTCGGCGGATACGTGGTCACGGACCGGATGCTGGAGATGTTCAAGGCCAGGCCGGCCACCGAGAAGCCCACCGCTGACACACACGAGAAGGCGGAGGTGTGACCGCCATGGACACCGTCTCCAACGCCGTCCACTACATCTTCCTGGCCGCGGCCGCCTGCTTCGTGATGGGCCTGCACCTGATGAACCACCCGCGCACGGCCCGCCGCGGCAACACCCTCTCGGCCGGGGCCATGGCCCTCGCGATCGCCGCCACCGTCTGGCTGGTCACGGACGAGAACGTGATCAGCAGCACCGGCTGGCTCGTACTGATCTCCGGAGGCGTCCTCGGCGCAGCGCTCGGCCTGTGGGCCGCGCGCGAGGTCCAGATGACCTCCATGCCGCAACTGGTCAGCCTCTTCAACGCCGTCGGCGGCGGAGCAGCAGCGCTCATCGCGGTGGGCGACCTGCTCCAGACCGACCACCCGGCCGCCCTGGGCGCACGGGTCTCCCTGCCCGGCGCCCTCGACATCGTCATCGGCGCGGTCACCTTCTCCGGATCGCTGATCGCGGCGGGCAAGCTGCAGGGCATCGTGTCCGGGGCGCCGGTGGTCTTCCCGGGCGCACGGCTACTCAACGTGCTGCTGCCGGCCTCCTTCGTCGCCGGCACGGTCTGGCTGGTGCTGGCACCCGACAGCCAGGTCGCGTTGTACGGACTCGTCGTCGTGGCGCTGCTCTTCGGCGTGACGATGGTGCTGCCGATCGGCGGCGCCGACATGCCCGTGGTCATCGCCCTGCTGAACGCCTTCACGGGCTCGGCGGTCGCGATGGCCGGCTTCGTCCTCGACGAGACCGCGCTCATCATCGCGGGCATGCTCGTCAGCGCCTCGGGCGGCATCCTCACCAAGCTGATGGCCGACGCCATGAACCGGTCCATCGCCAACATCGTCATCGGTGGCTTCGGCACCGGCGACAGCGCTCCGGCGACGGCCGGCGCGGGCGGGGCATCCGCCCAGGTCCGCCCGGTGTCCGCGGACGACGTGGCGATCCAGCTGGCGTACGCGCGCAAGGTCATCTTCGTGCCGGGGTACGGCCTGGCCGCCGCCCAGGCCCAGCACGAACTCGGCGCCCTGGCCCAGCTGCTCACCGACCACGGCGTCGACGTCAGCTACGCCGTCCACCCGGTTGCCGGCCGCATGCCAGGACACATGAACGTGCTCCTGGCCGAGGCCAACGTCCCCTACACACAGCTGAAGGAGATGGACGACGTCAACCCCGAGTTCCCGCAGGCCGACGTCGCCCTCGTGATCGGCGCCAACGACGTGACCAACCCGATCGCCCGCCGCCCCGGCAACGCGATCTCCGGCATGCCGATCCTCGACGTCGACAAGGCCAAGAGCGTCGTCGTCATCAAGCGCTCGATGGGCCACGGTTACGCGGGCATCGACAACGAGCTCTACACGGACCCGAAGACCGGGATGTTCTTCACCGACGCGAAGAAAGGACTGAGTGAACTGAAGGCGGCGGTGGGGGAGTTCGTCGGCTGACGCACAACCACTGGCCACACGGCTACTTGAGCCCTCGCGGAAGGCGCGAGGGCTCAAGTGATGTCCGGTTCAGTCGGGTCCGGTTCGAGCAGAGGGCTGCAGGACGATCGACTCGGAGACCGTGTTGTCGGGGCAGCCGCCATAGCAGTCGTTGCACTCGAAGGAGTTCCCGCACGGCATACCGCGCTGGGCCTCGAACAGTCGCCGAACTCGCCCGCGATCTCTAACGGTGTTCACGCCCTGGGCCGACACTGAGATGCAGCACATGGTTCGGATCGGGGCCGACATCGTGACCGGTTACCGGCCGGCGGGCGGAGAGTCGGGTCCTTGACCGGTCAGAGATCGTTGCCGGCATAGGAGAGATTGAAGCTCTTGTTGGTCAGCGGGAAGTCCGGGACGATCGTGTCGTTCAGGGCGACCGGCAGCGCGGGCCAGTTGAAGAAGGACGGGTCGACCGGCTTGACCCGGGTCAGGGTGCCGTCGGCGGCGAGTTCGACGCGCGTTGTGATCGTGCCCCGCCAGCCTTCGACCAGGCCGACGCCGCTGCTGGGGCCTTCCCCGGGCACCGCGGAAGGCCCCAGAACCGCGCCGGTGGAGACGTAGTCGGTGAGCTCCCGGATCAGGGCGAGAGAAGCGTCGATCTCCTCGGCGCGGACCAGGAAGCGGGCCAGGACGTCGCCGCTGGTGTGGACGGGGACCTGGCCGGGTTGTCCGTGCGAGGTGAAGGGGTGGGCGATCCGGGCGTCCAGGGACAGGCCGCTGGCGCGGGCGACGTAGCCGAGGCAGCCGATGTCGCGGGCGGCCCCGGTGGGCAGGATCGCGGTGCCGGTGAAGCGGTCGTGGACGGTGGAGTGGCCCAGCGCCAGCCGTACGATCTCGCGGATGTCGTCGCCGATGGCCTCCATCCGGGCGGGGCTGGGCAGGGTCCGCAGCGTGCTGCCGCCGGGAACCACACCGCCGCGCAGCAGGCGGTGGCCGGTCACCGTGTCGTTGAGGCGTAGGAGTTGTTCGCGGACGCGTTGGGCGTGGGCGTTGAGGATGCCGTATCCGACGTCGTTGCAGAGCATGCCGAGGTCGGCGACGTGGTTGTGGAGGCGTTCGAGTTCGAGGAGCAGGGCGCGGGTGCACTGGGCCTGTTCGGGGACGGCCGTGCCGGTGGCCTCCTCGACGGCCAGGCAGTAGGCGAGGGCGTGGCCGACGGCGGTGTCGCCACTGATGCGTTCGGCCAAGGGCAGTCCGGCCGCCACCGAGCGGCCCTGGAAGAGCTTCTCGATGCCCTTGTGCACGAACCAGAGGCGGGCCTTGAGCTTGAGGATGGTCTCGCCGACGACGGAGAAGCGGAAGTGGCCGGGTTCGATGAGTCCGGCGTGCACCGGGCCGACAGGGATCTCGTACACGCCGTCGCCGGTGACTTCCAGGAAGGGGTACGGGCCCTCCTGTTCGCCGAAGGCGGGCGGGTCCCCGGCGGCGGGGTGCATCGGGTACCAGCCGCGCGGCCAGTGGAAGTGGCGTACCAGGCGGCGCGGTTGCGGGTGGTCGAGGGGCACGATGCCGTGCAGGTCGCGCATCTCGCGCTCGAACCGGCCTGCGGGGAAGGACAGATGGGCCAGGCTGGGCACCTCGGGTCGGGCCACGTTCAGGCGCACATGGAGCTCGATGCGGGTGTCGGGCGGCCCGGAGACGAAGAGGTAGACGAGACGTACGGCGCCTGCGTCGTGGTGGGCGGCGATCAGGGCGAGACGGTGTCCGTCGCGCAGCAGCGCCTCGGCCCGCTTGGGCAGTTCGGCGGCGTGGACGTCGTGCACGGTACGCATCTGTCAGGGCCTTTCCAGGGTGGCGGCGGCCTGGGACAGCAGGTCTCCCAACGGGCCGGCGGCGATGCCCAGGGCAGCGCAGGCCGCCAGGCCCAGCACGAGGGGCCACAACGCGGACGGGCTGTCCGCGACGGCCGTGCCCCTGTCGGGAGCGGGCCCCAGCAGCATCCGCGTGGCCCGGGTGGCGAGCGCGGCGAAGGCGACCAGCACCAGCACCAGGGCGGCGGCTGTGACCCAGCCGAGTCCCGCTCCGGCGGCGAATCCGGCGCGGGCGATGCCCAGTTCGGAGGCGAAGAGGCTGAACGGCGGGAAGCCCAGCAGCGCGACGATTGCCAGCCCGAACACCGCACCCAGCCAGGGCGATTGGGCGAGCAGCCCGCGCACCCGCCCGATCGCCGAGGTGCCCCGCAGGAGCAGGATCTGCCCGGAGGCGCAGAACGCGGTGGCCTTGGCGAGCCCGTGCCCGGCGATGTGCAGTAGCCCGGCCGACAAGGCGAGCGGGCTGCCGACGGCTGCGGCCAGGGCGATCAGACTCATGTGCTCCATGCTCGAATAGGCCAGCATCCGCTTGTAGTCGCGCTGGGCCAGCAGCAGCCCGGCCGCGAGGGCCAGGGTCAGCAGCGCGATGCCGGCCAGCAGCACGCGGGTGAAGTCCGCGCCGAGTGCGGCATCCGCGATGACCCGGTAGCGCAGGATCGCCACGAAGGCGACGGACAGCAGCACCCCGGACATCAGCGCCGAGACCGGGGCGGGAGCCTGGCTGTGCGCGTCCGGCAGCCAGGCGTGCAGCGGGATCAGGCCCGCCTTGGCACCGTAGCCGAGGACGACGAGGGTGATGCCGAGCCGGGTGACCGCAGGGTCGAGACGGTCCGCACGGGCGAGCAAGGTCGGCCAGTCCAGCGCCCACGCCTCCGCGATACCGGCCTGCCGGGCCGCGTAGTAGATCAGCACCGTGCCGAGGAAAGCCAGGGCGATCCCGGCCGAGCAGATCACCACGTACTTCCAGGCCGCCTCCACCGACGTACGGGTGCGGCGGTGGCCGACGAGGAACGCGGTGACGATGGTCGTGGCCTCGATCGCCACCCACAACACACCGAGGTTCGCGGTCACCACGGCCAGGCACATCGCCGCAAGGAATGCGTGTACGAGGGCCTGGTAGCGCCGCACGGTCCGGTCCGTCGCCCGCCCGACGGCCCGCTCTCCCACCAGGTACGAGGGTGACGCGGCGCAGGCGAGGAACGCGACGGCACCGACCACCAGGAGCATCCATACGGTCAGCGCGTCGGCCCGCAGCAGGCCGGAGTACACGGCCACGGATCCTCCCCCGAGCTCTCGGCTTCGCTCGAGCATGGGGGCACCCCCACCGCCGACATCGGCGGCCAGCAGCGCACCGCAGGTGAGGATCACCGCCGGAGAGGCCAGTCCGGCCCAGTCGGCCGGATGGCGCCCGCGAGCCCCGGGAGCGACGACCGGCTCACCAGGCGCAGAGGCATCTGCTTCCCCCCTGTTGTCTGTCACGCTCGCGGTCCCGCGCGAGGGAACAGTGACGCTCTTCCCCGCAAGCTGTGGACGACGGGTCCCCTCCTGCCGGGCCCCCGGTACCTCAGGAGGAGTTCCGCGCGTGACGAGCCCGGTGAGGGTGTACCCAGCCGCCACGGCAAGCGGTCCGGCGGAGGGCGCGGTGAGCAGGAGCGCGGTCAGTGCGGGCTCTTGAAAAAGACGCAGCATCAGTCGTGCAGCTCCCGCAGGTCGTCGATGTCGGTGGTGCCGAACGCCTCCCGCACCCGCACGGTGAGTAGCTGTAGGACCAGGACGGCCAGCAGCACGTCGAAGGAGACGCCGAGTTCGACGATCAGCGGCACGCCCGAGGCGGCCAGGAAGGCGGTAGCGGTGATGCCGTTGTCCAGCAGCAGGAACCCGACCACCTGGGCCAGCGCGCGGCGCCGGGTGACCAGTACGAAGAAGCCGATCAGGACCACGGCCAGGCCGACCGGCAGGGCCCGGGTGGCCGGCGTCGGATCCAGCTCGACCAGGGGACGGGCGACCGCGTAGGCGAGCAGGGTGAGGGCGGCGGCGGTCAGCAGTGACGCGGCCACATTCACCAGCGGCTGTGTCTCGCGCACCTCCTCACTGTGCGTGTACGCCTGCTCCTGACCCTCGCCCCGGTCGGCGACGAGCGCGGCCAGGGCCCGACGGATCAGGTACGGCAACAGGCCGGCCCGCAGTGCGCCGATACCGGCGGCCACCACGATCAGGTCCCAGCGGTCCTCGTGCAGCCCGAGCAGCAGGGCGATGGCGGCGAGCGCGATTCCCTGCAGGGCGAAGAGCCGTACGATCGCGGCGAGTTCGCGGCGCCACAGCACCACCACGGCGGCCAGCAGGAACGCCCCACAGGCCAGATCGAGCAGTTGTGTGAACAGACTGTCGCTCATGGAAGCCCTCACTCTCCGACCAGGAAGTACGAGGCGGCCACCGCGAGCAGCGCCAACAAGAAGGAGCCCGCGAGGAGTTCAGGCACCCGGAACAGCCGCAGCTTGGCCCAGAACACTTCCGCCGCCGCCAGCGCCATTCCCAGCACCGCCACCTTGAGTACCACCAGCAGCAGGGCGAGCAGCACGGCCGCGAGCGAGGCGCTGGTGGCGATGCCCCACGGCGCGAACAGCGAAGCGAGCAGCCCCAACAGGACGGTCAGCCGAAGCTGGGCGCCGAACTCGACCAGGGCAAGGTCCGGTCCGGCGTATTCCAGGACCATGGCCTCGTGGACCATGGTCAGCTCCAGATGGGTGGAGGGGTTGTCCACGGGTAGTCGGCCGCTCTCGGCCAGCACGGCCACCGCGAGTGCGGCGATGGCCAGCAGCCCGGCCGGGGAGGTCAGTCGGGCGGGCTGGTCTGCGGCTCCGGCGACGATGACGGGCAGGTTGGTGGAGCCGGCCGGAATCGACAGCGCGAACACCGCCATCAGGATGGTCGGCTCCACGAGTGCGGCGATGGTCATCTCCCGCGAGGCGCCCATGCCGCCGAACGCGGTGCCGGTGTCCAGGCCCGCGAGCGCCAACGCCAGGGTGCCGAGCGCCAGCAGCGCCACGAACAGGATCAGATCCGCCCGCCCCCGCACCGGTGTGTTGGTGGAGATCAGCGGTACCAGGACGGCCAGCACCAGCGAGGTGGCGACGAGTAGAGGTGGCGCCCACCGGAAGGCGGGTCCCGTGCCGACCGGGGTGATCGCTTCCTTGCGCAGCAGCTTGCGTACATCCCGCCAGGGTTGGAGCACCCCGGCGCCGGCCCGGCCCTCCAGGCGGGCCCGGGTCTGCCGCATCAGCCCGGTCAGCAGGGGCGCCCCGGCCGCGACCGCGACCACTTGGAGGGCGATCGCCGCGTATCCGACCGTGTTCACCAGCCCACCACCAACACCACGAGCAGAGTGACCAGTCCGAAGAAGCCGTAGCCGAGATAGGTGTGCACGCTGCCGCCCGCCAGCCGCCGTGCCGACTGCCCGGTCGCGGCCAGGAATTCGAGGACCGGCCGGTACAGGCGGTGTTCGATCCGATCGGGCACCCGGTTGCGGAATTTCACCCGCTCCACGAGGTACGACGACTCGCGCACCGGCGTGACGTCCACGTCCTGCTCAGGGGCGAGCACGTCGTCGAAGACCCGCTGGAGCGGCTCGGCGAACGACGTGGCCGTATAGGCCATCCGCGGCGTCGGCGCCCCGCCCCCGCAGTCCCACAACCTCGCCTGCGTACGCCGCTCCCGACGGCGTGCAGCCCACCGCAGCACCCCGGTCACCAGGCCCAGGGCCACTGTCAGCGCTGCCACCACCCACAGCGGGGACAGCACGGCGGACACCTCGTCGAGCTTTACCTCCAGTCCGCCACCGGACACGGCCCGCGTCCCGTCGTACCCGACCGACTCCACCGCGCGATCCAGCCCGTCGCCGAGCAGCCCCGGCACCAGGGCCAGCGCCGTGCACAGCGCCGCGAGCAGCCCCATCCCGGCCAGCATGAGCGGCGGCGACTCCTTGGCCAACGCGGCCCCGTCACCGCGCGGCCGGGCGAAGAAGCCCACGCCGAGCGCCTTGACGAACACCGCCGCTGCAAGCCCCGCGGACAGGGCGATCACCGCCACCGCGAGGGGCAGCACGATCGCCGTGGTCACCCCGGGCACGTCCAGCCCGTGGATCATCGATTGCAGCAGCAGCCACTCGCTGATGAAGCCGTTGCCGGGCGGCAGCGCCACCGCGCCCAGCGCGCCGACCGCGAACAGCCCGGCCGTGACCGGCATCCGGGCCCGCAGCCCGCCCAGCAGATCCAGGTTCCGCTCCCCGGTGGCCCGCAGTACCGAGCCAGCCGCGCCGAACAGCAGGGCCTTGAAGGCAGAGTGGTTGACGACGTGCAGCAGCGCTGCCGCGAGCGCGAGCCCGGCCAGAGCCTCGTTCCCGGCGTGGGCAAACAGCCCGGACGCACCCACGCCGAGGACAGCGAGCCCCATGTTCTCGCTGGTCGAGTAGGCCAGCAGCCGCTTGAGGTCGGAAGCCATCGCGGCCTGGAGGATCCCGTACACCGCCGAGAGCCCGCCCATGGCCATCACCAGCAGCCACCACCAGGCCGGTCCCCCGCCCAGCAGATCGAACCCGACCCGTACGAGGCCGTAGACACCGAGGTTGACCATGGCCGCGCTCATCAACGCCGAGACGGCGCTGGGAGCTTCGGGATGTGCGCGTGGCAGCCAGGCGTGCAGCGGGACCAGGCCCGCCTTCGAGGTGAACGCCACCGCCGTCAGCACGAACACCAGCCCGCGCACGGTCGGCGAGATCCCCGCCGTACCCGCGCGCAGGGCGGCGAAAGTCTCTCCGCCGGTCTGCGCGGCGTACACGGACAGGCCCGCGAGTAGCAGGACGAGCCCCAGGTGGGTCATCACCGCGTACCAGACGGCCGCCTCCCGTACGGCGGGCCGGGCGCGGTGCTCGGCCAGGACGAGGAGCAGCGAGGTGAGCGCCATCAGCTCCCACAGCAGCAGGAACGTCGACACCGAGGCCGCCGCCGGCACCAGCACAAGGCTCAGCGCGAACAGCGGCAGCACCGCCTGAGCACCCCGCGAGCCGAGGCCGTGCGACCCGTGCGATCCATGCCCGGCCACATAGCCGACGCCGTAGACCGCCACCGCCGCCACCACGGCCCCGGCCACCGCCATGAACAGTCCGGACAGCGCGTCCACCGCCAGATGCGCCCCGGCCAGCGGCAGCAGCCCGGGTACCTCGGCCGACCAGCGGCCTCCGCCCAGTGCAGCCACACCGGCCGTACCACCGGCCACCCCCACACCCGCCGTCAACACCCCCACCACCCAGCCGCGCACCCGCGGCGGCAGGACCAGCCCGGCCGGCGCGCCCGCCACACCCAACGCGGTGGCCGTCGCGAGGGCGGCCGGAATCAGGCTCACCGTCCGGTCACCCTCCGCAGCGCCGCGACGATCTCGTCCGGCCGCGGCGGGCAGCCGGGTACCGCCAGATCCACCGGTACGACATCGGAGACGGCGCCCTCGACGCCGTACCCGCCCGCGAACTCCCCGCAGTTGATCGCGCAGTCCCCGACCGCGACCACCAGCCGCGGCTCGGGCATCGCGGCAACCGTGCGGCGCAGTGGCTCGGCCATGTTCCGCGTCACCGGCCCGGTCACCAGGGCCACGTCCGCGTGCCGGGGCGAGGCCACCAGCCGGGCCCCGTACCGCTCGGCGTCGTACACCGGGTTAAAGGCCGCCGCGATCTCGATCTCGCAGCCGTTGCAGGAACCGGCATCCACGCAGCGCACCTGCACCGAGCCGCCGAACTCCCGCGCCTGCGGCGGGACGTCACCCTCCGGGCGTGGGGGAGCGGGCTCGGCCACCCGCCCGGTGTCCCGGATCTTGCGCAACAGGCCCATAAACCCTCCCTGACACGGTGAGGTCTTGTCCGCCGGTGTCCAACAGGCCACCTGCGACCGGAGTTACGTCACTCAGAGGTGAAGGCGGCCGCCTCCCTCGCCACAGAGCGCTGTCAACTCCCGGGAGGCGGACGCCGATTGAGGGCCGTCGCTATGACGGCGGTTTCGGCTGCGTCTGGGCGGCCTGCAGATCGGCGAGGAGTTCGGCCTGGCCGGCGAGCACGCCGGACAGGATGGTGCGGGCGACGCGGAGCAGCTCGGCGATGTGGGGGCTGGTCAGCGAGTAGTACACGGTCGAGCCCTCCTTGCGGGTCACCACCAGGTTCGCCCGGCGCAGCACCGCGAGCTGCTGCGACAGATGGGCCGGCTCGATGCCCACCTCGGGCAGCATCTCCGCCACGGCGTGCTCACGCTCGCTGAGGAGCTCAAGGACCCGTATGCGCGCCGGGTGTCCGATCGTCTTGAAGAACTCGGCCTTCAGTTGGTACAGCGGCGTGCTCATGGTGCCGTCCTCTCCCCGGCGGAGCAGTACGGCCGTATGGGCCGGTTCTCGGCGCATCGCATCCAGCCTCCCCCACTCTTCGGGCGGGGGGACCCCCATCTCGCTTCGCTCGTCACACACATGCGGCACATCCTCGCCTGCGGCAGCGGTCACGCCGAATCCGCGCACGAGACCCGAACCGCATGAAACCATCGGTGATGACCTCGGCAATTGCTAAGATTAGCAACTCCATACGTGATGTGAGGGAGGCTTGCGTGAGAATCATTCCGCTGCGTGGCGCGGGTGTCGTCTGGTTCAAGTGCCCGGCCTGCCGCCTCAAGTGTCGGCCCCCCGCCGTCGGTGCGGAGGGCCGGTGCCCGCGGTGCAGCGAGGCCCGCATGCTGAAGCTGTCCTTCGGCGGCCGGGTCACCACGTCCGCCGCGGACGGCGACCGAAGCTGACCCGCAGGGGAGTGGGTCATGGGGTGACTGGGCCGTCCAGTGCGGCAGCGGGATCCGCTTCGAGTGGGGCCCTGCCGATGGGGGTCCCCCGCTCGAGCGAAGCCGAGAGTGGGGGAGGGCCACCTCGCCGCGCAGGCCGCCTGCCTGGTCGCCGTCGACGTGCTGTCCTTCACCACGGCCGTGAGCGTCGCCGTCGAGACGGGCATCAGGATCCTCCCGTTCTGGCCGCCGGACGGCCCCGCCACCACGGCCGAGCAGACCGCAGCAGAGAAGGCCGCCGCCGTCTACGCACACCAGTCCGGCGCGCGGCCGGCCGTCGACCGCCGCGCCGTCACGCCTGACAGTCCCTGGTCTCTCCCCGGCCCACCTGCGCCGCGCCCCGTTCGTTGCGCGCCCGGAGGACCTGCTCGGCGCCGACGCCCTCATCTCCGACCTGCACGCCCAGGGCGCGGGACCGCTGTCCGCCGAGGCGGCCGCGGCCGAGACGGCCTACGAGGGCACCGCCGACCTCACCCACGCGGTCGCCGCCGGCGTCTCCGGCCGGGAGCTGGCCGCGACGGAGTTCACCGAGGACGTGGCCATCGCCACGAAGGAGGACAACTCCACCGTCGTACCCGTCCGGGATCCCGATGGCGCCTTCGCCCCGGCGGAACCCGCCGCGCTCACTCGCCCGCGTCGTCTCCAGTCCTCGGCCACCCCGTCGTCCGCCACTCGTGACGGCCCTCCGGCGCCTCGCCATACCGGGTGCTGTGTGAGGTGAGCGCGCCGACCAGGTCGGGGTGCACGGGGGTGGGCGGGCAGTCTCCGACGGGGACGAAGGACCCGTCAGCGGGGATCGCGGCCAGTTCCAGGCTGCGGCCCGCTTCGGCAAGGCGGCGGGCGGCCTCGGTGATCGCCAGCTGTCCCTCGGCCGACCAGCCGCGCAGTTCGGTCAGGTCGACGATGACCGGGCCGGTCCCGCGTCCCACGACCCAGCCGACGGCGCCGGCGAAGCGGCGAACGGCGTCCGGTCCCAGGTATCCGGAGACGGACAGGATGCCGAGATCCTGTTCGACGGTGTAGCGCCACTCGATGGTCATGGTCGTCAACTTCCTTGCGCAGTCGGCCCTGTTTGGTCAGAGGGGGAGGGTGATCCAGATGCTCTTCCCCTTGCCGTCGGCATCGGCCCGGACGACCGCGGTGCCGCTCAGGCCGAGGGTGAGCTCCATGACGGTGCCCAGACCGCCCGCCCCCGTGCCGGTGTCGGCGACCGACGTGTTCAGTGAGGGCTGGTGGGGGTGGCGGTCGTGCACGGCGAAGGCCAGACAGTCCGCGCCCGCCGCGTAGATGACGGTCATCTGGGGGGAGAGCGCCGCGGCGTGCCGGACGCTGTTGGTGACCAGTTCGCTGAGGATCAGCAGAGCCGGGCCGACCGTCGGGTGGCGCAGGCTTATGCCCCACTCGGCCATGGCCTGCTCGGCGGTCTGACGGGCTGTCCGGACGGCGGACGGCTCGGTGGGCAGCGTGAGCACATGCCGATAGGGCAGGGCTTCGAGCCGGGCACCCATCACGCCTCCGCGCGGGCGAGGCGGAATCCGCTCACCGTCTTGGGGTGCAGGCGCAGCAGCGTGTCGTGCGGGCCGTGCGTCCAGCCGGTGAGAGTGCGCCGGTAGTGGGTGGCCTCGTCGGGATCGGTGATCACATCGACCGGCCCGGCGACGGTGACCGTCCAGCCGGTGCCCCCCACCGCACGGATCTCGTCCACGTGATACGTCGCCGCGGCGGGGACCGCGGCGGCCGGCGCGGGCGTGCGCACCACCAGCCGACCGAACTCCCACGTGTGCCGACCAGGCCGGACGACGGTCTGGTCCCGCTGCGTGTACACCAGCCGCCCCAGTGAACTGCCCTCCAGCAGCCACAGCGCCTCGGCACCGGAGACCTCGACCATGCGCAGCGATGCGGGCGGAGTGCTCATCCGACGGTTTCCTCCGTTTCCTCACTGAGGGGCCGGGATGTCTGGGCGGGGAGGGCATGCATGACGCCGGCACGCTCCAGGTGAGTACGGGCGCCCTGGATCGCCTCGGGCGTGGTGGCGTACTCACGCCCCTCCAAGCGCAGCAGTTCCAGTGCGCCGACCGAGTCCAGGACTTGGCGCTGACCGGCGCGGATCCCAGAGGTCATGACGACGATGCCGCGCCGGTGGAGCTTCTCCACCGCGTCCTTGAGGACGAGGGCGCCGGTGGCGTCGATGGTGGTCACCCGGGACATGCGCAGGATGACGACGCGTACGTCGGCGACCTCGGCCAGCTCCAGCAGGAAGCGATGGGCGGCGGCGAAGAACAAGGGCCCGTCGATGCGGTAGGCCACGATGTGCTCGGCCAGCAGCGCGTGCTCCTCGGCGCTGTGGTCGCCCCGGTCCAGGGGGACCTGGTCCAGGCGGGCCTGCATGGCCACCGCACGCAGGGCCAGTGCACCCGCGACCACCAGGCCGATGATCACCGCGTACACGAGATCGAGCGCGAGGGTCGCGACGGCGGTGAGCACGAGGATCAGCGCGTCCGAGCGGGTGGCCCTGGCCATGACCCGCAGCGAGCCGACCTCGACCATGCGGATCGCCGTGGCCAGCAGCACACCCGCGAGCGCGGCGAGCGGAATCTTCGAAACGAAGGGCGCGGCCGCGAAGACGATCACGGCGAGAACCGCAGCGTGGACGAGGGCAGCCAGCCGGGACCCGGCGCCGGTACGGACATTGACCGCGGTGCGGGCGATCGCGCCGGTCGCGGGCACCCCGCCGAACAGCGGGGCCGCGATGTTGGCCAGGCCCTGCCCGAACAGCTCCCGGTCCGGGTCGTGCTTCTGGCCGACCGTCATGCCGTCGGCGACCGAGGCCGACAACAGTGACTCCAGGGCTGCCAGCGCCGCCACCGCGACCGCCGGGGCGAGCAGGGAGCCGAGCGCGCCCGGGTCCAGGAACGACAGAGTGGGCGTGGGCAGTCCGGACGGCAGGTCTCCGATCGGCTGCGCCGCATCGAGGCCGGCTACCTGCGCCACGAGGGTGGCGGCGATCACCGCGACGATGGAGAAGGGGATCGTGGGCCGAAGGCGGGCGCCGATCAGCATGACGGCGGCGACCGCCAGGGCGAAGGCGACGGCGGTCCAGTTCGGGTGCTGCGCGAACTCCTGAAGGGCGCGCCAGGTCACCACCAGGACGCGGTCGCCCTCCGGCTTGGGCACCCCCAGGGCGCTCGGGATCTGCTGCAGTGCGATCACGCAGGCGATGCCGAGCGTGAAGCCCTCGACGACCGGGGCAGGCACGTACTGCATGTATTTCCCGGCCCTGATCAGGGCGAGTGCGAGGAGCATCAGGCCTGCCATCAGCCCTACGGTCAGCACCCCGGACGGGCCGTGCTCCGCGACGATCGGCACGAGCACCACGGTCATCGCGCCCGTCGGCCCGGACACCTGCAGATTCGAACCGCCGAACACCGCGGCGAGCGCACCGGCGATGACCGCGGTCGCCAGCCCCGCCTCGGCGCCGAGCCCGGAGGAGACGCCGAATCCGAGCGCGAGCGGCAGCGCGACGATCGCCACCGTAAGGCCGGCCAACAGGTCCCGGCGCGGATCCCGGCGCATCTGCGCCAGATCACTGCGTCTGGGCAGCAGCGCGGTCAGCCGGGCCCCGACCCGGCCGGAGGAGGTTCTCATCGCGCGGAGACCTCGGCATCCCGCAGCTCGGCCAGCAACTCGTTCTGCCCGGCCAGCATCTCGGTCAGGATCCGGCGCGCGGCCTGCAGCAGGTCGGCGACGTCCCCGCCGGCCAGCGCGTACACCACGGTCGAGCCTTCGCGCTGGGAGCTGACGATGCCCGAGCGGCGCAGCACCGCCAGCTGCTGCGACAGGCTGGGGGGCTCCACCTCGATCGCGGCCCGCAGCTGCCGTACCGGCATCGGCCCGTCCTGCAGCAGCTCCAGCACCCTTATCCGTACGGGATGTCCCAGCATCCGGAAGAACTCGGCCTTGGCCTGGTACAGCGGAACGGACACGACCCCTCGGCTTCCCTGACAGCGCCCCGCCCCGGGGGCAAGCGAAAGCCGTGCCCGCGGTTACTGCGAGCATGGCCAACACAGCATCTAACCAATTGCGAAATTTTGCAATTCAGCATCCGATTGCAGCCTCGAACACCCCCCATGGACGGGACGGCGGGACAGAGTGAGTCGTAGATCAGGCTTTCTTGACCACGGTGGACTTGAGCTGCATTGCACCGAAACCGTCGATCTTGCAGTCGATGTCGTGGCCGTCGACCCCGTCGACCAGCCGGATGTTGCGCACCTTCGTGCCGGCCTTGATGCCCGACGGGCTCCCCTTGACCTTGAGTGCCTTCACCACGACCACGGAGTCGCCGTCCTGCAGCACATTGCCGACGGAGTCCTTGACGACCCTCCCCCAGCCTTCGGCCGGGGGGACTCCCATCGCGGGGACGCCGGAATCCGTGCTGCCCTCGGCAGGCACCCATTCGTGGCCGCACTCCGGGCACACCACCAGGGCGTTCATCTCGTAGGTGTACTCACACGAGCATTTCGGACAGGGGGGAAGGTTCTCGATCACCCCGCCAGCGTATCCGGCCTCGGCCTCCGTCCCGACGGGAGAAGGACCACGGGTGGCCGCCCTGGGTACGGCATGAACCGGCAGGCCGGCCGGTAGGAGGGTGCCCACACGAGACGGGGTGCTCGTCGACCACAAGGGCATTCGCGTCGCTGAGCGCCGTGGCGCCGGTGATGCGGTAGCCGGGCTGTGCCTGATCTGCTTGGCTCGACGATCTCGCGGGTGGAGCTGTGGGCGGTCGCATATCCCGCCAGGCGTTGGCACTCCGCCCCCTACGCGGCACCGCTCCTGGCGAGAGGCGACGTCTCCACGGTCCTGAGCGGCGGCGCGGGCCGCTGCGCGGCGGGCACCGCGACCACGGGGACCGTCGCGTGCCGCAGACACTCACGGCCCACCGTCCCGATCGCGGGCAGCTCGTACTGTCCATGAGCCCTGCGCCCCAGGGCGAGCAGCAGTGCGCCGGGCGCGTGACGGAGCAGTGCCCGCGCGGGCGGCCCCTCCACGAGAACGGCATGCACGGTGCCGCCGATCCGTGGGCCGAAGACCTCTCGCACCGTCGAGGCGAGCAGCTCGGCAGCCTGTTCGCGCTGCTGCGCGGCCGTGGGACGGGCCGATGCCGGAGCATACGGCGCGAACCCGGATGTGGTCGGTTCCCAGGCGTGTACGGCCACGACCTCCGCCCGCAGGGCGCGGGCCTGCTCCCTGGCCCAGCGCAGTGCGGCTTTGGACGCCTCCGATCCGTCGACGCCCACCACGATGCTGTTGCCGTCGGCGAGTTGGGTCATGTGCAGCCTCCCTGGATGGCCTCTCGCCCCACGGTGCCCCGATCCGGTCGGGCGGGGCGTGGGCCGAGGGGTTCCCCAAGGGTGCCCAACGGTCCCTTGCCAACCGTCGTGGCGGACCGGCTCGGTACGGCGACGCCTTCCTCCGCTCGTTCGCTCAGAGCGCCGGATTCCGCAGATGCCCATAAGCCGCCGACGCCGGTTCACTGTTGTGGTGCCGGGAGCCGTCGGCTCTGCCCGAATGCTGGTCGTGCCGTCAACGGTTCGCGCACCGGCGCTTGTTGGGCAGGTGGTCACCGGTTGTGACGAACCTGCTGCGGTGCCCGCGCTCGCGCTCCGCGTCGACGACGGCCTGCGCCAGGACATGCGGGGAGTACTGGTCGAGGGAGGCGGCCAGCCGCAGCACCTCCGCCGGATGCCGACGCGACGGCCGCGACGGCCGCGACGGCCGCGACGGCGCCCAGGGCCCAGCACAGGTCGGCGAGGCCGGCGACGCCCGCGAGCCGGAAGACGCCACCGGCCGCCAGGGCGGTGGCCGTGACGGCCAGGAGGACAGATTCGAGCACCGGCGTGCGGGACAGTGCCGGGAACACCCGGCGCAGCGTGTCCGGAAGGGTGCGGTCCATGGCAGTCCTCGCTCTTGCCCTCGGGTCGGCTCAGTCGTGCGGGACGACGGCGACGGGGCACGGCACGTGATGCAGGGCCGCGTGGGCGACCGGCCCGAGCTTCCACGTCCTGCGGGACGGATGGCGCCGACGTCCTACGACGGTGAGTCGGCTGTGTGCCGAAGCGGCCAGCAGCACCTGTGCCGCGGAGCCCATGGCGACGTCCTCCACGACGGGGACGTCGGGGAACTTCTCGCGCCACGGGATCAGGACCGCGGCCAGCCGCGTGCGCTCCTCGGCCTCGCGGTCGCGGTCGGCCTGCTGGGCGGCAAAGGCGTGCGGATGAGTCACGAGCGCGGAAACGGGCAGGGCCCGCACCGCGCACACACGGGTTCCGCTCAACTCGGCGGCGGTGAAGGCGAATTCCAGCAGCGGCTCGGCATCCGGCCCGAGCTCCTGCACACCGACCACGACCTCGTCCCGGTCCGCCGCCGGTTGCTCCCAGCCGGTCTCGACGGCGGGGGCGCCGGCCCGGACGGCGACGGCAGGGCACTGGGCCAGGCCCAGGACGTGCAGGCTGATGGAGCCGAGCAGGAAGCTCGCCACGGAGCCGTGTCCGCGGGAGCCGAGGACGAGCATGGCCGCGTTCTCGCCGTGGCCCAGGAGGGCCTGTGTGGCCGGGTCCGACACCAGTTCCGTGGTCAGGGCCAGTTCGCTGTGGCGGTGCAGCAGTTCAGCCGCGGTCCTCTGCAGTACTTCTCGCCCGTACCGCTTCTTGTTGTGGGCCTCTTGGGCGATCGGCACGTCGAGTGGCTGGGTCGTCCAGGAGTGGAGCAGCACGACGGGCAGATGCCGCTCCGCGGCTTCGCAGGCTGCCCACCACGCGGCCGTCACGCTCGCGGCGGAACCGTCGAGTCCGACGACGACAGGTCCGGTCATGGCGCACCTCCGACAGCCGACGCGACAGCCGAGGGCTCCGCCGCCGCGCATACACCCCCACACCATGCTCGCGGGCCGGCGGCCGCCGGGCGAGGGCCGGATGGTGCGATCCTGGGGCCGTACGGCCCTGTGCGGGTGACGGACGGCGGGGGAGAGTCGGGCCGGGGACCTGCGGCCCCTGCACCACTCAGCCCCTCGGCACGACGCTGGAATCTGAACCCCAGATCAGGAGGCAGAACCATGGTCCGCACCGTTGTCGCAGGGATCGACGGCTCGCCCGAGAGCCGTGCCGCCGCAGAGTGGGCGGCTCGCGAGGCGAAGCTGCGCGGCCTGCCGCTGAAGCTCGTCCACGTCTGGGAGCCCGTCCCCGAGCCCATGGCCCAGGCTCCGCTGCTCGGTGCCGAGACCCAGCAGCACTGGAGCGAGCGCATCCCCCGCGAGACCGCCGAGGGGCTCAGGATGCGCCACCCCGGCCTCGAAGTGAGCGAGGAGCAGCTGACCGGCGGGCCGGCCGAAGCCCTGACCAAGGCAGCCGAGGACGCCGAGCTGCTCGCCCTCGGCTCCCGCGGGCTGAGCGGGATCGGCGGGTTCATGGTCGGCTCCGTCGGCCTCTCCGTCGTCGCGCACGCCGAACGGCCCGTCATCCTGGTCCGGGCCGGCGAGCAGGCCGCCGACGAGCACGAGGCCGACCCCGTGGGGATCCCGTCGGCGGCCACGCCGTACCGGCCCGTCGTCCTGGGACTGGACTCCGCCGGCCCCGACGACTCCGTGATCGAGTTCGCGTTCGACGCGGCCGCCCGACGCTCTGCCGTCCTGCGGGTCATCGACGGCTGGAACCTGCCGCCGTACTACGTCTACGGTCTCTCCGCCGACCTGGGGCTGTACGACGAGATCGCCCGGCAGCAGGCCGCTGCCCTGGCCGAGGCCCTGCGTCCGTGGCGCCAGAAGTACCCGAACGTCCAGGTTGTCGAGGAGTCCCGCTCGGGCAGTGCCGCCAACTTCCTGGTGGACGTCTCCAACGGCGCCTCCCTGGTCGTCGTGGGCCGCCGGATCCGCCGCAACCCGTTCGGCACGCACATCGGACCCGTCACGCACGCCGTCCTGCACCACGCCACCGCACCCGTCGCGGTCGTTGCCCACGACTGACGCATCCCGCCCCTCGAAGACGACCAGCGGTTGTAGTGGGGCTGCGGTGCTCCAGGCAATCCTGGCCGGCAGCCGGAGCGCGTGGGTGAGCGTGCCGTAGCGGAACTCGCTGTGGCGCTTCTCGGCCTCCGCCGCCGGGTCGAGCCCGCCAGGGCCGGTCAGCCCTCTGTCATGGCCAACTGGTCCCGGCTCAGGTGGTCTTGTCAGGTGGTCTTGCGGGCCCACTGCGGTCCGACCTGATCCCACTCCCGGCCCCACTGGTCGATGCGCCGCCGGTCCAGGCGCCCTCGTGCGACGCGCCCGACCGCGTACGTCACGCCGCCGACCCCGAGTGCGGCTGCGGTGGCCGCGTAGCCCGCGAACACGGTGACCTGGGCGGCAGTCGCCGGCTCCGACGTGAGCTGCCCCTGACTGTCCGTCCAGACGCGGACCTTCGAACCGGCCTTGTGCCCGGTGTCCACCTCGGCCTTGCCGGTGCGCGTGGAGCCGTCCGCGGCGGTCCAGCGGACCTCGGCGCGGACCTGCCGGCGGCCGGGTCCCGCCTCCGTCACGAAGACTGCCGGGGTGTT
>NZ_BAAASJ010000027.1:63914-142762 GCF_039532825.1 Streptomyces vastus
GCGCGCTGCTGCGTGAAGGACTCGGCGGCGGTGTGCCCCGCGACCAGGCCGGCGAGCGTGCCGCCCAGCGCGATGCCCGTCCACACGGCCAGCACGATCCATGCCTCGACGGCATCGTCGCGTCGTCGCAGCGGATTGCTCCGCCACCGCCACAGACTCTGCTTCGTACGCGTGCCCCTGCGCATCGGTCCGCACCTCCTCATGGGCACTGCCAGGTCATCGGCACTGAGAGAAAGGTGGCATTCGGGGACGGCACGACACATGGGCTGGATACAGAGGTGCGGGACAAGCTGGAGCCGCTGCGCGGGAAGCTGACCCATTCACGATGGCCGCCGAGTCACCGACCTAGCGGGGACAGTACGGCAGGGAGGTGGCTGACTTCAGCTGCCCGCACCACTCGCAGGCACCGACCGCGTCGCAGGGGGACCCGGGCGCAGCCGGGAGTGGCGCCGGGGGAGCCAGGGCAGGGGTGTGACGAACCGGGTCCGGTGCCGCCGCGCGGTGAGCGCAGGCGACCAGAACAGCCGCGTAGGCCGAGAGGAAGGTGAACCAAGTGACAAAGAAGCGCATCTCGGCCTTGATTGACTCCCCATAAACCTCACGCGTCACCTTGCGGAGATCACCGTGGCTGTTCAGGTAGTAGACGCCGGCTTCCTTCATCGGCTGTCCGCCAGACGGAAGACCCCCCACGGCCAGGCACACGACAGCGCCACCGACGAGTACCCCGGCCGTGACGACGAGGCGGCTCGGAGCCATGCGGAGCAGCTTGCCCGGCCCGATGCTCTGCGCGGCTGACAGGGCACGCAGCCCGGCTGCGCCGAACAGCGTGAAGGTCAGGCCGAGGACCACAAAAGTCGTGGCACGCGGCAGGAGCGGGCTGCCCGGCAGGAGCGTCAGCCCGACGATGAGCGTGCTCAGTGCGGCGAGCAGCAGAGCCAGTGCAATGTGCACCTTGTACGTGTTGGCCATGCGCTCTCCCTGATCCTGGACTAAGCGCGAGTATCGCCTCAGACGTCTCACGGGCTCCATGTGTAATCACGGAAGTGAACACGCGCGCAAGCTGCGGTGATCTGGCACCTGAGAGGGCGTTCTGTGAACTGCCATCTTGAAGCCGCTGGTCAGCTCCCTAGGGGGCTGGTGTGACGGGCGTCCGCGGTGCTCGTGCCGGTCGTGAGTGGCAGTCTGCCGTGTAGATCGTCTGTCAGCGGTTGATCTCGCGGTTCGTCAGGACGAGCAGCGCGCGCAGGAGGTGGGTGGCGCGGGTGGGGTCGGTGCGGAGCTTGGTGAGGATTCGCCAGTTCTTCAGGTGGGCGAAGCCGTGTTCGACGGGGGCGCGTCCGGCGGCGAGTACCCGGTTGGCGTCCTTTTCGCTGGTGGTGAGCTTGTGGGCGCGGGTGGTCTTGAAGCCGGTGACGACCACGGGGGCGTCCGGGTCGTCGTCCAGTCCGAGGAAGCCGAGGTCCGCCAGGGCTCCGAGTCCGGCGTCTTGGAGGTGGGTGGGGATGTGGTCGCGGCGGGCAGCGGTGATGTCGTGGGTGCGGCCGGGCCGGGCGGCGGAGATCCAGATCAGGCGGCCCCGCTCGTCGGTGAGGGCGAGGAAGTGCAGGCCGTGGCGGTGGTGCTTGCCGGAGTAGTTGGGGCGGTTCTCTGTGCCGGTGCGGCGCTGGGTGGGGATGAGGGTGCCGTCGATCAGGACCACCTCCCCGCCTCGCTTGACGCTTCTTCAGGGCGCGGTCCAGGCGCGGGGCCTTCGCGGCGAGCAGGGCGATCAGCTCGTCGCGCCAGCGGCGCACGGTGGTTTCGGAAACGTCGTTGCCGCCGGCCATGTCGGCCTGGCGCTGGTCGTGCCGCAGCACGGCCAGGACAATCACGGCGATCTTCCCGGGTGGCAGGGCCCGCCACCGCGACCGTATTGCCTTCAGATGGCGTCGCAGCAGGTCGGCGAGGTGGTTGACGGTGCTCGTGGACAGGGCAGACGGCACTGATAGACAAGGGAAACGGTGCTCTCGGCGTGCTCTTTGGTGTTCTTCACACAATTCCAACGGCCGCCGGGGGCATCGTGGTTACGCCCACGCTGCGGTACCACGGCCGGTGGTGCGACGGGTCACAGGCGGGTGGTGAACTTCCCGTCGGGCAGTTTCCGCAGCCAGCCGCGGCCGGCCAGCTTGCTCAGCTTCCCGCGCAGCGGCTCCAGCTTGCCCCGCACCTCTGTATCCAAGCCCAGCACCTCGCCGACCTGCCGGACCATGACCGGTCCGCCGGCCTGCCGGACAACGGCGAGGATGCGCTGGTATTCCGGCGGCAGCGCCGCCTCCTCCACGCCCGGAGCGCGGTGCGGGACCATCAGCACCGCTCGGCCGCCCACCTGCCCAGCCGCTGGTGCGGCTACCGTACGCTCGGCGGCGATCTGCTCGCTCATGCGCTCAAGGACCCGCTCGGCGACAGCGAGTTCGTCTCGCTCGGCCCGTACCTCCGCCAACTGCTTGGCCAGCCGTTCTTCGAGCACGTCCAGTTCCGCGCGCCGCGCGGCGATCCGTTCCAGCACCTCGGGGTCCGCCATGGGACCGGATCGTAGAAGGCGTACCGGTCACGGCGAGCAGGAACCGGCGAAACCGCCCTGCCAGACGACCTACTGCGCAGACTGCCGCCCACGACCAGCACGAGCACCCCGAACGAATGTCACGCCAGACCCCTGACCAGCGAATTCAAGATGGCGAACATTCACCGTTCGAAAAGCCATGACCGGCATGGGCGGAAGGGGCGAGCGGAAGGGGCCATTGGCCCCCTTGAGGTGCCGTTTGGGGGCGGCTGTCGACCGTTTGGCCGGAGGCGGATGACGAGGCTGTTGTTCCGCTCGCTTGGGCGCTCCGCGTGTGTGGAGCAGGCCCCGGTGCCACCCATGGCTTGGCCGGGCAAGCTCCTGCGCCTTGTGTCCTCCTGCTGAGAGTGCAGCGTTTGGCGATGTCCTTGGATGCGGCCCGGCGCCCGTCGGGCCGCGTGCCGCATCCCGCACGCCTTCAGGGCGAGAGCTGGGCGCGACGCGGGTAGCCGGCGTCCGCGGCCGGGCTGCCGGTGTCGTCGACCTTGAAGTCCAGGTGCTCGGAGACGTCGACCACCCCGTCCACACTCCGGCACAGCCGCACGGCGACCGGTATGACGCTCTTGCGTTCGACGGTGCCGCGCAGGGTGACCCGTCCTTCGACGACATGCACGGTCACAGCGGTGGGCGGGATGCCCAGCGTGCGCATCAGCACGTCCCCGGTGATTTCTTCGCGGACGGCACGGTCTCCGCGCAGGAACACCCGCAGCAGGTCGGCGCGGCTGACCACGCCGATCAGCCGACCCGACTCGTCCACCACTGGCAGTCGCTTGACCCGGCTCCGTTCCATCGCCTGGGCGGCCTCGACCACCGTCCACTCGGGGCGGGCGACGACGGCCGGGCTGGTCATGAGCCCTTCCGCCGTGGTCGCGTCCGCCTTGGGGCGCTCGGCGGATTCCGGGTGCAGGGAAGGCAGGAGCCCGGCCGGATCGAGCCGGCTCGCCTCCTTGCGCAACAGGTCCGCCTCGGAGACCACTCCGAGGGGCCGGTCGGTGTCGTCCACGACCGGAACGGCCGTGATGCCGTGCTCCGCAAGCAATTTGGCGATCTCCGTGAAGGTCGCGTCCTGCCGCACGTCCACGACATCCGTCGTCATCAGCTCGCTCACGATGCGGTGCCGCATGGCTGCTGCCTCCTTCGGCTTTGCCCATCTCCACTTTCCGGCAGCTCGGGCCGATCTCGTAGGGGCCCCTGGGCCACACCTGAGGCCGCCCGGTCCTGCTCGGCCCGGGCCACGTGGGCCGAACGGCCCATGCGGGCGGCTTCTGTCCCGGTCAGGATGGAGTTGAGGAATCGTTCCGGCCGCGCGGAGGTCACCCGGCGGTACCCCCGCCGTGATGGGAAGCCGCGGCTGGAAGAGCAGGGAAGAGGGATCGTCATGAAGGCACTCGTCTTTCGTGGCCCCGGACAGTCGGTATGGGAGGACGTCCCGGACCCCGGGATCGAGGAGGCGACCGACGCGATCATCCGTGTCGACGCCGTCACCATCTGCGGTACGGACCTGCACATCCTCAAGGGCGACGTGCCGGAAGTACGCCCCGGCACTGTCCTCGGCCATGAGGCCGTCGGCGAGGTGGTCGAGGTCGGCGGCGACGTGCGCACGGTCTGCCCCGGTGACCGGGTGCTGGTCTCGTGCATCACGGCGTGCGGCCGCTGCCGCTTCTGCACGGAGGGCGTCTATGGACAGTGCCGGGGCGGCGGAGGCTGGATCCTCGGCCATCTGATCAACGGCACGCAGGCCGAGTACGTCCGTGTGCCCCACGCGGACCTGTCCGTGCATGCGCTGCCCGGCGCGCTGGACGGCAAGGACGCCGTGCTGCTGGCCGACATCTTCCCGACGGCGTACGAGGTGGGCGTGCTGAACGGGGGCGTACGGCCCGGAGACACGGTCGTCGTGGTCGGAGCGGGGCCTGTCGGGCTCGCTGCGATCGCCACGGCACAGCTCTACACACCGCAGAGGATGGTCGCCGTGGACCCTGCCCCGGCCCGGTTGGAGGCGGCCAGACAACTCGGCGTGGACGCCGTGGCCGCCGCCGCAGGCGAAGAAGCCGAAGAGCTGGTCGCCGACCTCACCGAGGGACTCGGCGCCGATGTGGTGATCGAGGCGGTAGGGGTGCCGGAGAGCTTCGAGATGTGCACGCGCATGGTGCGCCCCGGCGGGCATGTGGCCAACGTCGGCGTGCACGGCAAACCCGCCACTCTGCACCTCGAGAACCTGTGGATCAAGAACGTGACGATCACCACCGGGCTGGTCGACACATCCTCCACACCCACCCTGCTGCGCATGATGGCCGCCGGCCGCCTGCCCGCATCGTCCCTGGTCACGCACACCTTTCCGCTGAACCAGATGGAGGAGGCGTACGACGTCTTCGCCCGGGCCGCCGTCACCGGAGCGCTCAAGGTCGTCCTCGGCGGGCAGCCCCACGACACAGTGGCCGTCAAGGCGACCAGCCAAGGGAAGTGAACGACCATGTCCGACCGGACACCCTCAACCGGCGCGACCACACGGCCGCCGTCCCCGCACAGCGACATCGGCAGACGCATCGAGCACCGACGCGAGGAACTGGGCCTCACCCTGCAAGAAACGGCCGAACGAGCGGGCACCGCACCCGGATACATCCAGTACCTGGAGCAACAGCCCACCGCCGCGCCGGGCATCGGCCTCCTCATCAGGCTCGCCGACGCCCTGGAAACCACGGTCGCGGCCCTGCGCGGAGGCGACACCGATCTGCGGCCCGGAATCGGCCGGGCGGCCCTCCACCCCCAGTGGAACGAGCTGACCACCGAGGAATGCCGGGCACGGCTGTCGACGCACGGCGTGGGACGCCTAGCGGTGTCCACGCCCGAGGGCCCGGTCGTCGTCCCCGTCAACTACAGCGTGATCGAAGGCGCGGTCGTTTTCCGCACCGCGCCCCGCACGACGCCCGCGGCGGCCGCGGGAACCCAGGTCGCCTTCGAGGTCGACCGCATCGACGACGCGCTCAGCCAGGGCTGGAGCGTGCTGGTCCGTGGACCCGCCCGGGAAGTGACGGACCCCGATGCCATACGCCAGCTGGAGAAGCTCGCGTACAGCGCTCCATGGGCGGGCGGCGAGCGCAACCTATGGGTGCGCATCGACCCTGTGGGCATCACCGGGCGTGAGATCACGGTGCGTTGAGTCCATGGCCGGCGGACCGCCGGCTGACAGCGGACTCCACGCAGGACGAGGACGGACGCAGCCGCGATTCCGGCCGCGGGAGCGGGGTGGCCGCAGAGCTCGGGTCAGGCCGGCAGAGCGAGGCCTCGGCGGCGGAGCGACACCGTGCCCACCACGGCGAGGACCACGCAGACCGCGACCAGAGCCGTGAGGGGAGTCGCGGTGACGTGGGCCACGGCGTCCGCCCACGGGTCACCGCCCAGCACGCTCACTGCCCCGCCGTCTCGGCGCAGCAGCCCGAGCAGGATCCGGATGGTGGTCGTCTTCCCGGCGCGTTCGGCCCCAGAAAGCCGTGCACTTCGCCCGTGCCGACGGTGAGGTCGACGCGGTCGAGGGCCCTGGTCGGGCCGAATTCCTTGATCAGGCCGGACACCGCAATCGCTGTGGACACGTTCCTTCCCCTCAACGCATATGCCGCATGTCGGACCGGGAACGGCGGACGGTCGGCCACTCGCGGCCGCCGTGCGCTCTGCAGACGTACGTTTCTGACGATTCCGCGTCCCTGGCGGAGGACATCGGTCGTACCGCATGACCTGGGCGGGCGGCAGTGGTTCAGTACAGGGAGCCGGGCCAGCTGGATGCCACCGCGACGAGGACGCCAACCTCGAGCAGTACGCCGACGCTGAGCCACGGGTCGAACCAGATCGCCTTGAGGGCGAGCCCGCTTGCGGCCGCGACCAAAGCGGCCGTCGGCCACCATCCGCTGCCCGCGAGCACCCCGGCGCCGGCGACGACGTACACGAGGGCCGTGTACCAGGCGAGCGCCAGCGCCGCGGCCCTGGTCGGCGCGGTGGAGACGTGAGCGGCGGCCAGGGCCCACGAGTGCCCGCGATCGAACGGGGCCGGCTTGTCGGGCTGCTCCGGCGTCGTCCAGACGCCCAGGTGGAGCAGTCCATGCACGATCAGGAACGCCCCCACGAGTGCGGTGATCACGACAGGTCCTCCGCATCGCTCGGTTCGGTGCCGCCCATGTCGAGCCGGAACGGCGGATACGTGTCCGTCATCAGGGCGGCGTAGGCGGCGACCCGTAGCACCCACCGGTTCAGGCCGAGGATCAGGTCGAACAGGCTCTTCGGGTACTTCTCGGTGAAGGCCAGGGTCACGGCGGCGATCACCGCCAGGACGGCGACGAGCCCGCCGTCCCACCAGCCGAGGTGCCAGCCGCCGAGGAAGAAGCCGACGACGATGTAGTGCGGGATGGCCAGCAGCCACCACTTCACCAGCACCAGTCCGCGGGAGAGGTGCTCGGGGTAGGCGATGTCCAGCCGCGCCGGGTAGCCGGGCTCCTCACCCAGGCTGAACGGCGGATACCGGTCGGTGCCCAGGGCGCCGTACGAGTAGTAGGCGACCCGCCAACTCCAGCGCAGGACGCCCAGGTTGAAGTCGAACAGCGCGCGCGGATAGCGCTCGGTGAACAGGATGCTGAAGAACGCGATCACGCTCACCACGGTGAACGCGATCCAGAGGAAGAACAGCACCACGTAGTGGGGGATGACCAGGATCCACTTCACCAGCCACAGCCACCGGGACAGCGGCATGTCGAGCACCGCGTTCACCCGGACCGGGCGGGCCGGTACTCCCGCCAGGGTCGTCATGGCGATCAACTCCTTCGACCCCCGGCGGGTGTCCGCCGGGTCGGGTCTACTGCCAGCGTGGCCACCGGCCGGGAACGGTAACGAGGGCCCTGCGGGTCCGTCCGGGGGACCATTGGTCCCGGCTGTACCCATCAGCCGGAGCTCAGCGGACTAGGACATGGTCGCCGGTCGCGGGGAACCCGAGAGCCGGTCGATGCGGTCCCGCAGGGCCGTGACCGCGTCGAGTTCGCCATGGACGAGTCAGACCGCTCCCCATTGACGTCAGTCGCCGGAACCGACGGACGACGTGACCGGTGCCAGGACGACGGGGCAGTGGGCGTGGTGGAGCGGGGCGTGCGTCACCGGGCCCAGTTGCAGTCCGAGTCGGCCCGTGCGGCGGTGGGCGGCCACGACGACGAGGTCGGCCGGGACGGTCGCCTCCACCAAGGTGCGTGCCGGTCCGCCCCGCACCGAGTCGATGTCCACCTCCACCCCGGGTGTTTCTCCCGCAGCCGAGCCACTGCGTATGCGAGGACGGCCTGCTCGCTCTGCGAGCGGTGGGTGAGGTCTGCCTGCATGCCTTCGTGGGCACCGACGTCAGGCCGGCGGGCGCGAGCTGCCGGTACGTCCAGGCGTGCAGCACCTGCAGCCGCGCCTTGCGGCGAGCGGCCTCCTCGAAGGCGAAGCCGGCCGCCGCGGTGTCGCTCCGCAGGCCGAGCAGGACCCGGTCGTATCCCAGTGCTGTGCGGGCAGCCTCGCGGTCGCCCCGGACGACGAGCAGTGGGCTTTCGGCGTGGGCGGCGACCCGCGGCCTGCCCGAGCCGAGCAGCAGTCCGGCGAAGCCGCCGTGGCCGCGGGTGCCGACGACGGTGAGGGCGGCGATCCACGCTGTCCAACGTGACCCACCGCCTCAGCTGCAGCCCGGGCGGCGGCGTGACCGTGACCTGGACGGACGCCACGCGGGCCGGGCGGTCCGTGGCCATCGCGAACTCGGTACGGACCCGCAGCCCTGCGCGGTCGAGGTCGTGGCGCTGGAGATGGCGGCCGGCGTAGAAGGCGACGCAGGTGGCCAGGTATGCGGCGAAGATTGGGGAACAGGCGAACTGTTACGTCTGCTCCTGGGCGCGGGCGATGAGCAGGGCCACGTCGTCGTGGTTGTCGGGGTGGTGCAGGGTGCGCAGGAGGAGGTCGCAGACGTCTTCCAGGGGGCGGGCGGGGTCGTCGAGGAGGCTCAGGAGCGTGTCGAGGCGTTCGTCGAGGGAGTGCTGGCGGGTCTCGACGAGACCGTCGGTGTAGAACACGAGCTGGTCGCCGGGGTGGAGGTCGACGGTGGTCGTCGAGAAGGGGACGCCGCCCACGCCCAGCGGTGCCCCGGTGGGCAGTTCGAGCAGCTTCGGGCGGTGGCCTGGACGGACGAGGGCGGGCGGCAGGTGCCCGGCGTTGGCGAAACTGCACCGCCGCTCATGGGGGTCGTGGACGGCGTACACACAGGTGGCGATGTAGTGGTCAAGGCCCGCGGTGATCTTGTCGAGGTGTTCGAGGAGCCGGTGGGGTTCGAGATCGAGCGAGGCCAGGGTGCTCGTCGCGGTGCGCAGCCGGCCCATCGTCGCGGCGGCGTTGATGCCGCTGCCCATCACGTCACCCACGACAAGAGCGGTCTTGCCGCCGTCCAGGGGGATCACGTCGAACCAGTCGCCGCCGACCTCACCGACGGCGCCCGCGGGCTGGTAGCGGGAGGCGACCTCGAGCCCGGTCGTCTCGGGCGGATGGCTCGGCAGCAGGCTGCGCTGGAGGGTGACGGCGGTGTTGCGGGCGTTCTGGTACCAGCGGGCGTTGTCGATCTGCACCGCCGCACGGGCGGCCAGTTCCCGGGCCAGCAGGAGGTCGTCCTCGCTGAACGGCAACGCGTTGCGGGTCCGTTTGAGATCCAGGGCGCCGAGCACTTCGCCGCGCGCTATCAGCGGCACCGCCAGATACGAATGGACGCCCGCCCGCGCAAGAAGCGCGGCCGACTCCGGATCACGGGCGATGCGGACAAGATCGGTGTCCTGCACCCGCGGCACCATGACCGGGCGGCCCGTCCGTACGCACTGGGTGACGAGCCGGTCGGGCTCATAGCGGGCGACCTGCCCGGCAGGGTCCGCCGCCCCGAGCGCTTCGGTGACATGGTCCGCCTGGACGGCCAGCGCACGGATGACCGCCGGCTGGGCGGGCCGGAGAACGATGGGACGGCCCTCCATCACCGCCTCGAGCAGATCCACGGCCGCGATGTCGGCGAGTTCCGGCACGGCGACATCGGCCAACTCACGGGCGGTGCGGTCCAGTTCCAGCGTGGTGCCGATACGCGTAGTGGCGTCGGCGATGACCGCCAGCCGCCGTCGCGCGGCCTCGGCCTCGATACCCGCCCGGTGCCGCTCGGTGACGTCCAGGACCGAGTTCGCCACGCCCAGCACCCTGCCGAGGGCGTCCTCCAGGCGGAAGAACGAGACCGACCAGGCGTGGTCCTCCTCCGGATCGGCCGGGGTACGGCCGACGGTGGACTGTTCGATGATCGGGAGGCCGGTGTCCAGCACCTGGCGCGCCGCGGACTCCAGGGCGTCGGTGTCGACGCACGGCAGCACCTCGGGGACCGTCCGGCCGATGTGCTCCTTCGCGGGTACGCCGTTGATGTGCTCCAGCGCCGGGTTGACCGACACGTACCGAAGATCCGTGTCCAGGACGGCCAGGCCGATCGGCGACTGCGAGACGATCCGCGCGGACAGCGCCACGTCTCGCTCCAGGCGGCGCACGGTCGACTGATCGGCGGCGAGACCGAGGGCGTAGACGGAACCGCGGTCGTCCAGGAGCCGCATGTTCCGGAACTCCACGAGGCGCGTGGTGCCGCTCTTGTGCCGTACGGGGAAGGCTCCGGCCCAGCCCTCGCCGGTGAGCATGACGTCGGCGAACAGTTTGACGACCAGGTCGGCGTGCTCCTCGTGGACCATCAGCCGGGCCGCGTACTCGCCGAGCGCCTCCTGCGCCGTGTAGCCGAACAACTCCTCGGCCTGCGGGCTCCACAGCACGACGCGCCCCTTGGTGTCCAGCACCACCGAGGCCACGCCCAGCACATCGAGCAGCCCGCTCGGCTGCACCGGCCCGTGAACGGGTTCGTCACCCTCGGTCACGGGAGATCCGGCTGCGCTCATCCCTCGCACCGCCCTCGATCCATGCGGCACACCGTTCCACGCGCCGACCATCCCAGTGTTATCGCGGTCACCCTGCCCTCCGGCGTCACCTTCGTCTTTCTCCACCATCCCTCAACACAGCACCGGCTGTCCGGAGAAGACGCCGGGAGAGCAGGGGAGATCACAGCAGCCGGGGCGACGCCTCGTAGCAGACCACCGCATACGTCACGATCCGGCGCCGCGGGGTATGCCTCAGTCCTGTACCGAATCCGGGGCGCCGCCCAGCAGCGGTGGCACCCGGGCCGTCGTTTCGAAGTCGTGCACGGAGAGTGTCACGGTGGCGTCACCGCCCCGCACCGGCGGGCCGCGCGACACCACGGCGTCCGCGAGGGCGGTCGGATCCCTGTCGATCCACTGGGCATGGCCGCCCAACAAGGCGTTCTGGCCCTCGAGTTGTGCTCTTTACGCGACGCGCGGAGCGGCGGCGTGCGGTCTCTGAAACGTCAACGTGGGCCCTGGTAACGGCAGTTCCGCTTGGGCAACCCTCGATCTGGCCACCGGTGTATCACCTTTTCCCTGGGTCGGCGGGAGCGGGGGGAACGGCACCGGCCGACGCTTCGAGCCGACGTTGTGGGCGAAGCAACGTCGCTTCCGTGACCTGGGCCATTTCCCTCAGGCGAGCGGCGGGCTAGCGTGCTGCTCCCCACCCCCAGTGATTGCGGACGGCCAGTGCACGCAGATCTCTCCCCGGTCATAGCGGCGACCGCTCAATGGCTGACGTGTGCGTATCCGCCGGGCGGCGGTGCGCTGGACGCCGCGCTCTGTGAGGCGCAGGCCCGGCAGGCCGTGACCGTAGCGGCGTGGTTGCGCTATCCGACGCCGATGGACGCCGCGCTCGTCGGCGTGGCGGGCCCCGGAGGCTCCGACCGGCTCGACTGGATCACGGGAGCGCAAGGGGCCGCGGCCGACGACGCGGACGGGTACGCGTGGCGGACGTGGGTGGACGAGGTCGTGGCGAGCTGGGCCGCCTGCCTGCTCACCGACCCGGTGCTGGCCGGGCAGGCGGTGTCCGCGCTCGCCGACTCCAGCCACCTGTCCTCGGCGCGGGCCGAGTTCCGCCGCCTGGTCGCTCCCGACGACCGTGACCGGCGGGCGGCAGCCCTGCTGCGCCACCCCGACCTCCTCGCGCCGATAGCCGAGCTGCACCACGCGGACCTCCTCGACCGCCTGCAGCCGGGGCAGGCGCTGAGCGCCTGAAACAGGGGCACAGACGCCGACTGTCCGAGGTCAGGCATGTCCCGTGGTCGTTTGGGGACTCGGTGACGCATGTCGAGCACCGAGCGATACGAGGCCGCGGCCCTCGCGCGGTGGGCGGACAGGACGGGTGGCCCTCCGGCTGACGGGCGGCGCCAGGGACTGCGTTCAGCGTCCGTGCCCGGCCCGCGTGCCCTTCGCGCGACTGCGGGCCGACGACGCACGTCCTTGCCGGCGACGCGTCCCTTTCCGGCCCCGGCGGCGGCAGCCCGCAGTGCGTTCAGCGTGCCGCGACAGCGCCGCGGCGGTCCGTCCGACCGGGCGCCGGGAGTCGGCCTTCGCTCTCCGTGAGTCACCCGAATGCCGTACATCACCGAGCCCCCGGCGCACCCGCGGCGGACGCTGATCGAGAGCTCGACGGCCTACGGCCACATCAGGAGCCCAGAGACGAAGAACGGGGGGCCGATACGCCGTCGCCGCGTACAGAGGAGATCGACATGAGCACCGCTCTCGCACGGAACTGGGGCCATGCCGTCGTCACCGGCGGCGCGGGCTTCGTCGGGTCGCACCTGTGCGCCGCTCTGCTGGACTCCGGCACGGCGGTCACCTGTGTGGACGACTTCAGCACCGGCCGGCCCGAGAACGTGGCCGCGCTGCTCGACCGTCCCGGATTCACCCTCGTGCGGGCCAATGTCTCCGAGGGACTCACCGTCGAGCGGCCGCCCGATCTCGTACTGCACTTCGCCTCCCCGGCGTCTCCCGCCGACTACCTCCGGCTGCCCCTGCACACGATTGAGACCGGCAGCCTCGGCACCCGCAACGCCCTGGAGTTCGCCCACGACTGCGGCGCCCGCTTCCTTCTCGCCTCCACCTCCGAGGTCTACGGCGATCCACAGCAGAACCCCCAGAACGAGCGTTACTGGGGCAATGTGAACCCGGTCGGACCCCGCAGCGTGTACGACGAGGCCAAACGGTTCGGTGAGGCGATGACCACCGCGCACGCCGAAACCCACGGCACCGACACCGGCATCGTGCGGCTGTTCAACACGTACGGCCCGAGGATGCGCGGTCACGACGGCCGCGCGGTTCCCACCTTCGTGCGGCAGGCGCTGGACGGTGAACCTCTCACCGTCACCGGTGACGGACGCCAGACCCGGTCGCTGTGCTACGTCGACGACACCGTGCGCGGCATCCTCGCGGTGGCGGCACACGGCATGCGCGGCCCGGTCAACATCGGCAACCCCACCGAGATCACCATGCTCGAACTGGCCCGGCTCGTCATCGAACTCACCGGATCCCGCTCACAGATCCGCTTCATCGGGCGCCCCACCGACGACCCCGCCGTGCGCTGCCCGGACATCACGCTGGCCCGCGACAAGCTCGCCTGGGAACCGAGGGTGAGTGCCGAAGAAGGCCTGCGCCGCACCATCGCCTGGTTCCGCGAGTTCCGCGACCAGGCGACCGCGACCGCCGGCCGCTGAACCGGCGCACCGCGAACGCCCTCCCGCCGATGCCCCCGCGCGGCGCCGTCTTCCCCCCGATCCGCCGAACGACCTGGGGACTCACTCCATGCGCATCCTCGGAATCAACGCCCTCTTCCACGACCCCGCCGCCGCCCTCGTGGTCGACGGCAGGACTGTCGCCGCCGCGGAGGAGGAGCGGTTCTCCCGGCGCAAGCACGGGAAGCGGCCGGTGCCGTTCTCCGCCTGGGAACTGCCGGAGAAGGCCGCCGCCTGGTGCCTGAAGCGGGCGGGGCTGCGCCCGCAGGACCTCGACGCCGTCGCCTACTCCTTCGACCCGGCACTCGCCCGGCCCGCCGCATCCATGGGTCTCGACGACCCCTGGGACCACCTGCGGCTGACATACGCACGCGAGGCCCCCGGATTCCTCAAGACCGCGCTGCCCGGCCTCGACCCGGGCATCGTCCGCTTCGTACCGCACCACATGGCCCATGCCGCATCCAGCGCCTTCGCCGCGCCCGACGCCGAGCCGTCCTCCGTACTCGTCCTGGACGGGCGCGGGGAACGGGCCTCGCACCTGGCCGCGTACCGGATACGGGACCGGCTGGCATCCCTGCACGCGCAGGAGCTTCCGCACTCGCTCGGGCTGGTCTACGAGGAACTCACCGAACACCTCGGATTCCTGCGCTCCTCCGACGAGTTCAAGGTGATGGCCCTCGCCTCGCACGGCACCCCGCGCATGCTGCCCGAGCTGCGCCGCCATGTGTATCCCACGGGCGACGGCGGATTCCACGCCACCGCCGTGCCCTGGCACGAACTGTGCGCACCCCGCGCCCCGGACGAGCCCTGGACACAGGACCACGCCGATACGGCCGCCAGCGCCCAGGCCGTCCTGGAGGAGACACTGCTCGACCTCGTCCGCTGGCTGCACGGAAAGACGCACCACAGCACGCTCACCCTCGCCGGAGGCGTCGCCCTCAACTGCGTCGCCAATACACGGATCGCCCGCGAGGGCCCGTTCTCCCGGGTGTGGGTGCAGCCCGCGGCCGGTGACGCCGGTACGGCCCTGGGCGGCGCGCTGCTGCTCGCCGCAGGCGGCGGGGACGGGCCGGAGCCCATGACCGGGGCGGACCTCGGACGGGACTGGACGGACGCGGAACTCGGCGCCTGGCTGAAGACGGCCGCCGTACCGTTCGACCGGCCGCCCGACATCGCCGAGACCGTGGCCCGCGCCGTCGCGGACAACCAGATCGTCGCCTGGTTCCAAGGGCGCTCCGAGTACGGCCCCAGGGCGCTCGGACACCGCTCGCTGCTCGCCCACCCCGGCCACGCGGGCAATCTGGAACGGCTCAACGACGTCAAGGGACGCGAGCAGTTCCGGCCCATCGCCCCGATGGTGCTCGCCGACCGCGCCGCCGAGATCTTCGACGGGCCGCTGCCGAGCCCGTACATGCTCTTCGTCCATGACGTGGCCGAGCCCTGGCGCGAGCGCATCCCGGCCGTCGTGCACGTCGACGGAACCGCCCGCATCCAGACCGTGGACCCCGCCCGTGAGCCGCTGGTCGCCCGCATGCTCGGCGAGTTCGAGCGGCTCACCGGACTGCCCGTGCTGGTCAACACCAGCCTCAACACGGCGGGCAGGCCCATGGTGGACGACCCGCGCGACGCCCTCGAGTGCTTCGGCTCCTCGCCCGTCGACCTCCTGGCCATCGGGCCGTACGCGATCCGGCGTGAGGCCTTCTTCCGCTCCGCCATGGCCGAAGGAGGCGCGCGATGACCGCGTACGGAGACGGAGAGGGGGCGCCGGAGGACAACGGGGCGTACGCCGTCGTGATCCCCACCCTGGGGCGGCCCAGTCTGTCCGCGTGTCTGCGCGCGCTGGCCGATGCCGGTGGCCCCAGGCCGATGCGGGTGGTTCTCGTCGACGACCGCCCGCAGGCCGATGCGGCACCCCTCCCGGTCGACGTTCCGATGTCGCTGCGTTCCGTCACCACCCTCGTACGGGGCCGTGCCCGGGGACCGGCCGCCGCACGCAACACGGGGTGGCGGGCGGCCGGCCGCGTGCCCTGGATCGTCTTCCTCGACGACGACGTGGTGCCCGGCCCCACCTGGGGTGACGACCTCGCCCTCGATCTCGCCGGGGCGACGTACCGGACTGCCGGGATCACCGCCCGCATCCGCGTGCCGCTGCCGAAGGACCGCAGGCCCACGGACTGGGAACGCAACACCGCCGGGCTGGCCACCGCCCGGTGGATCACCGCCGACATGGCGTATCGACGGGAAGCGCTGGAGGCCGTCGGCGGCTTCGACGAACGGTTCCCTCGTGCCTTCCGGGAGGACGCGGACCTCGCCCTGCGGGTGCTCGCCGAAGGCTGGACGCTGACCGCAGGGGCCCGCACCACGACCCACCCGGTACGTCCGGCCGGCCGCTGGATCTCCGTACGGCTCCAGGCGGGCAACGCGGACGACGTACTGATGACCCGGCGACACGGCCGCGACTGGTGGAGCAGGGCGGATGCGCCACGGGGTCGACGGGCCCGGCACCTGGCAGTGACGGGAGCGGCGGTGGCGGCCGTCTCCTGCGTCCTTGCCGGCAGACACCGCGCCGCTTTCGCCTGGGCTGCCGCCTGGCTGGCCGGGACCGCCGAGTTCGCCCTGGCCAGGATCGGGCAGGGGCCGCGAACCCGGGACGAGGTCATCACCATGACGCTGACCAGCGTGCTCATCCCGCCCGCCGCCACCTGGCACTGGCTGCGCGGGCAGGTGCAGCACCGCGCGACGCTGCCGCTGCGCCCGCACGAGGCCGGCGAGCCGCCGCGCGCACGGAGTGAGCCTGTCCAGGAACGGGTGCGCCCATGACCGGCCCGTGGCTGTTCGACGGACCGTCGGCCCCGCTGTCACGGCCCCCGAGCGGCGCCCTCCCGGCGGCGGTCCTCTTCGACCGTGAGGGCACGCTGGTGGCCGACGTCCCCTACAACGGCGACCCGGCGCGGGTCGAGCCGATGCCCGCCGTCCGGGACGCCGTCGAGGCGGTACGCGCCCTGGGGATCCCGGTCGGGATGGTGAGCAACCAGTCGGGCGTGGCGCGCGGCTTGTTGACGTACTGTCAGGTCGAGGCCGTACGCCGACGAGCGGACGACCTCCTCGGCCCGTTCGCCGTCTGGGCGATCTGCCCGCACGGCCCTGACGACGGCTGCGACTGCCGAAAACCGGCACCGGGCCTGGTGCCGGCCGCCTGCGACCGACTCGGCGTCCTGACCGAACGCACCATCGTCATCGGCGACATCGGCTCCGACATGACAGCAGCCCACGCCGCGGGTGCTCGCGGCGTGCTGGTGCCGACGCCGGTCACCCGCCCCGAGGAGATCGAAGCCGCCGAGTCCACGGCTCCCGACCTGCTCGCGGCGGTGCGGCTGGTGCTGGGCCCGGGTCTCAACGGGCCGAAGTCCATGCGCCGGGCGGGAGTTGTGCCGGGGCGGCCGGGGGCAGTGGATCCGGCTGAGGGCGCGAACTCGGCGTGCCGTGCGGCGGGCGGGCCCGAGTCCGGGCACGGCGTCGACGGTGTGCGCCGGACGGAAGCGGTGGCGGATCGAACGGCGGCGGTGGCTCCGGTCGGTTTCGCGGGTCAGGGGCCAGTGGATGCGGCGGCGGTCGTGAAGCGGGCGTGTTGGACGGCAGATGCGTACGAGCGCGAGGCCGACGGCGTGTGTCGGGCCGGACCCGGGCCGGGCCGGGCTTCGGTCACGCGCCAGGGCGACGGCATGTACGCAGTCGGCCCGGAACATGCCGCGTCCGCTGCCAAGCTCGTCGGCCGCACGGCGGGGGAGGCGTCATGACCAGTCCCCGCATCCTTCCCCGCACCCTCGTCGTGCGGCTGGACAGTGCCGGTGATGTGCTGCTCGCCGGGCCCGCCGTGCGCGCTGTGGCGGACGGGTCCTCGTACACCGCGCTGTTGTGCGGGCCGCAGGGAGCGCAGGCGGCGCGGCTGCTGCCGGGGGTGGACGAGGTGCTGACTTACGACGCCCCCTGGGTGGGGTTCGAACAGGTGCCGGTGTCCCGCGCGGAGACGAGCCGGCTGCTGGACACGCTGTCGGCCGGCCGTTTCGACCGGGCTCTCGTGCTCGTCTCGTACCACCAGAGCCCGCTGCCGATCGCCCTGCTGCTGAAGCTGGCCGGAGTCGGCTGGACGGCGGCCGACAGCGAGGACTACCCGGGAGCCCTGCTCGATCTGCGGCACCGCAGGCTGCCTCACCGGCACGAGGCGCTCGCGGCGCTCGACCTGGCCCGGGACGCCGGGTTCGCCCTGCCGCCCGGCGACGACGGGGCGCTGCGTATCGAGGCACCGCCGGACACCACACACCTGACCGGACCCGAGCCGTATGTGGTGCTGCATCCCGGCGCCGCCGTACCGGCCCGCGCGTGGAGCCCCGCGAGGGCGGCCCGGGCCGCCACTGCCCTCGCCGCCGAGGGATACCGGGTCGTGGTCACCGGCGGGCGCGCGGAGCGGGACCTGACCGCGAAGGTCGCCGGACAGCACGCCCTGGACCTCGGCGGCGCCACCGATCTGCGGCAGCTGGCGGGTGTGCTGGCCGGGGCGCGGGTGGCGGTGACCGGGAACACCGGGCCCGCACATCTCGCCGCCGCGGTGGGGACGCCGGTCGTCTCCCTGTTCGCACCGGTGGTTCCGGCGGAGCGCTGGGCTCCGTACGGCGTGCCGCACGTTCTGCTCGGCGATCAGGGCGCGCCGTGCGCGGAGAGCAGGGCCCGCCACTGCCCGCTGCCGGGGCACCCCTGTCTCGACGGGATCGGCGACGCCGAGGTGCTCGCCGCCGTGGCGGCGCTCGACGAGGACCGGACGGAGCCCGACGCGGAGCCGCCCCGCGAGGGCGGCAGCTCCGAAACGGAACGAGGAGCGACCGTATGAACATCCTGTTGTGGCATGTGCACGGCTCCTGGACAACGGCATTCGTCCAGGGCCCGCACACATACCTCGTTCCCGTCACACCGGCCCGCGACCCGGACGGCCTCGGCCGTGCCCGTACGTACTCCTGGCCCGCCTCGGTGCACGAAGCGGCCCCCGAAGAACTGCGCGACACGCCAGTCGACCTGGTCGTTCTCCAACGGCCGCACGAGCTGGGACTCGCCGAGGAGTGGCTCGGCGGACGCCGCCCCGGGCGGGACACGCCCGCCGTCTACCTGGAACACAGCGCACCGGACAGCGACGTCCCCCGCACCCGGCACCCGTTCGCCGACCGGGACGACGTGACCCTGGTCCACGTCACCCACTTCAACCGGCTGTTCTGGGACTGCGGCTCCACCCGCACCGAGGTGATCGAGCACGGCATCGTCGACCCGGGGCAGCAGTACACCGGCCGGCTCGCCCGCGCGGCCGTCGTCGTCAACGAGCCGGTGCGGCGCGGCCGTTACACCGGCACGGACCTGCTGCCCGCCCTGTCCGAGGCGGCACCGCTGGACATCTTCGGCATGCGCACCGAAGGCCTCGCCGAGCGTCTCGGCATCCCCGCCGGCCGCTGCCGCACCGCCGATCTGCCCCAGAGCGAGCTCCACGCGGCCCTCGCGGAGCGCCGCTGCTATCTGCACCCGGTGCGCTGGACGTCGCTCGGCCTGTCCCTGCTGGAGGCCATGCACCTGGGAATGCCCGTCGTCGCCCTCGCCACCACGGAGGCCGTCGAGGCGGTCCCGCCCGGCGCGGGCACCCTCTCCACCCGCCCCGACGTACTCGCCCAGGCCGTCCGCCACTACATGGAGGAACCCGGGGCCGCGGCTGAGGACGGCGCACGCGCCCGCCAGGCGGCTCTCGGACGGTACGGCCTCAAGCGCTTCCTGGACGACTGGGAGCGCGTGATGACGGAGGCGCGCGCATGACCTACGTCAGCACACCCACCGGCACGTCCCCCGGTCCGCTCGGGCCCGACACCATGGAGATCGCACTCGTCTCCGAGCACGCGAGCCCCCTCGCCGTGCTGGGCGGCGTCGACGCGGGCGGCCAGAACGTGCACGTCGCCTGCCTCGCGAGCGCACTCGCCGACCGCGGCCACCGCGTCACCGTCCACACCCGGCGCGACTCGCCCGACCTGCCCGACCGGGTGCCGCTGCGCGAAGGCGTCGAAGTGCACCACGTGCCCGCGGGACCGCCGGAGCCGATCCCCAAGGACGAACTGTTGCCCCACATGGGCGCCTTCGGCCGCCACCTCGCCAGGACCTGGCGGGCCCGGCCGCCCGACCTGGTGCACTCGCACTTCTGGATGTCGGGCCTCGCCTCGCTGTGGGCGGCCCACCGGCTGCGACTGCCGATGCTGCACACGTACCACGCGCTCGGCACGGTCAAGCGACGCCACCAGCAGGACGCCGACACGAGCCCGCCCACCCGTATCGCCTGGGAGAGGGAGGTGGGCCTGGGCTGCAACCGGGTGCTGGCCACCTGCCGCGACGAGGTCGTCGAGCTGCAGCGTATGGGCATACCCGCCGAACGGATCACCATCGTGCCGTGCGGCGTCGACACCGACCGCTTCACCCCCCGAGGGCAGGTCGCCGAGCGCGGCCCGTACCGCCACCAACTGCTCCAGCTCGGCCGCCTCGTCCCCCGCAAGGGCGCCGCCGTCTCCATCACCGCGCTGACCCTGCTGCCCGACACGGAACTCGTCGTGGTCGGCGGCCCCACGCCGGACCGGCTCGACACCGACCCGGAGGTGCGCCGGCTGCGCGAGATCGCCCGCGCGGCCGGCGTCGCCCACCGGGTCCGCTTCACCGGAGGGGTGTCCAGCGAGGACGTGCCGCCGCTGTTGCGGGCCGCCGACGTGGTGCTGTGCCCCGCGGACTACGAACCGTTCGGCATCGTCCCGCTGGAGGCGATGGCCTGCGCGAAGCCGGTCGTCGCCAGCGCCGTCGGCGGGCAGCTGGACACCGTCGCCGACCCGGGCACCGGACGCCTCGTACCGCCCCGTGATCCCGAGGCCCTCGCCCGCGCGGCCGGTCAGCTTCTCGCCGACCCGGCGGCGCGCGAGGCCTGCGGGGCCACGGGCCGCCGCCGCGTACTGAGCCGCTACGGCTGGTCGCGGGTCGCGGCGGCCACCGAGGAGGCGTACTGCTCGGTGCTCGACGCCGCGCCCGCCGTGACGGGGGTGATCTGACATCCCGTACTCGCACCGGTCCGACCGACCGCAGCGCCGCAGCACCGTCGCACGAAGGAGGTGCGGGTCCGGCCGTCGTCCTCCGCGACGCGGTACGCCCGATCATCATGAGGGAATTCGCAGCGTCCCCTTCACTTGATGCCGCGCACCTGCACTGCCGGTCACTGCAGCAGGCGCTCGGCCGGTTCCGCCGGGACGGTCTCGTCCGGGTCGCTGAGTGGGGCGGCCGGCTCGCCGCCGTCCTGCCCGCCGGCGGGCGGCTGCTGGCCGCCGGCAACGGCGGCAGTGCGGCACAGGCCCAGCATCTGACCGCCGAGCTGGTGGGACGGTACCGGCACGAGCGGCCCGGCTATTCGGCCATCGCCCTGCACGCGGAGACGTCCAGCGTGACCGCCATCGGCAACGACTACGGGTTCGAGCACGTCTTCGCCCGGCAGGTGTCCGCCCACGGCCGCCCCGGGGACGTCCTCATGCTCCTGTCCACGTCCGGCCGCAGCGCCAACCTGATCACGGCCGCCGTGACGGGCCGGTCGGCGGGGCTGCGCGTCTGGGCGATGACGGGGCCGCGGCCGAATCCCCTCGCAGAGGCCGCCGACGAGGCCCTGTGCATCGACGCCGACAGCACGGCGACCGTGCAGGAGGCCCACCTCGTCGCCGTACACCTCCTCTGCGAGTGCTTCGACGCGGCGCTCGCGCCTGCCCCCGGCACGGTCCCCAGCACGGTCGCGGCCCACCGGAGGGCATCGTGAACGAGCCGAAGCCCCTCGTGGTCGTCGGCGACGTCCTGCTCGACGAGGACATCGAAGGCACCGCCACCCGGCTGTCCCCGGACGCCCCCGCCCCCGTCGTCGACGTCACCGGCGACCGGCGCCACCCCGGCGGAGCGGGCCTGGCCGCCGCACTGGCGGCCCGGGGCGGTCGCGAAGTGATCCTGGTGACCGCGCTCGGCGACGACCCGGCCAGCGAAGCCGTACGCCGCGACCTGCGCGGCAGGGTCCATCTGCTGGAGATCCCCCTCGACGGCACGCTGCCGGTCAAGACCCGCGTCCTCGCGAGCGGCCGTCCCGTGGTGCGGATCGACCGGGGCGGCGGCATCCCCGGCGAGCCGGACGACGCGGTACGCGACGCGCTGGCCCACGCCCACGCCGTACTCGTCGCCGACTACGGACGCCACACCGCGAACGCCGTACGGACCCATCTCGCCGCCGTCGCCCCCCGTACGCCCCTGGTCTGGGACCCCCACCCCAAGGGCGACACGCCGGTGCCCGGAGCACGGCTCGTCACCCCGAACGCGGCGGAGGCGCGCGCCCTGCGCCCCGGCGCCGGCGAATCCCTGCGCGCGTACGCCGAGCGGGGCGCGGAACTGGCGGACCACTGGCAGGCGGCAGGCGTCGCCGTGACCCTCGGGGCCCGCGGTGTGCTGCTGACCAGGCCCGGCACCCGTACGCCGATGCTCGTCCCGGCGCCGTACCAGGCCACCGGCGACCCCTGCGGCGCGGGCGACTGCTTCGCCGCGACCACGGCCGCGGCTCTGGCGGACGGGGCACTCCCTGAGGAGGCCGTGCAGCGGGCGGTCGCCGAAGCCGCCGCGTTCGTGTCTGCGGGCGGCGCCGGGAACCCGGCGCTGTGGCGGACGGCTCCCGCGTCCCGCCCCGAGGACGCGCCGACGACCGACGCGTTCGCCCTCGCCGAGCGTGTCCGGGCGCGCGGCGGCACGGTGGTCGCCACCGGCGGCTGCTTCGACCTGCTGCACGCCGGCCATGTCGGCCTGCTGGAGAGCGCCCGGCGGATCGGCGACTGCCTCATCGTGTGCCTCAACTCGGATGCGTCCCTCGCCCGCCGCAAGGGCCCGGGCCGCCCCCTCAACCCGGAGGCGGACCGTATCCGCGTCCTCGCGGCCCTCGGCAGCGTCGACGCCGTCGCGGTCTTCGAGGAGGACACCCCCGAGGCACTGCTGAGCCGCCTGAAGCCCGACGTGTGGGTGAAGGGCGGCGACTACTCCGTCCAGGACCTGCCCGAGGAGGAGGTGCTGCGCGCCTGGGGCGGGCAGGCGGTTGTCCTGCCCTACCTCGACGGCCGCTCCACCACGCTGCTGGCCCGCCGGGCCGCACAGGCCGCCGTACCCCTGCGGCCGCCACCGCCGTGAGGTCCTCGGGGACGAGGCCCCGGGCGCTGGTACTGCGCGCACTGGGGCTGGGCGACCTGCTGACCGCGGTGCCCGCCCTGCGAGCACTGCGACGCCACCTGCCCCGGCACGAGATCATCCTGGCCGCCCCCGAGCGGCTGACCGAGGCCGCGGCGGCGACCGGACTTGTGGACCGCCTCCTGCCCGCCTCCGCCCCCGGACGAGGGGTGCCCGCACATCTGCCCTGGGACGGACCACCGCCCGACTTCGCCGTCGACCTGCACGGCAACGGCCCGCCCAGCCACCTGCTCCTCCAACGGCTCCGTCCCCGCAGGCTCCTCGCCTACGCGCACCCCGACACGCCCGACATCTCCGGCCCCGCATGGCAGCCCGACGCACACGAACGGGAACGCTGGTGCCGACTCCTTGGCTGGTACGGCATCGAGGCGGACCCGACGGACCTACGCATCCCGCCGCCCACCACGCCGTCCCCGGCCCCCGGCGCGATCGTGGTCCACCCTGGAGCGGACGCCGTCGCCCGCCGCTGGCCCAAGGAACGGTTCGCGGCCGTGGCACGGGAGCTGTACCGCGGCGGTCACGATGTCGTCGTGACCGCGGGCGGTGGTGAGGAGGGCCTGGCTCGCTTCGTGGCAACAGAGGCCAAGCTGCCGGCGGCCGCGGTGCTGGGCGGCGCCGGCGATGTGCCGTTCGATCAGCTGGCCGCGCTCGTCGCAGGGGCCCGCTGCGTGGTGGTCGGCGACACCGGGCTCGCCCACCTGGCCACGGCGCTCGGCACTCCGTCCGTCGTCCTGTTCGGCCCGGTCGCCCCTCGCCTGTGGGGACCGCCTGCCGATCCACGGCACCGGGTGCTGTGGCATCCCGGGACCGACGAGTCGGCACGCCCGGGGGACGCACACGGCCGGCTGCCTGACGAACGGCTGCTGCGGATCACGGTCGGCGAGGTCGTCGAGGCGGTACGCGGATTGCCGGAGCCGGACACGCATCCGTTGCATCCGCCCTACGAGCGTCGGAGGCCGGCGCAGGGCCCGCCGCCGTTGCCGGAGAGCTCGTACTGAGCACCCCGGCAAGGGCGGGCAGCGGAGTCCTGGGTGGCTGCCGCGCCGACCGTGACGCGCCGCGCGGCGGCGCGCCGCGTCGGCCGGGCGGATGGCCGGACGCCGACTCCGCCCGTCCGCGAGGACTCAGGCGGCCGTGCTCAGCCCCGGCTGCGACGTCATGTCGCGTTCCTCCGTCCGAAGGACCACCGCCTTCGTGGTCCGGCGTTCGCGCAGCACGTAACCCGCTCCGATCGAACCGGCGATGATCAGCCCGCCTGCCACAAGGGCGCCGCGTGCCCCGGCCAGCTCCATGAGGAGCCCCAGCGCGGGCGGCCCCGCGAGACCCCAGGCCGTACGAATGCTGCCCCACACGCCGAGAACGCGTCCCCGCAGATGAGCGGGCGGGTCGGTCTGCAGAACCGTCGTCCCGGCCGTGTCGGAGACGGACTCCACCACGGCCATGGGCAGGACGAGGACCAGCAGCAGGGCGAGCGACGGCGAGAGCCCCGCCACCGCCTGGAGGAGGCCACCCGCGGCAGCCAAGGTGCCCACGACCCGCACGGAGGGCCGGCGCAGCCGGGCGCCAAGCACGGCGCCGAGGATGCCGCCGACGGCGAGAACCGTGGAGACCGTGCCGAACGCCCCGGCGCCCCCGGCGAGCGGCCCGGTGACGAGCACGGCCAGCGTGAGCGAGTAGTTCCGCCCGAAGACCGCGCTGATGCCGGTGACACCGGCGAGCGCGACCAGCCGGGGACGGCGCATGAAGAACGCCAGACCCTCCCGCATGGTCATGTCCTGACCCGCGCTCTTGGAACCGCGCTGCGCCGGAATCGCGGGCGACGGAACCTCAGAACGCCGAGCCGCCTTGTAAACCGGCCGGACAAACGGAATGACCGAGGCGACGAAGAGAAAGGACACCCCGTTCGCGGCGTACGCGGCGGCCGTGCCGAAGAAGCCGACCGTCACCCCCGCCAGCGCGGTACCGGCGAGCCGGCCCGCGTTGGACACCAGCGAGCCCACCCCGATCGCGGAGGGAACATCCTCCGTACGTACGAGATCGTTGCCCAGCAGCGAACACGCCGGCGCGTCGACCGTGGCGATGAGACCGGTGACGGCGGCCAGCACCATCAGCACGGGAACGTTCAGCTGATCGACCGCCACCAGGACGGCCGTCACGAACGCCACGGCGCCGAGCAGCGCCTGGCTGACACCGGCGGTCAGCTTGCGGGGCCAGCGGTCCACGGCCGCGCCGCCGGCGAGGCTCATGAGCAGAGCGGGCGCGGCCTGCACCGACACGGAAAGACCCGTGGTCGCGGCGGATCCGGTGATCTGCAGGACCAGCAGGTTTTGCACCGTGAGCTGCATCCAGGTACCGGCGTTCGACACGAGGTTCGCGACGGACCACCAGCGCATGCTGCGGTACTTCAGGGATCGCCACGGCGAACGGGACTCGCTCGAGGGCGGCACATCGGTGGAGGCAGGGGAGGGCATGGGTGCGGAAGGGGAAGAAGACACAGTGAGGTACTCGTGAGACGAGTCCGGGGACTCAGGCGGAGGAATCGGCGGGAACTCGGAATGCCGGCTGCGCTGCGCGGCCGCTCCACCGGATCGGCGCCGCCCATCGTGGCAGACGGGACCGCCGAGTCCGGACCGAAGCCACTGCGCCTCGGTGCCGCAGAGGTATGAAGTCCCCGAGCCGGTAGGGGAATTGACGCCCGCCGTGGGGTTGATCACAGCACCCGAATACGCACATACGACACGGACCGGACGCCGGGGAAAGTGGCGACGGCCACAGCCGCACATCCCGTCGGCGGGCTGTTCCTGCGGGCTAATCCGACGTGCCGGGCCTTTCCGTCACGGTCACAGTGGGACGTGAACCGGTCGCCGAGCGTGAAGGGCACCATCCGGCGGCACGACGGAAGGCGGATACATGGGCGGCGCAGACGGCGCGGTACAGGTCGATCTCCACGGCAAGCAGGCGCTGGTCACCGGCGGGGCACGAGGCCTGGGCGCCTCGATCACGCGGAAGCTGGCCGGAGCGGGAGCATCCGTACTGGTCGCCGACGTGCGCAAGGACCTGGCACAGGAACTCTGCGACGGCCTTGCCCGGGAGGACCGCGACGCACGCTTCGTGGAGATGGACGTACGGGACGCCGACGCCGTCGCGGAGGTCTTCCGGGACCTCGAGGAGACCGGGCAGACGGTGGACGTGCTGGTCAACAACGCCGCCGTCGACGTCACCAAGCCGATCGAGCACCTGTCGGCCGACGAGGTGACGCGAGTCATCGCCACCAATCTGCTGGGGCCCATGTATCTGTGCCTGGAGACCTACCGGCGCATGGTCGCCCGTGGCGGCGGCCACATCGTCAACATCCTGTCCACGGCCGCGAACCGCACCTGGACCGAGGCCGGACCCTACTCGGCCGGCAAGGCGGGTCTGCGCGCGTTCACCCACACCTTGTTCAAGGAGGCGCAGCGGGACTGCCAGGGGATCGGTGTCACCGGGATCATCGCCGGCGGCATGCACACGCCGTTCATCCTCGACCGGTTCCCGGACGCCGACGTATCGATGCTGCAGAGCCCCGACATCGTGGCCGACACCGTTCTGTACGCCCTCTCCGTCCCGGCCGGCAGCGCCGTGTCCGAACTCGTCGTCGTCCCACGCAGGGAACCGTCCTGGCCCTGACCGCCCGGGCCCGCCACCGTCCAGGCGGCCATGAAGCAGCCTCCAGGCGTTCGTCAGAACTACGACGGCCGGGGCACAGGGCCCCGGCCGTCATGGACGGAAGTCGGTCACTGGCCGCCGAAGACGGCCTTGCTCACCTCGGCAGGGTTCTCGAACTTCTTCTTCCCGAGGTGCGAGATGCGCTCGGTGAGTTCCTTCGGCGCGCCGTTGTCCCGGGCGGCCTTCGCAAGCTTCTTGGGGTCGGCGGGGTAGTCCACGCCGGACAACGCCTTCTGCAGGTCGATGGGGCTGACATCTGCCATGGTGCCCTCCAGGCGGTGAGATGTCGGGACACTTGCGGAGTGGGCGCTTCCTCTTGCGCCGACAACTCCCCGCAGTACCCGTGCCCCGCCGCACCATTCGCCGTCAGTCCTTCTTCCCGCGCCCCGTCAGCGCATCGCGCAGACGGTCGACGAGTCCGGCTCCGGGCGCCAGGAGCTTGTTGGCCGGAGGCTTGTCCGGCGCTGAGGGGTGCGGACGCGTTGGTGCCAGCTTCTTCGCCTGCCGGACCTTGTCGCCCAGTTCGTCGAGGGCCTCGGCGGTAGCCGTGTCGCGCAGCATGGGGAAGAGGTTCTCCTCCTCATCGGCGATGTGCGAGCGGACCTCGTTCATGAGCATGCCGATGAGCCGGTCGAACTCGGCATCGCTCGCCTCGCAGCTCTCCAGGTCCTTCATGATCTGCTCGGCCTTGGAATGGTCGTCGATCTCCTTGTCGGCCAAGGTGTTCCCATCGGGAAGTACTGCCGCACGGCCGGGTAGAGATACTCCTCCTCGGCCACCGAGTGCCGTACGAGCTCCATGGTGGCCTGGTCGGCGTAGACCTTACGGTCCTTGTCGCCGGGCGGCAGCGCCTCGATCCGGCCGAAGATCCCCTCGACCTCCCGGTGGTCTGTCACCAGCTCGGTGATGACGTTTCCTTCGTGTGCCATGTCCAGTACCTCCAGTACCTCGGTCAAGGTGCGGCGGCCCCTGGTCAGGACCCCACTCGGCCTCCGGGTGCCCCCGCCCGGGGTGAGCTAACGCCCGGCCGGCGCCGGCTCAGCCGAAGGCGCCGGCGGAGGCGGAAGCCGTCGTCGGCTCCTCGCGGCCGTGCAGGTGATACACGCTGAACGCCCTGCGGATGACCGGCTGCGCCACGTTGCGGACCGGGACACCGCCGCTGGTCATCCCGTGTTCCGTACCGGCGTGAGCGTGTCCGTGGACGGCCAGGTCCGCGCCCGCCGTGTCGATCGCCTCGGCCAGGAGGTAACTGCCGAGGAACGGATAGATCTCCGGGGGCTCACCGGCCAGCGTGTCCGGCACGGGGGAGAAGTGGGTGAGCGCGATCCGCGTCCCGCAGCCCTGCCCGGCCAGTTCGTCCAGAGCCGTACGCAGACCATCGGCGCAGCGGCGCGTGTACCGGATGAACTCCTTCATCAACGGTTCCCCGAACTCGCTGCCACTGCGGCCGACGAATCCGCCACCGAAGCCCTTCGTGCCCGCGACGCCGACACGCGCGCCGTCGACTTCGACGACCGTTGACTGCCCCTCGACAACGCGCACACCCGCCGCGCGCAGAACGGCGGTGACCTCCTCCGGCTTCTCGTCGTGGTGATCGTGATTGCCGAGCACGGCGACGACCGGCACGGGCAGACCGCCCACCTCCTCGGCGACCACCCGCGCCTCCTCAGGCGTGCCGTGCCGGGTGAGGTCACCGGCCAGGAGCAGCAGGTCGGCACAGTCGGACAGCGTGTCGAAAGCCGGCCTGAGCAGGCCCTGGCTGTCCAGCCCCATATGAATGTCCCCGACGGCCGCGACGCGGATCATGCGACCTCCTCCGGGTGATCGGGAGCCGCGGCCTCGGCCACGACGATGTCGTAATGGACGGCAAGGCCGGTCAGTTCCTCGTTCAGGGTGCGCAGCAGTTCCTCCCGGCAGTGCGCGGTGGGCACGGTGCCCATGACCGTCACGGCCGATCCCCGCGGCTCGACGCGCATACCGAGTTCGCCCAGTTCGCCGGCGGCGAGCCGCTCCTGAAGATGGGCGATGCGGTACTCGATGTTGTTCTCGGCGTGTGCCTCGGCGGCGCCGGCGTCCGCCGTGGTCCGCGTACCACCCGGATCCTGTCCGGCATGGGCGTTCATTGATGTCCTCCCTGCGGTGCGATGACGTCCAGGCGCTCCAGCAAGTACAGAAAAGCGGCCGGCATGGGTACGTCCCCGAACTCGCGGCGGATCTGCTCCCAGTCGACCTTCTCGCGCAGCAGCCGGGCGATCGGCAGGACGGCGCCGAAGTCGCAGTGGTGCTCGGAGAAGGCGGCGAGCAGGCTCCGCAGCAGGTCGGTGGGTGCCAGGACGGGCATCTGTACGGAGTCCACCGACAGGTCCTGAGCCCTGCCGAGCAGCTCGGTGCTGACCGGCTCATGGGCCAGCCCGAAGATCAGGTCCACGTCCTGCCCGAGACACTTGGCCTTCAGCAGCCAGTCCTCGGGAGGCGCGTACACCGTCAGACCGGCGTCCTCCAGTGTGGCGGCGACCGCTTGGGCGTCCTCGGGCCTGATGCAGAAGTCGGCGTCGTGCTGGAGACTGCCTGCCCCGCCGTGGGCGTAGACGGCGACACTCCCGGCGAGAGCGAAGTCGTGCCCGTTCCTCTTCAGGAGGGCGGCGACCTGCTTGGTCGCTTCCAGGATCGCCTGGTGGCGGTCGGGCGGAAGCTCCTGAGCACGCGCACCGGGCCGACGGCTGCCCTCGCCCGAGCCGCCCGCCAGACGCAGGTCAGGAGCCGGGCGCCGCCCGTCGAGAGCGGCGTCATCCGCGTTCTGCGCCACTGCTGCTCCCTTTCCGGACCGCCGCCGCACATGCGATGCAGGCCGGCCGTCTCCGACGAACCCTGCGCTGATGGCTGTACGGGTCTCCACCGCACGACGGATCAATCAGGTTCCGTAGCGGTACGGAAGGACGGTCGGCGTTCCGTGGCCGCGCCCCCTGTCGGCACCTCTCCACCGCGGCGCACCACGGCCCCCGAGGGCCGGGCGCGGCCGAGGTCAGTCGACCCCCGCCCCCGCCTTCCAGCGCTGGTCGTCGTCTCCGTCGGCAGGGGCGAGGTCCAGGCTGTCGCCGTCGGCCGGGGTCAGGGCGTGGTCCGGGGCGATGGCCGGGCGGATGACACCCGTGCTCTCCACCGCGAACCGAAGGTTGTCGCCGTTGCTGCTGTCGAGCGATTCGCAGGTCCAGATACCGAGGCCGTCGTCGACGGAGCCCCGGCTGTCCAGGCAGAAGTCCGGGTCGGCGAACGACTGGAAGGCTCCACTGCCGGCGTCGACCCGCCAGCGCTGGGTGGGTGAGGCGGAGCAGTCGGCGGCGATGACGTTCGTGCCGTTGTCGAAGTCGCCGTCCTCGACGTCCAGGCACAGGCCCGAGTCGACGTTCACCACCTGGGCGTAGGAGCTGTCCGGCGGCCCGGACGCCGGGGGCTTCGTGCGTGTCGGCGACGGCGTGGGGGTGGGGGTGGGCGTCGGTTTCGGGCTCGGTAAGGCAGGGGGCGACGGCTTCGTCGGCTTGGGGGGCGGGGACTGGGCCGTGGCGGACAGGGTCGGCGGCGGCGAGAACGTCGACGTCACGGTGGCCGAGGGCGGCCGCGTCGGGGTGTCCACAGCACCGGCCGGCTCCTGCGATCCGGAGTCGCCCTTCGTCAGCAGGTAGACCAGCAGCGGTGCGAGCGCGACACCGAGGGCGGCCGAGACGATCGCGAAGCGCCGGGACGGCCACCGGGCCGACCAGCTCCGCCGGGTCGCCGGACCGTCGCCGTTCTCCGTCGTCGTGGGTGCTTCCTGGCGCCCCTCGACAGCCGCCCCGCCCCTCATGGCGTAGGCCGTGCCGGCCCAGGGCAGCAGCCCCTCGGCGAGAGCCGCGTGCGGAGTGTCGCGCAGGGCCGCCAGCTCCTCGTACCCTGTGGCACAGTGCGCGCAGCTGCCCATATGGGCGTCCAGGTCCGTGCTGCGGCGAGGGCGCTCGGGGTGTACCGCCTCCTCGATCAGGCGATGAAAATCCTGGCAGCCCGGATCGTCGGAACCGGCGAGGCGCGTGGTGAGCACGGAGTGGCACGCGTCCTGGAATGCGCCTTGCATGCCGTACGCAACGTCCCCGGGCGTGACGCCCAGAAGGCGGGCGGTGTCGGCCTCGGACTCCCCGTCCACGACGCCGTACCAGACCAGACCCTGCACCCGCGTGGGCAGCGTCAGGAACGCGGCGAGCATCGGCGGGACGGGGCCGTCGGGGCCCGCATCCGCCTCGCGCAGGCGGGTGAGCAGACCCGGGTCGAGGCGGGCGGCACGTTCGTCGGCGGACCACTCGACGGCCACGCGGCAGGCGAGCAGCAGGAGTTGATGACGCCACGGGGTGCGCGGCTCGAGGCCGCGCGCCGTCTCGCGGGCCGCGAGGGTGAAGGCCGTCGCCGTGATCCGATGGGCCGCCGACTCGTCGACGGTGCACAGACGGGCGTACGAGAGAACCGCGGGCCGGTGGCGGCTGCGCAGCTCGCGCCAAGCCGGGCGCGCGGTCCGGGCGTCGGCGCGCAGCAGATCGGTCAGCCGCGCATCGGACACCGAAGGGAGTTCGTCCTGCTCGGGCGGCATCGGCTGCTGGGGCACCTGCTCGCCGCCGTCGGCCTCGGTGTCGCAGTACTCGTCGGACTCCTCGCCCCGAGCCATGCCCGCGCCTCCTCGCACCACACGCTGTTGCTGCCTGTCCGAATCCCGTCGTGTCTGTGGGTCTGGAGTGACCTTAGTGACGACAGGGGTTGGCGGGTGCGTACATGAAGACATGAATGGCTCTTCATGTGATCCTGTATGGTGGCGGAGCGGCCCCGGGAACCGCTTCTGCCCGCACGCCCCCATGCGTTCCTCATGAAGGAAAGTGATGACCTCCACGCTCACCCAGCCGTCGGTCGACCGGGCCGGGCCCGCGCGCGCCGGAACCGCGCCCCGGCGGCGCACCCGCATCCTGGCGCTCCCCGAGGCTCGCTGGGCTGCCGAGGCCACCACCCTCTTCCTGCTCGCGCTGCCACTCCAGCTGACCGGCGCCCCCACCTGGACCTGGGGCCCGCTCTACGCGCTGGCGTACGTCACCGGCGGCTGGGAACCGGGCTGGGAGGGACTGAAGGCGCTCAAGGAGAAGACCCTCGACGTCGACCTGCTCATGATCGTCGCCGCCCTGGGCGCGGCCGCGATCGGGCAGGTGATGGACGGCGCCCTGCTGATCGTCATCTTCGCGACGTCCGGCGCGCTGGAGGCACTGGCCACCGCCCGCACCGCCGACTCGGTCCGCGGCCTGCTCGACCTGGCCCCCTCCACGGCCACCCGGCTGACCCCGGACGGCGGCGAACAGGCCGTACCCGTCGAGGAGTTGGCGGTCGGCGACACCATCCTCGTACGCCCCGGAGAGAGCGTCGGCGCCGACGGCCGCGTACTGGACGGGGCGAGCGAGGTCGACCAGGCGACCATCACCGGCGAACCGCTCCCCGCACCGAAGGAGCCCGGGGACGAGGTCTTCGCGGGCACCCTGAATGGCACCGGAGCTCTGCGGGTCCGTGTCGAGCGCGACGCCTCCGACTCGGTGATCGCCCGGATCGTACGGATGGTGGAGGAGGCGTCCGAGACCAAGGCGCCCACCCAGCTGTTCATCGAGAAGGTCGAACAGCGTTACTCGCTGGGCATGGTGGCCGCGACTCTCGCCGTCTTCCTCGTGCCGCTCGCCTTCGGCGCCGAACTCGACGGCTCGCTCCTGCGGGCCATGACCTTCATGATCGTGGCCTCCCCTTGCGCGGTCGTACTGGCCACCATGCCGCCGCTGCTCTCCGCGATCGCCAACGCCGGACGGCACGGCGTGCTGGTCAAGTCGGCCGTGGTGATGGAGCGGCTCGGACAGGTGGACACGGTCGCCCTCGACAAGACCGGCACGCTGACCGAAGGCAGCCCTCACGTGACCGACGTCCGGCCACTGCGCCGATCCGGCCTGGACGAGGACGAGTTGCTGGCGCTGGCGGCGGCGGCCGAGCACCCCAGTGAGCATCCGCTGGCCCGGGCGGTCGTGGACGCGGCCCGCGAGCGCGGCCTCGGCCTGCCCGCCACGGAGGACTTCACGTCCGCACCCGGCATCGGGGTGAAGGCCGTCGTCGGCGGGCGCACGGTCGCGGTGGGCGCCCCGGCCCGCCTCTTGGACGATGCGGAGCACCCGTCCGCCGCGATCGCCGAGAACCTCGAGGAGTCCGGCCGTACCGCGGTCCTGGTCATGGTCGACGGCCTCCCCGCCGGAATACTGGGCATCGCGGACCGGCTGCGCCCGGACGCCGCCGCCACCGTCGCCTCCCTCACCAAGTTGACCGGCACCGCTCCGACCCTGCTCACCGGCGACAACGCCCGGGCCGCCGCCCACCTGGCCGCCGAGGCCGGCATCGACGACGTACGCGCCGGACTGCTGCCGCAGGACAAGCTGAGCGCGGTCAAGGAGATGGAGGGCGCGGGCCGCAAGGTGATGGTCGTCGGCGACGGCGTCAACGACGCGCCCGCCCTGGCCGCCGCCCACATGGGTATCGCCATGGGTCGGGCGGGTTCCGACCTTGCTCTGGAGACCGCCGATGCCGTGATCGTCCGCGATGAACTCGCCGCGGTTCCCGCCACCGTCGCCCTCTCCCGCCGCGCCCGGGAGCTGGTCGTCCAGAACCTCGTCATCGCCGGGGTGTTCATCGCCGCACTCGTCATCTGGGACCTGGCAGGCACCCTGCCGCTGCCCCTCGGCGTCGCAGGCCACGAGGGCTCGACGGTCATCGTCGGCCTGAACGGACTGCGCCTGCTGCGGGAGGCGGCCTGGCAGCGGGCAGCCGGCGTGGGAAGCAGCTGACGAGCGGCCCTCGAAGGGGCACGCCGTCCGTGAGGCGTGAGCCCAGGCGAGGCGATGGCCGTCCGACGGGAAGTCGGACGGCCATCGAGGCGGTACAGGGGCGTAAAGGCCGGCGCTACTCCTGTGCGTGACGGATGGCATCCAGCACGATGTGCGCCACGTGGTCGTCGGTGAGGCTGTACTGGGTCTGGCGGGCCTGGCGCCGGGCGGTGACGATCCGGGAAGTGCGCAGCACTCTCAGGTGCTGGGAGACCAGAGGCTGGCTCACGCCCAGGGTGGCGACCAGTTCGTGGACGTACTTCCCGCCGGTGGACAGCTCGCGGACGATGCCGAGGCGCACGGGCGAGGCCAGGGCTCGCAGCAGCTCACTGGCGGCCTGCAGGGTGTCCGCGGGCTCGCTCGCCGGGGGAGGGGAAGTCGTTGCCATATGCAGACGTTAGCATGTGGCAATGGGTCCGATTCGGTGCGTGACCTGCCCGTATCCGGCGCCAGTCGCCACCGGCCGTCAGTGGTCGTCCCGCTGCCCCTCGTGGGAGGCGTGACGGTGGCCTTCGTGCACCTAGTCGATGTGGCCGACGTGCGCCCGGTGGCTCTTGCGGGCGACAGCGCATTGCGACATTTGTATATTGCGATTCCTGCATGCATCGGGGCTGATGTGCCCCGTAATGGGGGTCACGGATGTCGCAGCGGCGGCCACACCGGCGGGTGTCATACCCGAGCCCGCATCGCTGTCTGGTGGCGAATAACCGTTGATATCGGACGTATTGCGGCGACGTGTAACGCGTCATTCGGGCCCGGCGCAGTTTCCATAAGGCGCGGAAAATGCCCCGCACGCGTCCGCCGCCGAGAATTGTGCACCCGTCGGATGGGAATCCCCGTGAGTAACTTCGAACCCGTACCGGGAAACCAGCAATACGACCACAGCCAGGTTCGCAACCACCGCCAGGAAAGGCCAAGAGACGGCTCCGTGGCGAGGCGGGCAGCCCTGGCCATCCATACCATCGCGGATGTCGCCGCCGTGTTCCTGGGCCTGTGGATCTTGCTCTACCTGCTCGAAGCCAACCAGGCGAACGTCTTCGTCGAGTTCGTGGAAGGCACTGCCGACTGGCTGGCGTGGTGGTCGCAAGACATTTTCACGATGGACACAGAAGGGCTCCGCGTCCTTCTCAATTATGGCCTGCCTGCCGTGATCTACCTCTTGATCGGACACGGAGTAGCCGTGCGAGTACGCCACCTCTGACGAAATTCATCTTCCGCTCGCAGATGTGAAGAATGGGAAACCATGCGAGTGGGAATCCGAAAACCGGACTGCAATTCACGCGCCTGCGGCCGGTACGCCGTTCCGCGTACCGGCCGCGCGTCCCGTTGGCGGGGGCGCCGGGCGTCAGCGCGGAGGCAGCTTCGCGGCAGCCGACCTCGCCAGGGCCGTGGCCATCGAGCGGAGTTCGCCGGCCGGGCGACGACCGTCGACCTGCAGGCGGAGCATCTCGGCGGCCGTTTCGGCGTCCTTGCCGCTGTACCTGCGGTACTCGACGAAGACCGAGCAGGTGTCCTCCTCGGCTTCGACGATGGCGTCGTAGCCGCTGAGCCGGACGGGATCGCCGTCCGCCGCGGTCTTGGGCTGATCGCGGAAGAAGCTCACCTCCGTCTCCAGATCGTCGACGTCGCTGGACCACTCGCATCTCCACTTCGCGACATCGATGTCCGCGGGCGCGCCGGCTTTGATGCCGGGCATGACGGACAGCGCCTTGGCGTCGAGCAGATCGCAGGCGGTCGACCAGGCCAGCGAGTCCTTCGGGTAGGGCGAGGAACGGCGGGGGATCGGCCCCTGGTTCAGCACGTCGGCCGCGCTCTGGGCGGCCGAGTTGGCGACCGTGCACAAAGTCGCGGCGCCGCCGGTCACCGTGCCGTCACCCACGTTGACGCGAACCTCTACGAGAATGCCGTCGGATCCGGCGTCAGGCACCAGAAGCAGCCCGCACTCGTCGTCCTGCGGCTCCTTCTCCATGATGCCGATCTTCCCGACGGTCCTGGCGGGTTGCGACGACTCGGGACGTGAGCCCGGCTGGAGGTCCAGCGACACATCGATACGGGTCTCCTCGTCGGTGTGGACGAGCACGTCACAGCGGTCGAAGTTCCCGTAGTCCACGTCCACTTGGGCCTCGCCGAACTGCCCGAGAGCAGTGGGGTCGGCCAGCTTGCACAGGTCGGCGGTGTGCGGATCGCCGATCAGGGACTGCCCCGAGCCGTTTCCCGAGCCGTTCGAGGCCTCGTCCGTGAGCTGGCTCTGACCGGCCTGGTCGGTGTCATGCGTGTCGTCGCCGTCGTCATCGGGGACGAAGACAAGGGTCAAGGCCATGGCGGCACTGATGCCGAGGGCCGCGGCCAGCAATGGCCAGCGCCGCCGCCCGCGCCCAGGCGGCTTGTCATTGTCATTGTCATTGTCATCAAGGGTCCGCTCGCCGGCATCCCGCTCGGGCCCGGCGATGGCAGCCAGGAGCCGCTTGGCCTCGGCCGCTTCCGGACGTTGCCGAGGATCGCGCTGGAGCATGGCGGTGAGGACGGGATGCAGCGGTCCCACGGCCTCGGCGTCCATCTCGACGACGCCCCGCTCGGCCTTCCAGTGGGTGAGGCGTTCGGTGTCCTCCTCCTCGACGCCTTCCTGCCCGTGCTCATCGTCCCCGTCACACGCGTTGCCGCGCGGCGGCGAGCCGGTGACCAGCGCGTAGAGCGTGGCGCCCAGGCAGAACACGTCCGAAGCCGGCTGGGGGATGTTCCCGCGGGCCAGCTCGGGTGCGGCATAGGCCGGAGTGAAGCTGGACGGGCCGTTGGCCGTGACGGTTTCCGTGCCGCCGGCCCGGTGGGCGGCACCGAAGTCCAGCAGCTTCGCGGTGCCGCGCCCTGTGAGGCCGATGTTGGCGGGCTTGATGTCGCAGTGCACGATGCCCGTCTCGTGCAGGGCGGTGAGTGCGTCGGCGAGCTCGGCACCGATGCGGGCCGCCCGCTGGGGGGACATCGGTGACTCCCGGTCCAGGCCGCCGCCAGGCACGTACTCCATGATGAACCAATACGTGTCCTCCCCGCCTCCCTCGCTGTCGCCGTCCTGTGGGACGGTCACGACATCGAAGAGGGTCACGACGTGGGGGTGATCGCGGAACTTGGCCATGGCGCGCGGCTCGCCCAGCAGCCGCCGTACCGCGGTCTCGCGGTCGCCCTCGATCCGCTCCGGTTTCAGCGCGACGTCCTGCCCGACCACCTTGTCGTGGGCCAGCCACACATCACCGCTCCGCCCTTCGCCGATGACCTCATTGAGGACATAGCGGCCGGCGAATTCGTCTCCACGACGCACGGTTCTCCCCTCATCTCGATCCAGAACGCGCGCGGCCACGTGGCCGCGCGCGTTCTGATCCCGAACCTACTGCGTACCGGGGAGGTTACGCAGGGTCTCCCCGGAGCCTCCATCAGGCGCCCTTATGTGTAGAGGTGATGAGGTCGACGGTGCATGAGTGACTATCCCCCGTGAAGGCGCCGTCAGACGATGCGGCGGCATTTCGCTGCCCGGAAAGCAGGGCCCACCGCACAGGCACCGCACCAACGGGCCGCTGCCGCCAAGAGGGCGCCGTCACCCGTACGGAGTAATCCAGCAGGTGTGGCACGGCGTGGGAAGTCCGCACCGGGCGGGGCCCCGGAGCCGTGCGGTGCCCGTCCGCCGAGCGCCGCTCGCCGGGCGTTCACGGTGGGGGTCTCGCAGGATGGTGAGGGTTGCCCGGCCGTGGAAAGGGCCGACGAGCAGCCGTTCCCCGCGCGCGGCGGACAGCCGCCCGATCCCCCACTCAGGGAGTAGCAGATGGCAGTGATGACGCAGGCGCTGGCACCGGCGCTGGAAGATGCCCGGCAGACACATGCCGCAGTCGCCGACCGGTTCCGGGCGGATGTGACGGTCACGCCTCCGGGTCCGTACCGCCAGATGCTGGAGCGCCAGGTCGCCGAGGTCCTGGACAGCCTTCAGCGGATCGAGCATCACCTACGCGAAACGCACCCGCGCGGCCTGCTCGGCAGCACGGTCGACATGGCGGGGCTCGTCACGCGCAGCGCCATGCGTACGGCCATGCTCCCGCTGGCGATCGGGTCGTCCCTGGTGACCGGGCTGCTGGGCGGCCGGCAGGCGAATGAGCTGCGGCTGCTGAAGAACTCCGAGAACGAGTTCACGGCCGCGGCCCGGGCGCTGGCCGCGTCCCGCGCCGGGGAGAGCATCGCCGAAGAGATCCAGGACCAGGCCGCCGCCGATCTGCTCGGTTCGCTGCGCCGCCAGGACCAGGAGCTGCTGGAGAAACTGGAGGACAGCGTCGCCGCACACGCGCGGGCCGTGGTGGCCGCGGGCAATGGCTTCGGCCCGCAGCACGAAGGCAGCGTGCGGGACGAGCTCATGCACGTCGTGCGGACGACCGCCGACCGGCTACGGGACATCGTCCAGACCGGCAGCCGCCAGACCAGGTCCGCGGCCGAGGGCGTGGTCCGCGAGATGCCCGGAGTGACACGGATGGCCGAGGAGGTCCAGGGCGCGGTGACCCGGGAGGAGGACCTGCCGATCGCCGGGTACGGCCGGCTCGGCCTCGACGAGACCAAGAAGCGGCTGCGCCCGCTGTCACAGTCCGACCTGACGGTGATCGAGGGCTACGAGCGGGCTCACGCGAACCGGGACGCGGTCCTGGACACGATCGAGCAGCTGCGCGGCGGCGAACCGTGGCCGGGCTACGACACCATGGACCCCAGCGAGATCATGGCCCAGCTGCAGAACGTCTCCCTGAGCGTGGCCCGCGAGGTGGCCGAGTACGAGCAGCGCCACCGCCGGCGCGAGCCGGTCATCTCCACCGCCCAGGCACGCATCCCCCTGTAACCACCGACGGACGCCGACAACGGGCCGCCTCCTGCCTCACGGTCAGGAGGCGGCAGCGCGTGCGACGCGGGCAGTCGAGAGGGACCTCAACCCGCAAAGCCCCGGTGGAACGAGGGCAGTTGACTCTACGTTGGATGCCCAAGGCCAACGATGGTTTCACAGAAGGAGGCTGTCCGGTGACGCAGGACTCGCCCGCCCCCGACACCGCGGCATCAGCGAAGATCGACTCGGCAGTGCCGCACTCGGCCCGGATCTGGAACTACTGGCTCGGCGGCAAGGACAACTACCCCGTCGACGAGGAAGCAGGCGACGCCTTCCGCGAGGTCTTCCCCGGCATCACCGACCTCGCCCGCGACTCACGGGCCTTCCTCGGCCGCGCCGTGCGCCACCTGGCCGGTGAGGCCGGGATCCGCCAGTTCCTCGACATCGGCACGGGCCTGCCCACGGCGGACAACACCCACGAGATCGCCCAGCGGGTGGCCCCCGACGCCCGCATCGTCTACGTCGACAACGACCCCCTGGTCCTGGCCCATGCCCAGGCACTGCTGACCAGCACCCGTGGGGGAGTGACCGACTACATCGACGCGGACCTGCACGACCCCGGCACCGTGCTGCGCGAAGCGGCCCGTACCCTCGACCTCACTCAGCCGGTGGCACTCACACTGATGCAGGTCAGCGGGCATATCGCCGACTACGACGAAGCGCGGTCCATCGTCAGCACGCTCATGGGGGCGCTGCCGTCCGGCAGCTACCTCGCGTTCAACGACAGCGTGGACACCAACCAGGCCAACGCCGAAGCCACCCGCCTCTACAACGAGAGCGGCGCGGCCCCGTACCACCTGCGCAGCCCGCAGCAGCTCGCGGGCTTTTTCGACGGCCTGGAACTGCTGGAGCCCGGCGTCGTACCCATCACCGACTGGCGCCCCGACCCCACAACGACCGGCTCTGAAGGCGAAGTGATCGCTGTGGGTGGCGTCGCTCGAAAGCCGTGAAGCCGTGAAGCCGTGAAGCCGTTGAGCCGTGATGTCGTGAAGCCGTGAAGTCGCACGTCGCCAAGGGGTGCGGCCACGAGGCCGGCTCCTTCAGCTCCGCACGCGTCGACACCGTCCACACCGATTCCGGCCCGGCTCCGGTTGCCCCGGTGGTGCCGCCGTTGACGGAGGCCCAGCCGACCGGCCCGGCGGCACGGGCGCCGGAGGCGGTCGCGGGGCACCCCAGCAACGTAAATGGCTCGAATCGGCTGCCGTCATCGACGCGAGGTCCTCCTCATCCATCCTTGAGCTGGCCGGTATCAATCCCTGAGCCGGTCGATCTGCCGGATCTTGTTCGTCGCATCCAGGGCTGCGACTTTGTAGGACTCCGCGAGCGTGGGGTAGTTGAACACCGCGTCGACCAGGTAGTCGACCGTGCCGCCGCAGCCCATCACCGACTGCCCGATGTGGATCAGCTCGGTGGCCCCGGTGCCGAAGCAGTGCACGCCGAGGAGCCGGCGGTCGTCCGGCGAGACCAGCAGCTTCAGCATGCCGTGCGAGTCGCCGATGATCTGCCCCCGGGCCAGCTCGCGATAGCGGGAGATGCCGACCTCGTACGGTACGGACTCCTCGGTGAGCTGGTCCTCGGTCCGTCCGATGAAGCTGATCTCCGGGATGGTGTAGATGCCGATCGGCTGAAGGCCGTCCATCTGGTTCACCGGCTCGCCGCAGGCGTGGTACGCCGCTGTACGCCCCTGCTCCATCGAGGTCGCGGCCAGCGCCGGGAAGCCGATGACGTCGCCGACGGCGTAGATGTGCGGCACCTCGGTGCGGTAGTGCTCGTCGACCTTGATCCGGCCGCGTCGGTCGGCGGACAGACCGGCCTTGTCGAGTTCGAGGTCGTCGGTGAGGCCCTGGCGGCCCGCGGAGTACATCACGGCGTCCGCAGGTATCTTCTTGCCGCTCTCCAGAATGGTGAGAGTGCCCCGCGGATGACGTTCGACCGCGGCGACAGTCTCCCCGAACCGGAAGGTGACGGCCAGGTCCCGCAGGTGGTACTTCAGCGACTCGATCACCTCGATGTCGCAGAAGTCGAGCATCCCAGGCCGCTGTTCGACCACGGTGACCTTGCTGCCGAGAGCGGCGAACATGGAGGCGTACTCCATGCCGATCACGCCGGCGCCGACGATGACCATGGACCGCGGCACCCGCTCCAGATTGAGGACCTTGTCCGAATCGATGATCGTCCGGTCGTCGAACTCGACGCTGGCGGGCCGGGCAGGGCGGGTGCCGGTGGCGATGATGATGTGCCCGGCGCTCAACAGCCGCTCGTGGCCCGTCACTTCGCGCAGCGCGACGGTGTGGTCGTCGACGAAGCGGCCGGTGCCGGCGAACAGGGAGACGTGGTTGCGCGACAGCTGGCTGCGGATGACGTCGACCTCGCGGCCCACCACGTGCTGGGTCCGTGCGGTCAGGTCGGCGACGGTGATGTCCTCCTTGAGACGGTAGCTCTGGCCGTACAGATCACGCTGGGTGAGGCCGGTCAGATACAGGACCGCCTCGCGCAGGGTCTTGGAGGGGATGGTCCCGGTGTGGATGGAGACCCCGCCGACCATGTCGGGGCGGTCGATGACGGCGACCCGGCGGCCGAGCTTGGCCGCGGCGATGGCGGCCTTCTGGCCGCCCGGGCCGGATCCGATGACGAGCATGTCGAAGTCGGGCACGTCCGGAGTCTGACAGCTCGAAGGTCCCACCCGAAAGGGTGGACGGCCATGTCCGGGACCAACAGCGGGTTCTTGCACTGAAGTTGATCCCGTTCACGGGGCGAACAACCGGCCCCGGAGGCTCTGCGCCCACCTCCCGGCTCTCAGGGCAGCGGCTGTTCCGCCCAGATGATCTTGCCAGTGGGGGTGTAGCGGGTGCCCCAGCGTTCGGCGAGCTGCGCGACGAGGAACAGGCCGCGCCCGCCCTCGTCGGTGGTGGCCGCATAACGCAGATGCGGTGAAGTGCTGCTGCTGTCGAAGACCTCGCAGATCAGGCTCCGGTCGCGCAGCATCCGGACACGGATGGGGCCGCTGCTGTAACGGATCGCGTTGGTGACCAGTTCGCTCAGTATCAGCTCCGTCGCGAACGCCAGGTCGTCCAGCCCCCACTGAGCCAGCTGCCGGGTGACCGATTCGCGTACGTCGGCGACGGCCGCCGGATCGGAGGGCACCTGCCAGTCGGCGATCCGGTCCGCCGACAGCGCACTGGTACGGGCCACGAGCAAGGCGATGTCGTCGCTCTGCCGGGCGGGAAGCATCGCGTCGAGTACGACCCGGCAGGTGTCCTCCGGCGACCTGTCGGCCCCGGCCAGCGCGGTGCGCAGCAACTCGAGCCCCACGTCGATGTCCCGTTCCCGGTCCTCGACAAGCCCGTCGGTGTAGAGCACGAGACGGCTGCCCTCGGCCAGCTCGAGATCGGCCGTCTCGAACGGGAGACCCCCGACGCCGAGCGGGAGACCCGCCGGAACCTCGGGGAAGTCGACGCTGCCGTCGGGCCGGATCAGCGCGGGCTGCGGGTGGCCTGCGCGCGCGACACTGCACTGCCGGGAGACCGGATCGTAGATCGCGTACAGACAGGTGGCGCCGGTGATCGCGGCACCCCTGTCCTCCGCTTCGTCCTGATCGATGCGGCCGACCAACTCGTCGAGGAGGCCGAGGAGTTCATGGGGCGGCAGATCCAGGGCGGAGAAGTTGTGCACCGCGGTACGCAGCCGGCCCATCGTGGCCGCGGCGTGCAGGCCGTGGCCGACGACATCGCCCACGACAAGGGCGACCCGGGCGCCGGGCAGCGGCAGCACATCGAACCAGTCCCCGCCCACCCCCGCCTGCGCGGGCAGATAGCGGTAGGCGACATCCAGTGCATTCTGCTCGGGCAGGTTGCGCGGCAGCAGGCTGCGTTGCAGCGTCTCGGCCATCGTGTGCTCGCGGGTGTAGCGGCGCGCGTTGTCGATGGAGACCGCGGCCCGGGCGACCAGTTCCTCCGCCAGGGCCACCTCCTCCGTGTCGAAGGGCTCCGGCTTCTGAGAGCGCCAGAAGTTGGCCACACCCAGCACCAGGCCTCCCACCCGCAGGGGGACGCTGATCAGCGAGTGGATTCCGTACGCGACGACCTGTTCGGTGCGTTCCAGATCCTGGGCCTGCCACCCGGGGGCGTCCTTGAGGTTCGGCTCGACGACAGCCTGGCCGGTGTCGAGGCTACGGGCCTGGGGTGAGGAAGCGACGAATCTGATGCGCTCGCCCACCGGGTACAGAGGGGCGTCCTTACGGATTCCGCTGAACGCCGTGCGGCGCAGATCGGTGACCTTGTTCGGATCCTCCCCGTTCAGCACGGCGTCGGCCAGATCCACGGTGACGAAGTCCGCGAACCGCGGGACGGCCACCTCCGCGAGCTCTTCCGCGGTGCGTGCGACGTCCAGGTCCGTGCCTATGCCCACCCCGGCGTCGTACAGCAGCTTGAGGCGTTCACGTGCCATCTCGGCCCGTCCGGACAAGGCGCGCAGATCAGTCGTGTCGCGGAGCGTCGCGACGCTGCCGGGCGGGCCTCCTTGGCGGTCCGTGGGCCGCTGGTTGATCGCCAGCAGCCGGTCTCCGACCGGGTGTACCTCGTCCGTGGCGACGCGTCCCGAGGCCAGGAGCCCGGCGGTGTCCGCGTCAAGACCGAGTTCGAGAATCTGCCGGCCCTCGGCGTCGGCGGGCAGGCCGAGCAGATGCCGGGCCTCGTCATTGGCCAGCAGCAGCCGCCCCGAACCGCTGACGATGATCACTCCCTCCCGGACGGCGTGCAGCACGGCGTCGTGGTGCTCGTACATCCGGGTCATCTCGTACGGACCCAGACCACGCGTCTGGCGCAGCAGTCGTCTGCTCACCAGCGCTGTCCCCGCCGTGGACAGGCCGAGTGCCGCAGCCGCGGCCGTGAGGAGGATCGGCAGCTGCCTCTCCGCGACGCCACCCACATTGGCGGTCGTGATACCGGCCGACACCAGGCCCACGACCGATCCGTCGGGAGCCTTGACCGGAACCACGGCCTGAACCAGCGGCCCGATGGTTCCCTCGATCTCCTCGGTGATGGAACGGCCGGCCAGCGCGGGTTCCATGGTCCCGACGAACTTCTTGCCGATCCTGTCCGGCTTGGGGTGCGTATAGCGGGTCCCGTCGACGTTCATCACAACGACGAAGTCCACCTTCGACCGCACGCGTGCGGCTTCGGCACGCGGCTGCAGCACAGCCGTGGGGTCGGAACCACGCAATGCCTCGCGCAGGCCCGGGGAATTGGCGAACGTCTCGGCGACGGCGAGTGAACGGTTGCGGGCCTCCTCTGTGCTGTCGTGCCGCACCTGCAGCACCAGCGCCACCACCGCGGCCACGACCAGCATCAGCACGATCACGACCTGCAGCACGAAGACCTGCCCGGCGACGCTTCGCCCGCTCAACGCCGACCGGAATCTGTCGGCCGGCTTGCGCCGGGGCCCGTCCGCGGGCGGTTCTTGCTCTGCGGCAGACCCGTGCGAGACCTGTCGTGCCCGCTGCTCGTGCGCCCGGCGAGCACCGGCACGCCCAAGCCGTGCGCGCAGACCGATGGCAGAGGAGGTCGACTGGGGCCGGGATCGACCCGAGTGGCGGAGCATGTGCCCATGTCTACACTCCTCGATGCCAGGAGGCGAGGGCGTCACGCGTTGCGACAGCCGTGGCCTCGGTCCCGCTGCCGAGGCCACGCCGGCTTGAGGCTGGGCCATGAGTGCTCTGAGGACGCAGGGGAGCGGGGTGCCGCGTACTCAGCCAATGCACACCACGAGCAGGCAGATCTCCGATGGGGACGTCGCGCTCGGGGAGGGGCTGGGCTGGGTGGCCCCGGAGGACGTTCCCGAGTCCGAGCCGTCGGCGGCCGGGGGCGGCTGCTCCGCTGCCCTTCCGGTGCCGCCCTGGTCCGTCTCGGGAGAGTTCGGTGAGTCGGTCTGCGACTGCGGCCCCGACGTCGCCGGCGCCGCCGGAGTCGGTTGCGCAGGGGCTGCGGCGTCGGGCCGGGTGACCGTCCGCGTCGTGCGGCGCGCGGGGGCGGGGGACTTCTCACGCGGCAGATCGGCCGCAGGCGGTCGTACGGGGGGAGTGCGCGAAGACCGGCTGGTATCGGGCTGGGTCGGTGCCGGAAGCGTGGGCAGTGCCGGCGGTTCCTCCGGGACACCCTTGTATGCGTCGTCCTTGTTCGTGTCGTCCGGCGCCGTTGCCGCCTCGGCCCGGTCGGTCGAGGGCCGGTCCAGCGCGGCGACGGTCAGGCCGCCCCCGACGAGTGCGACAGCGGTCGCGACCACGGCCCGGCGCTTGTTCTTCTTCCATCGTGCCAGCTGGCGACGCCGCGCCGCCCGCCCCTGCGGCGCTGCTCCCAGGCCGTCGGAAGACCCGGTGTGCGGGACCTCATCCGTGCCGTCGCCGCCCGCTGCCTCGCCACGAAGATCGCTGCCGTGCCGCGTCCGGGAGGCCGTGAACCATTGCGACGTTGCGGTCACCGCCGTTTCGGTCGTCGTCGGCAGGGCGCGACCCTCGACCGCCGGGGGAGCGATGTCCGGGGCGTACGCGCCGCACCCCGGGCACACGAGGGCGCCGTTGAGATGCCGGTGACACGAGGAGCAATAGTCCATGTGCGGTCTTCCTGAGTTGACGTCCCGTCGACCCGCCGGGCTGCGGCCCGGGAACGGCCGCACGTGAGATCGAGCAGCCAGCAACGCTAACGGGGCTGCCGAAAGGCTGTGTGCAGCCCATGTGGCACTCCTGCACAGATTCTCCGGAGGCGCGTGTGCGGTGTGTGGTCGGGTGTGGCCGGGGCTCGCCGGTCGGCGGCGCTTCCGCGTCTGGCGTTGGGTGCTGCCCGGATCCGGCTCCGGGTCTCATTCTCAGGGCCTGGCGGGCGTCGGATGTCCGCCGCCTGCGCCGGGTCAGCGGGCGAATGTCTCGGTCAGGCGCACGCTGTAGCCGTCTTCTTCCATCAGGAGGACCGTGACACCAAAGGGGGAGGGGTGGTCCAGCTCGAGCGGTGTGAAGGAGTAGTTGACGGCGGCCTGGATCGGCGGGACCAGCTCGCCGCCTCGCTGGGGCTCGAGGGCAGGAAGCCAGTGGGGTCCTACCAGGGCCGGGCCCTCGGGGGCTTGGGCCACGGACGGCTCGGTGTAGGGCAGTTGGTGGAGGACGTGGCCGTCCTTCGTGGCGTGCACCATGTTCAGGCACGGCGCCGGCCCGACGAGGGGCAGCCGGCAGGCGGTGGCAACGTCGTGGCTCTCCCAGGCAAGGACGACTTCGTCGGCCCCGGCCGCCGCGGCAATGTTCGAGAGCGCGGCAATGCCGGTGAGTGCGTCCTCGCCGGCCTTGAAGGGGCGCACCCAGACCAGGCCGACCAGTTCGCCGCGCACCAGAGGCATGATGACCGGGCGGGGCACCGCTCCCTCGCCCAGGCCCGCGGTGTACGCGTTCTTCATCGATGCGACCAGTGCGTCCCATACCTGCGTGTCCACGAACTTCCCCTCACCCACGGCATATTCACGATCACGCTGACCTTGCCATGGTCGTCGCGCCGCCGAAAGCCCCGGCGGGACGGGGGAGACCAGCCGGGGCAGTGAGGTGGTGGCGTGCGGAGGGCGGTTGCCTCTCGGCGGAGGGCTCCATGGGGCTTCAGCCGGACGATCGTCCCCATGGGCTGTAGGTGAGGCCCGGGGATACTGTCCTGCCTGCCCGCAGCCACATACAGATGAATGCCAGGCGCACGGATTCGCCTGCTTCGGCTGCCTCTGCGGGGTTGGCCGGCGTGTGCGTCTCCACCGACATTGACAGACGGGCAGACGCAACGGCCCTCCAGGAGCAGTGGCAACTGCTGCGCTCCGTCGCCGGATCAGCCCGGTGGCCGACCACTGGAGGCCGAGCGTGCCGAGCAAGGGCCTGTTCGCGCAGGCCGCCAAGCTGCCCCGAGGCCAGACTGCGAACCGGTGACAGATGTCGGGGCACTGCGGGCACAGCGACCGATGAGTTCTCGATGGGGACGGGGTCTACACGGTTATGACTACACAGATGCTCGAGACTCCCGGGGCTGACCTCGCCTACGACGTCCACGGTCCGCTGCCGACCGCCGACGGACGCCCACCGCTGATCATGATCGGTCAGCCCATGGACGCCAGCGGCTTCGGCGCGTTGGCGTCGCACTTCCCCGAGCGCACCGTGATCACCTACGACCCGCGTGGCCTTGGTCGTAGTACCCGCAAGGACGGCCGCGTCGACCACGCACCCCAGATCCAGGCTGCCGACGTGCACGCCGTCATCAAGGCGCTCGGCGCGGGTCCGGTCGAGATGTTCGCGAGCAGCGGCGGTGCGGTGACCGCGCTCGCCCTCGTGGCGGCGTACCCCGAGGACGTGACCACCCTGGTGGCGCACGAGCCGCCGCTCATTGCGGTGCTCCCCGACGCCAAGGCTGCCGAGCGCGCCCGGGCCGGCATGCGGGATGCGTACCAGGAGAAGGGCTGGGGTGCCGGCATGGCGGCCTTCATCGTGATGACGTCGTGGCAGGGCGAGTTCACCGACGACTACTTCGCCCAGCCCGTGCCGGATCCCGCCGCCTTCGGGATGCCGGCCGAGGATGACGGCTCTCGTGACGATCCGCTGCTGTCCGACCGGTCCTGGGCGGTCAGCAGCTACCAGCCGGACGTCGACGCGCTCACTGCGGCGCCGACGCGGATCGTGATCGCAGTGGGCGAGGAGTCGCGGGACACCTTCACCGGACGCACCTCGGAGGCCACGGCCGAGCTGCTCGGTCAGCAGGCAACGGTGTTCCCGAGCCACCACGGCGGCTTCCTCGACGGCGAGTTCGGCTACCCCGGGCAGCCCGAGGCCTTCGCACGCAAGCTGCGCGAGGTCCTCGACGACGCCGGCTGACGATCGTCCTGCAGACACTGCGTGACGTGCAGTGGCGACGACGATCCCCCCCAGGTGCAGCACGCCGCGTAACCCGCAGCGGTATCGGTGCCTGCTGGCGATCAACGCCCACACCTTGTGGGGCGGGCGGCCCTGTCCCAGGCCAGGAGGCTGCCGTGTTGGTGCAGTGGAGCGATGTGTACCCAGCCCTCGCGGGGGCGACAGTTACGGGCGGGCGGAAGCCTCCTCTCTCAAGCGAGGTTCTCCGACCATGGTCAGCATGTCGGTGTGGTGCGGATACCAGCCGAGGTGACGGCGGGTGTGTGAGCGCGGCAGCGGCTGGAGGCCGCCATGATCAGGGCACCGAACCGGGTGCGAAGTGGCTGACGACCGACTGTCTCTGGTGTTCTCTGCACTGGCCGACCCCACTCGGCGCGACATCGTGGCCCGGCTCGCCGCCGGGGACGCCACGGTCAACGAACTGGCCGAGCCGCACGAGGTCACGGTGCAGGCCGTGTCCAAGCACATCAAGGTCCTTCAGGACGCTGGTCTGGTCAGTCGCAGCAGAGACGCCCAGCGGCGGCCCTGCCACCTCGAGGCAGAGGTCTTCGACCTGATGACGAAGTGGATCGAGCGATATCGGCGCGAGGCGGAGGACCGTCTTCTCCGACTCGATGCCCTCCTTGGACAGATGGGCGAGCAGCCGGTGACGGACACCCAGGGGAAAGAGGCGGCATCATGAGCACCACGGACACGCACCACCGCAACGAGACGGATCGTCGCCGACCCGCATCTGCCCACAATCGTGATCACCCGGGAGTTCGACGCTCCGCCGGAGCACGTGTTCCGGGCGTACACCGACCCCGATCTGGTCGTCCAGTGGCTCGGCCCACGCCGGCTCACGATGCGGATCGACCAGTACGACGCGCGCAGCGGCGGCTCCTATCGCTATGTGCATCGCGACGACGACGGAACCGAGTACGGCTTCCACGGTGTGTTCCACGAGGTGCGCCCCGACGAGCGCATCGTGCAGACCTTCACCTACGAGGGCTATCCGGACGGCGTCAGCCTGGAGACGGCCGTCTTCGAGGACCTTGGTGGCCGCACCCGGGTCACCGGCAAGTCGCTCATGGACTCCATAGAAGCCCGCGATTCGATGCTCAAGAGCGGCATGGACCACGGCGTCCGCGAAGGCCACGAGCGGCTTGACGAGCTGCTCGGCAGCCAACAGAGCAACAGCGTCGGCCGGCACGTCGACCGGCACACCGAGACAGGATCTTGATCATGGCAGCGAGAACATCAGCCGATGAGCACCGCACCGTGGCTCGCGCATTCACCGACCGCGTACGCGGCACGGATCCAGAGGCATGGGACAACCCGGCGCCGTGCGAGGGGTGGGCCGCCCGGGACGTCGTCCGCCACCTCGTCGAGTGGTTCCCCGCCTTCCTCGAAGCCGGCGCCGGAGTCGAACTGCCGAAAGGGCCCTCAGTGGACGACGACCCGGTGGCCGCCTGGGCGATGCACCGCGACGGAGTTCAGGCCCTCCTCGACGATCCGGCCACCGCACACAAGTTGCTGTCTAATCCGCACATCGGTGAGATCCCACTGGACCAGGCGGTCGACCGGTTCTACACCGCAGATGTCTTCATGCACACCTGGGACCTGGCACGGGCCACCGGCCAGGACGAACAACTCGATCCCGTCAAATGCGCCCAGTTGCTCGACGGGATGATGCCGCTCGACGACGTTCTCCGTGCGAGCGGGCAGTACGGCCCGCGAGTCGAAATGCCTGAGACAGCCGACGTCCAGACTCGCTTGCTTGCTTTCATCGGCCGCAAGCCCTGACGCGCCGGAAGGCACCGTCGGCGGGTCCGGCGCAGGCATCCACGATCACTGCGACTGGTGTGGTCATGCCCGCCACCTTGCCTGCCACCACTGATGTCATGGGATGACGTGCGCAGGGGAGCGTCCGGCCCGTCACCGGCGGGCCCGCCGTTTCCCACGCGACAGCCGGGGAAAGCGCGACGATCCGCGGCCGCGCCGATAGCGGCTGCCGACCGCGCGGTGTAGCGTCGGTATTCAGCTGTCGTGGTTCCGAAGTCCAGTTCGCCCGTGATCACGATCATGGGCGTTCTTGCTGTTCAGCGCCTCTCCGGATCAGGGCAGTCACATCCCGGGTCTGCAGAGTGCGAGCCCGGGGTTCCTCGAAGGAGCAGGCCATGGCCAAGGGCACAGTGAAGTGGTTCAACAGCGAAAAGGGTTTCGGCTTCATCGAGCAGGAGGGCGGCGGACCCGACGTCTTCGCCCACTACTCCAACATTGCCGCTCAGGGCTTCCGCGAGCTGCAGGAGGGGCAGAAAGTTGAGTTCGACGTCGTGCAGGGCCAGAAGGGCCCGCAGGCGGAGAACATCCGCCCGGCGTGACACAGCGCCCCGCAGGACCAGATGGAAGGCCGGCACTGGGGCACCGACCAGGTGAGATAACCGTCTCACTCAACGTGAAGCGGCTGCCGAGGAACGAGTAGCCCCTACGACGCCGGCGTGCTGAGCCTGACGATCGCGGTCGCCGAGCAGGTACCCGCCCTCCGGCCCGCGACCGACGCCCCCGCGCTTGGCCGCCGGCCTCGCCGCCGCGCTCTTCGCCGGCGCCTCTTCCCAGCAGCTCGCCACCGCCCGCCCCGGCGGATACGACGACGCCGCGGCCACCCTGGCCCTGCATGCATGACCGCGCCCGCTAACGGGGGGCCGGGGCGAGTCAGTCGATGGAGAAATCGGCGAACCCCACGTCGGTAAAGGCCATCCCGAGCCCGTGGGCGCGTCGGCCTCTGTCACTCGCAGTCGAAGGTCGACCTGTACGCCGGGGCCATCACTGCCTGCACACTTGCCGGCGTCAGTTGAGGTGATCGGGGGTGTGCCGGTCAGGTGCGGGGTGAGATGCCCAGGAACTGGTGGAGGGAGGTGGTCATGCTGGCGACGAAGGTGTCACGGGTCGGGTCGTCGACATGGTCAAGGGACAGGTAGGGGTTGAGATCTTCCAGCTCGACCAGGAGAAGGTCGCCCTCCTGGGTACGGCAGGCGTCCACGCGCTGGATACCGTGACCTAGGGTGTTCCAGTCGATGAAGCAGCGGGCGAAACCGAGGTCGGCTTCCGTGGGCTGGTAGGGCTCAAGGACCCAACGACGTTCGGGTTCGGGGGCGTGGAGGGCGTACTGGAAGGCGTCGTCGACGTAGTAGAACGACACCTCATAGCGGAAGTCGATGCGGGGCTGGACCAGAATGTGGCCGTAGGTGAGGCCTTCCAGCTGGTCCCGGGAGACGAAGTTGAGGCCGATGGAGTCCGCCCCTGCCATGGGCTTGACCACGTACTGGTCGGTCTCGGGCAGCGCGCCGAGGTTCTGGGGCCGGTCGATGGTGGGGATGACCGGGTATCCGGCTGCCGTCAGGTCCAGCAGGTACTGTTTGCCAGCCATGTCGGCCCGGCCGGACAGCGGGTTGCAGACCCGGGTGCCGCGCTCTGCGGCCCGGTTCCGGAAGGCGTCGTACTCCTTTTGGTAGTGCAGCACGGGGCCGCTGTTGCGGACCACGACCCCGTCGAAGGTGTCCATGAGAGCGGCGGCATCCAGCGGGTGGCACAAAGCGATGTCGAAGTCGTTCCGCAGCCGCGAAGACAGGAAGATGTCCTCGTCGCAGTAGCGCCGCCCCCGGGCCTGGTAGGCGAGATCAGTCACGAACAAAACGCTGGGACGGCCGGGCACGGGGCATCTCCTGGGTCGGTGGCCACCAAACCTACCCACGCCGCCGAACACCGCCCCGCGCCGGGCCCGCCTCCACCAGTGCCCACCGAGCTCGCGCCCTGGCCCCTCCCCTGCACCACGGCCCCTCCCAGAGGGGGACCGTGGGAGGCGGCGGAAGAGGAGAACGGGGCGGCTGTCACGGGGGCGTGCGGGCGGACGCCACCGCGGAGTTGATCGTGCCGGCGGACAGCCGGCTACTGCGGGTCGGCGGAGGCCGGCCGGGCCTCCTGCGGGATCCCCGGACTCCTGTCTCTTCGAACACCAGGTCGTGGCATGCCTCGTCCGGCGGAAGCGCGACGTATCCCGATTGCCCGCAGGTCTACCTGCACAGCCTTGAAGACATGACGGAGTGGGGGATCACGTCGGCCCGCAGGGGACTGACGCGAGTGAGCGTGGCCGCCGTTGTCGTGCTGGGCTCGGTTGCATTCACGAGCGGTGCGGTGCGGGCGGAGACGGCCGATACGGACAGCTCGCCGCCCCACGGTGTACGTGTCGAAGTGACGGCGTGGCCCGCGCCTGGATGCCGTTCGATGGTTGACACCGAGGGCAGCCACTCCCTGGTGACCGTGGGATGTGACGCCTGCCCACACTCGTACGTGGCCGTGACAGCGCGCACGGCGCCCCAGCTGCAGTTGAGCCTCGTGTGGAAGCGACCGTGCGAGAGGCCGCCCGCCACGCCGCCCGCACCGCCCCCACCTACTCCGCGTCCTGAGCCCTCGCCTCCGAGCGCCCCGTCCCCCACCCCTACCTCCCCGACCCCCACGCCCTCCCCACCGAGGGTCACAGCTCCGCAGGCCGCGCTTCCCGTGCCGGCCCGGCCGCACCCCTCGAAGGCGGCCGGTACGCCGAGCCAGAAGCCGAAGCAGCCGGAGCGGGCGGCGCCGACCCCGCAGCCCGTCACGCACCGGACGTACCAGGCCCCGCCGCGCAGAGCGACACGCGACGGGATCTCGTTGATGACCCTGGCCCTGCTGCTCCTGGCTCCGGCGGTACTGGCCGCGGCGGCCCTGCGCACGCGTTCCTCGTCCCGGGGCGGCGGGCGCGGCCGTCTACCCCGCCGTGTTCGGACCCCGGTCCGACATCACCGGCGCCAGGCTGTGCAACGAGCGGCTGTCCGCGTTCATGCCGGTGGACTCCACGGCGGTCCCCACCCCGGCGAACGCGCTGGAACGCGGGCTCGCGGACCTGTGGTCCCGTACGGTCGGCCCGATGACGACCGCCGCACGACGCGCGTTCCGCGGCACCATCGAGGACATGACCGGCAGCTGGGTGTGGGAACTGTGCAACGCGGCGGAGAACCGCATCCCCGACCCGGTCGACTACATCGAGATGCGGCGCAAGACCTTCGGGGCGGACCTCACGATGAGTCTGTGCCGCCTGTCCCTCCGGCGCACGGTACCGCCGGAGGCGTACCGGAGCCGTCCCGTCCAGGCGATGCAGAACTCGGCGGCGGACTACGCGGCCCTGATCAACGACCTGTACTCGTACCAGAAGGAGATCGAGTTCGAGGGTGAGATCCACAACGCCGTCCTCGTCGTCCAGGACTTCTTCGACTGCGGCCTCACCGAAGCGCTCGGCATCGTCGCCGATCTGATGACCTCACGGATGCGGGAGTTCGAACGCGTGGTGTCCACCGAGCTGCCGGAGATGTTCGACCAGCTGGATCTCGACTCCGACACACGGGCCACGCTCACCGGGTACGCACAGGAGCTCAAGCACTGGCTCGCCGGAATCCTCATCTGGCACCGGCAGTGCCACCGATACGAGGAGGCCGAGCTGTGCCGCCCGGTGGGCAGGTGGACCAGCCTGCCCACCCGTCCCACCGGTCTCGGTACATCAGCGGCTCGTATCCCGGCCTCCGCACGCCTCCGCACTCCTGCCGCCGTCCCGCGGACGGGGCCGCGCCTGAGGTGCCCCTGCAGCGGGTGCGCGAGGGTCTCACCGGGCGGTTGCCCCGTCCGTGCCGTCGACGCACTCGGCCTTGTCGTCCCCTCGAATCCGCAACCGACTGCCGACTGCGGCCGATGGCGGCGGTAGCACGGCGGCAGTGGCCCCCGGTCCGCGGCGCCTGTGCGTCCGTCGCCCACCTCCGTCGTCGACGTCGACGAGCACGGTAGGCCGTCCCTGCAGGGACCTCTCCCGATGATGACGGGCAGGTGGCGCAGCCGGTCCAGCAGGTCGTCGGGGGCCGGATCGCTGATGGCACGGCCCCTGAGACGGTGCCACGCCGTACTGAGTCAGCTCGTGGGTGTCGGAGGCTTCGGCGTGCTCGTGCCCGGCCTCGTCCGCGCGGTGTGAGGCCAGGCGGGAGGTCTGCTGGCGGGAGGCTCCGGCGGCGCGGTGCGTGCCCAGCCGTGGGCGCGCATGGTCTCGGTCTCCCAGTCCTCGCACGCCGGGCTCCCCGAACCCCCCGGAGCCGGCGCCGGCGATTCCGGGCGCGCGTTGGTTCACACGTCTAGGTTATGGAGTGTCATCCGCCCAACTCGGGGAGTTCCCATGCCACTTGAGCGCTCGCTGATCAACAGCAGTGTGCCGCACTCCGCCCGGATCTGGAATTACTGGCTCGGGGGGAAGGACTGTTACGAGATCGACCGGGAGGTCGGCGACCAGATCGCGGGCGCCAACCCGGCGATCCTCGACATCGCCGTGGCGCAGCGGGCGTTTCTCGTCCGGGCGGTGGAGTACCTCGTCGGCGAGGCCGGCATACGCCAGTTCCTGGACGTGGGTACCGGCCTGCCCACCGCGAACAACACCCACGAAGTCGCCCAACGGTTGGTCCCCGAGACCCGGATCGTTTACGTCGATCACGACCCGGTCGTCCTGGCCCATGCGGAGGCGCTGCTCACCAGCACGCCCGAAGGGACGACGGACTACATCGACGCCGATCTGCGCGATCCCACCGCCATCCTGGAACTGGCCGCCAAGACACTGGACTTCACCCAGCCGGTCGCGCTGATACTGCTGGGGATCACCGCCCACATCACCGACGACACCGCCTATGACATCGTCGGCCGCCTGATGGACGCTCTGCCCTCCGGCAGCTACCTCGTGCTCTGCGACGACACCGAGGTACTCAACCCGCAGCAGATGCGCGAGATGATCGAGCAGTGGAATGAGGCGAGCGACAACCCCCGTATCAACCGCAGCCCGGAAGAACTCGCCCGGTTCTTCGATGGCCTGGAACTGCTGGAGCCCGGCCTGGTCTCCGTCTCCCGGTGGCGCCCCAGCCAGTCCGGAGAACAAGCGCCCGCCGAGGTCGACGACTTCGGTGGTGTGGCGCGCAAGCAGTAGTCAGCCGTCCAGGGGCCTGCCGTATGGATAGAGAGCTTCAGTCGCGTCGGCCGTAGGGGGAAAGGACGTCGTGCCTACAGCGGACCAGTTCCCTGCCGCCTGCCGCCTGGCTTGTTATGAGGTGCTGGCGGATGTTGTTCAGGGTGCGGTTGGCCTGGACGGCGAAGAGTTTGGCCAGCCCAAACAGTTCGAAATGGTGCCGCGTCCGGTCTGCGAGAAGGGGGTCTCAGGTGGGCGGAGGGTTGACGTAAAAGTCGAGCCAGACCGGGCCGGTGTCGGCGATCCTTGCCTCGAGCCAGGGGTCGTGGTCGATGCGGTCCAGGTAGGGGTGGAGAGACGTGGTCTCCGCACGTGATGGCAGGCTTTCCCGTCGGCTACAGAGAGTCGTCCAGCAATCTGGCGGCTGGACTACAGATGTGAACGGCTCGTAGTAGGCGAAGTTGCGGGCCTGGTGCTCCTCGTCGAAGCAGTCCGTGCACGTGTACATCGCGAGCACCAGGTCTGCCTGCTTGACCACCTGCTTGCGGTAAAGGTCGAAGTAGGGGAAGTGCAGCATCAGCGGGTACTGGTCGGGCCGGGTTGCCGCGAAGTTCCAGTGCTGGTGGCGAGTGAAGCCGGTGTGCTGTTCGTGCACACCCAGATCGGCGTTGTACGGGATGTGCACGGCCTCGGCGGCGTCCCGCCAGGCGGCGCTCTCCTCCTCGTCGACACCGAGCGCGGCGGCCTGCTCGGGGTGGTGCTCGATGATGTCGGCGGCCGCCAGCAGGTTCCTCCGGGCCATGAGGTTGGTGTACGTGTTGTCGTCGGCGATCGCGCTGTACTCGTCGGGGCCGGTCACGCCGTCGATGTGGAACGCTCCGTGCGCGTCGTGGTGGCCCAGCGACCTCCACAGCCTGGCCGTCTCGACGAGAAGCTCGACCGCGCTGTCGCGGGCGAACTGCTCGTCGCCGGTCATGGAGACGTAGCGCACCACGGCATCGGCGATGTCGGCGTTGACGTGGAAGGCGGCGCTGCCGGCGGGCCAGTATGCGGAGCCCTCCGAGCCGTCGATCGTGCGCCAGGGGAACGCCGCGCCCTGGAGGCCCAGTTGGGCCGCCCGTTCCCGCGCGGCGGGCAGGGTCGCGTGGCGCCAGCGCAGTGCCTCGGCCACGGCACTCGGCGCGGTGTACGTCAGCAGGGGCAGAACGAACGTCTCCGTGTCCCAGAAGGCATGACCGTCGTATCCGGAGCCGGTCAGACCCTTTGCCGGAATCGCACGCCGTTCCGCCCGCGCGCCGGCCTGCAGGACGTGGAAGAGCGCGAAGCGGACAGCTTGCTGGACTTCTTCGTCGCCGTCGACTTCGACGTCCGAGTGAGCCCAGAAGGCATCCAGGTAGGCCCGTTGGTCGTCCACGAGTCCCGGCCAGCCGGTGTCGGTGGCCGCCGCCAGCGCCGCGTCCACCTGGTCGCTGACGGCAGGCAGGGATCGCATACTCGACCAGCCGTAGGCCACGAACTTCTCCAGGCGCAGCCGCTGCCCGGGGTCGAGAGCGGAGGTGACGGTGAGCCGGGCGATGTCGTCGCCGGACTCGCTGCTCGTCCGGGTCCGGTCGGGTCCGCTGACCGTGTGGTCGGCGGCGACGGCGACTCGCAGCCCGCTGCGCCGGGTGCGGTGTACGAGTCGCAGACGCCTGCCGGCCGCGAGGTGGTCCTCTGCCGCCAGCGGCGACTCGAGCACCGCCGCGGCGCGGGGGTCCTTCGCCGACGTCGGCAACTGCTCGTTGGCGACGAGTTCCGACTGGACCACGACGCGGACCGGGCTGTCGACTGCCTCGACCTCGAAGGCGATGGCGGCCATCGCCCGCTGGGTGAAGGACACCAGCCGGGTGGAGCGCACCCGTACGGTGCGGCCGGCAGGGGAGGTCCACTCGCAGGTGCGCCGCAGTACACCCGCGCGCAGGTCCAGCACCCGCTCGTGGGACAGCAGCCGCCCGTAGCGCAGGTCGAAGGGCTCGTCGTCCACCAGCAGGCGGATGACCTTGCCGTTGGTCACGTTGATAACGGTCTGCCCCGACTCGGGATAGCCGTAGCCCGCCTCCGCATAGGGCAGCGGGTGGGTCTCGTAGACGCCGTTGAGATAGGAGCCGGGCAGTCCGTGCGGTTCGCCTTCGTCGAGGTTGCCGCGCCAGCCGACATGGCCGTTGGACAGCGCGAACACCGACTCGCTCTGCGGCAGTACGTCGAGGTTCAGGACCTTCTCACGCAGGCACCAGGGCTCGACTCCATAGGACGCGTGCGTGATCATGCTTCGCCCCCCAGTTCCGAGAGGTCCTTGACGACCTGGTCCGCGCCGTGGGCGCGCAGGGCGTCGGCCTGACCGACTCGGTCCACACCGACGACGTAGCCGAAGTGACCGGAGCGCCCCGCGTCCATGCCGGCCAGCGCGTCCTCGAACACCGCGGCCTGCGCCGGCTCGACGCCGAGGTCGCTCGCCGCGGCCAGGAACGTATCGGGCCGTGGTTTGCCCGGCAGGTGCCGCTCAGCGGCGACGACGCCGTCGATCCGTACGTCGAAGAGGGATTCCGCGCCGACCGCACGCAGCACGTCGCGGCAGTTGGCGCTGGAGGAGACCACGGCGGTGCGCCGGCCGTGGGCCCGTACGGCCTCGATGTAGCGCAAGGTGCCCTCGTACGCCTCGACACCACCGGTACGGATCTTCTCCAGCAGGAGGTCGTTCTTGCGGTTGCCCAGTCCGTGGACCGTCGGCCGGCCCGGGGGGTCGTCGGACCGGCCTTCCGGCAGTTCGATGCCACGGGAGGCGAGGAAGGAACGAACGCCGTCGGCTCGCGGCTTGCCGTCCACGTACTCGTCGTATGCCCCGACCGGATCGAACGGACGGAAACCCCCGCCGTCCCGCCGGCGCAGGAACTCGTCGAAGGCTTCCTTCCAGGCAGCCGCATGGACGACGGCCGTCTTGGTGATGACCCCGTCCAGGTCGAACAGGCAGGCCTGGATATCGTCCGGCAGACCGAGCTTTGTCATACAGGAAACCTTCCCGGTGAGGCGCCGACCACAAGGTGGCGCATAGAGGGTCGTTTTTGATCGCAGGTCAGTCATGTGCGCGCCGCAGCGGCCCCCACGCGCTGTCCTGCCGGGCGACCTCGGCGCGAGCCTCCTCGATCACCTTCGAATCGATCCATCCCATCGGCTCGACGTCCTGGACCAGCGGCTCGGTTTCGGGCCCGCGGCCCTTCTCGCGGCCGAGCAGCACCCAGCGGCGTGCCACCCACAGGTCGACGGGCCGGTCGTCCCACCACGGTTCGACGTCGAGAGGATTGGCGGACAGCCCCGGCATGTGCGTGCCCGTCAGGTCGTCCCTGCTCTTCAGATCGTCCCTGCTCTTCGCATCGCCGAGGTCCGTCTCGGGGCCGCGGGACCAGCGCACGTACAGACCCTGGTGCCGTTCGACCAGACGGGCGATGTCCTGCAGTGTGTGCAGGACCGGCAGATCGCCCGAGGTGTTCATGCGGGTGGTCACTCCTTGCGGTCGGCTCCTCCGGCCGCCGGCCTCGCGGCCGGCCCATCGCTCCGAGGGCGTTTCGCGTGTCCTCCTCACCGCGCCCCGCTCCGTACGTCCGGCGGACGAGGTACCCGTGATCGGTGGGTGGAATCCGGCCGGGGCGGAACCTGCTGACCGCGGCGTCGAAAGCCGCTTTACGCCACGCTTGGCGGGGAGCCGCTCCCGGCCGGAATCGGCCGCATGACCGGCGTCAGGCCGGGGCAGCAGTGAACACGGACCTTGCCGCATGCGCGGCTGGGGCACAGCTGGTCGGAGGCATCGGGACGGGTGGGAATTGTCGGTCGGTGAGCTGATCGAGGAGGTCAAGCCGCGGCTGCGCGGCTGGCTGCACGCCGGAATGGCACCTCTGGTGCTCGCCGCGGGCATCGTCCTGGTCGCCCTGGCGCCCGCGGGGGAGGCGCGGGCCGCTGCCGCGGTCTACGCCGGATGCGGTCTGCTGCTGTTCGCGACCAGCGGGGTCTTCCACCGCGGCGCCTGGTCGCCGCGCGTGTACGAGATGCTGCGGCGCGCCGATCATTCGAACGTGTACCTGTTGATCGCCGGGACGTACACACCGATCGTCGTGCTGGGTCTGACGGATACGACTCGCACGGTCCTGCTGTGGGAGATCTGGATCGGCGCCGGTGTGGGCATCCTCTTCCGCTGTCTGTGGCCCTATGCGCCCCGCGTTCTGTACACGGCGCTGTACATCCTGCTGGGCTGGTCGCTCGCGCCCGCGTTCGGTCCGCTGGTGCGGCATGCGGGTGTGGCGGTGTTCGTGCTGACCCTGGCCGGCGGAATCCTCTACACGGCGGGCGGGATCGTCTACGGCCTGCGCCGTCCCGATCCATGGCCGGCCTGGTTCGGGTTCCACGAGATCTTCCACGCCTTCACCATCGCCGCGTGGGTCTGCCAGTACGTGGCGATCAGTCTGCTCACCTACCGGCTGCTGTAACGCCTCGAACGGTGGAAATCGTGCTCCGGTTCACACGTTGTGCGGGAGCGGGCCCGGAACAACCGGGAGGGGCGCGCCGTTCTTGCCTACGTGGCTGCGGAGGGGACAGTGTCCCCGGGCCTCACCTATAGCCCACAGGGACGATCGTTCGGCTGAAGCCCTGTGGAGCCTTTCGCCGAGAGGCGACCGCCCTCCGCACGTCACCCCACACGGCCCCGGCTGGTCTCCCCCGTCCAGCCGGGGCTTTCACGTGTCATGCCGCTCAGGACCTCGATCAGAGCCGGGTGCGAGGGGCGAGGGCGGTCCATCTGGTGTACCTGCCGGATCTGGGTAGCCACGACGCCGCGCCGCGCCTGCGGGAGGTGAGCGAGCCGGCGGTGTCGCGGGGCGCCGATCGGCTGGTGTTCCAGTCGGGAGGCGGTTGGCCGGAGGCCCCCCGCCGAGGAGGCGGTTGGTGTGGCCGGGCGGCGTGGACGATTCTGCGGCCTGCGTGGTTCTCGCAGAACTTCAGTGAGGACCTGTTTCTTGAGCCGCTGCGGCTCGGTGAGGTGAGGTTGCCGGCCGGGGATGGACGCGAGCCGTTCCTTGTCCGACGCCGGTACCCAGCGCACCCGCTGTTCCGGAGGCTGGATCCGCAACTGTCCGGCGGCACGCTCCACGCCAGCACCGACGGCGGCGCGACCTTCACCGCCCGCGCCACCAACCTGCCCGCCGGCCGGCTCACGGCCGTCCCCGGCACCGCGGGGGACCTGTGGATCGCCGACGGTGCCAAGGGGCTGCTGCACTCCACCGACGGCGGCCGCACCTTCACCACGCTCGGAGCGGTGCAGTCCGCCTCCGCCCTCGGCTTCGGAAAGGCCGCGCCGGGCGCCTCCTACCAGGCCCTGTACCTGATCGGTACCGTCAAGGACGTCACCGGCGTCCTCCGCTCCACCGACCAGGGCGCCACCTGGCTCCGCGTCAACGACGACGCCCACAAGTGGGGCAGCATCGGAGGCACCGGCGTCGTCACGGGCGACCCCGACACCTACGGGCGCGTCAATGTCGGCACCAGCGGACGCGGCCTCGAGTACGGCGACCCGTCCTGACCCCAACGCCCGAGCGGGGCCGCAGGCACAACGGCCTGCGGCCCCGCCATGGCGGTCAACCTCGGGCCGACCCTCCCGGGGTACCCGCCCGAGGCTCAGCGGACGGAATTCGCCAGTTTGGTCGCGCCGTTGAGCAGGTACTCCAGCGGTCCGCGGCGGAAGAAGCGGGACCAGACCCCCGCGAACAGGGTGGCCCCGGCGATGAACCAGAGCAGCAGCGCGGTGGAGGCGGATTGCGGCGGGGTGGCCGCTTCGCCGGGCAGGGCGACTGCTCGTGCCGACGATCGAGCCGGGCGGGGCGGCGACGCACACGACGGCGGAGACGGCGGCGCCCATGGACGCTGTAGCCGGTCAGGAAGTGGCCGTCGGGGCACCGGAGTTTGGTGTATACGCTCGCCCAGTCCCGGCCCGGTGTGACGTACCGCTCGTCGACGATCACCTTGTGTCCGGCGGCCGGGTCCCGGACAGGGCCGACGGAAAGTAAGCGGGGGAACTCGCTGGCCAGGCCCCGGTAGCCCTCGTCAACCTCCGCCTTGACTTTCCCGTCAATCCGCAGGTCCACGCCTTCTGCCTCGGCGTAGGCGAATACGTCCTCCAGTGCGCGCAGCCGAAGCCCGGGCCGGTCAGGGACGGCGAAGCCGCGGGCCGCCAGAAGCGGGCGGACCTCTCGGACCGCTGCGGAGACGGTGGAGGGTCCACGCGGGTCCGGCACCAACAGCCCGCCTGCGGTCCCCGCCCCGCCGCTCTCGCAAGGCCGACTCACGGGCGGCCCGCCACTTGAGGGCGAGGTCTTCGAGCAATTCGCCGAAATGTGCGCGGAGACCCCGGAGAGGGCAGGGTGGGAACAGGCTGCGCGGGTCCAGGCTTGCGTCACAACTTGCCCAACCGTTGCGGACCTTCGCCTGTGACAGCCAAGGCGGCTGCCATGATCGTCATCATGGGGATACACATCGCACCGGCCGGGGTGGCCGACTTCCACCAGGTCCTGACTGATCACCCCCGTTACTGGGGCGAACGCGACCTCCGGTCGCTGCACCTTCTGGCACTGGTGCAGGAGTTCGGCTCCACCTGCCTGGTTGCCCGAGCCGAGGACGGTATCCGTGGGTACATCTTCGGCTTCGTCACCCCCAACAGCACCGGGTACGTGCATCTGATCGCTACGCGGGACGACGCCCGCGGCACCGGGCTCGGGCGTCGTCTGTATGTGGCGTTCGCTGAGGCCGCAGAACGACATGGTGCTCGGCAACTGAAGGCGATCACGTCAATCGAGAACATCGGCTCGATCGCCTTCCATCGCAGCCTCGGCTTCGACATGAAGATCGTCGACGACTACAACGGCCCCGGCCGGGCCATGGCCGTCTTCCACCGAGATCTGCCGCTGAACGTCTCGTGGCCCTGACCAACCAGCCCTCACTGATAGTCGCTCCCCACTTCGTAAACGAGTACGGGGTTGGAGCGTGCGGCTTTGAGGCGCTCGTCGAGGGCGCGGTTGTCGGTGGTGAGCTGGCGGACCCGCTGTTTGAGCGTGGTGTTCTCGGTGGTGATCCGCTGGACGGCCTCCTCGCTCCACTCTGCCTGCAAGTCGCGGATCTGGCTCAGGAGTTCGCCGATGCGGAGGCGCTGGGTGAGGATCTCGGCGTGGGTGGCCTTGAGCGCGTCCTCGGCGTTCAGCGCGCGTTCCCGCCAGGGCGCCTCGCGCGCATTGTCCTGACCGTCGAGTATCTGGGACAGGCGCTCGCCGGCTTCGGCCATGGCGGCGGCGACCGTCGCTCTGGCCTCGGGGTTGTCGTAGAGGAAGGTGCGGGAGACACCCGCGCGGGGGCGACGGCGGCAACGCTGATGAATCCGCGAGGCGGGATGCGCAGAGCTCACCCCGCCCGGGCCAGAGCATCCCCGGGCCGAAACCCAGCTGACGGTAGGCGAGTTGAACGAGCCCATCAGCTGCCAGTGCCGACTGATGTGCACAGGCGTCACCGAGCCAGAGCACCTCGGGCAAGTCGTGGTCGACCTGGTGCGCAGTCCACGGGCCTCGGACAGTGGCGTCCCCCTCCGCACTCGAGGGCGCGGCGTTCTCCTGGTCAGCGCGAGTCGTGAGCTGGTCCGCGTACGGCTGGGCGGCGGCGAGGACCTCCTTGCCGCATCCGGTGCCCGAGCTGTCCACACAGGGAGCCGGCCTTGGAGTTCCCACTCGAGCTACGGGCGAACGATCACGTCCCGTCTCATTGGACCTTGCAGAGGCAGGTCCGCTGACCTGCGGGGTGACGGGTTGCATTGCGACTCACAGCACGGAGGGTGCGGAGTCCTGGAGGGGCTGAAGCGGGCGCCGAGTTCGCGTCTCATTGATCATGGCGAGACCGGTGCTTCCTGAACTGGGCCTTGTCAGGATGGTGAGACGCTTTGCTCCAGGATTCGCAGTGAAGGTGGCAGTTTCCGGGCCAGTGCCGACGGGAGCTGGGGTGTCGGTTACAAGCGCGTCACCAGCCGCAAAGTAGGCCGGGGACCGGAAAGCCGTCACTGTTGAGGCGTTCCCGGCGGTGGGTGGGCGTCGTTGAGCTACTCGCGGACCTGAGCGTTCACCGTGGGATGCGCGTCACCGCTGTCCGCGCCCAGGCCCGCGAGCAGGCGCAGCCCGTCCTCGGCGGGACTGCCGGGGGCCGCGGACAGCACCAGCAGCTCCATGCCTGATTCATCCGGTAGTGCGAAGTTCTCCTGGTGCAGTTCCAGCAGTCCGACCAGCGGGTGCCGGTACGCCTTGCGTCCATGTGTGCGGGCGCGCACGTCCGCGCGGGCCCAGAGGCGGCGGAAGCGCTCGCTGCCCATCGCCAACTCCCCGATGAGCGAGGCCAGGCGGGGGTCCTCGGGGTATTTCCCGGCGGCCAGGCGCAGGTGCCCGACCACGTCGAGGGTGCATTTCTCCCAGTCCGCGTAAAGGCCGCGCTCAGCCTCCTCAAGGAAGATGTGCCGGGCGGTGTTCAGGCCCGGCATCGGCCGGCCGTACAGGAGCCCGGCGAGGCGGTTCCCGGCGAGCACGTCCAGGCGGTGGTCCATGATCAGCGCGGGTGCGTCGGCGGCGAGGTCGAGGACGCGCAGCAGCTCCGGCCGGATGCGCCCGCCCGGCGCCTTCGCGCGGCGGCGGCGCTGCCGGGCGAGCCGGTAGAGGTGCCCGCGTTCGGTCTCGTCGAGGCCGAGGACGCGGGCGAGCGCGTCGAGGACCTGCTCGGAGGGCTGGGTCGCGCGGCCCTGCTCCAGGCGTACGTAGTAGTCGACGCTGACTCCGGACAGGTGCGCGATCTCTTCGCGGCGCAGCCCTTCGACCCGGCGGCGTCTGTCGGTGGAGATGCCGACGGCCGCCGGGTCGACCCGGGAACGCCGGGTGCAGGAAGCCCGCAAGATCGTCCATGCCCCCAGTATGGCCTCGGTGGTGCTCGTGAAGGTGGTCCTGCCACTACCAGGAAGTCCCGTCCGATGGAAGAGGCGCCCCTGAACGCCAGGCGCCGCGGCGCCCAGAATCGAAGGCACCCGATCGAAGGAGTTCCCATGAAGACGCTGATCGTCTACGCCCACCCGGAGCCGAAGTCGCTCAACAGCTCGCTGAAGGACCTCGCGGTGTCCACATTGGAGACCGCCGGGCACGAGGTACGGGTGAGCGATCTGTACGCGATGAACTGGAAAGCGGTCGTAGACGCCGCGGACTACGGCCCGGACGCCTCGAGTCCGCTGAAGGTCGCCCTGGACTCGGGCCGGGCCTTCGATGCCGGGACGCTCACCCCGGACGTCCTCGCCGAGCAGGACAAGCTGCTGTGGGCCGACACGATCATCTTCCAGTTCCCGCTGTGGTGGTACACGATGCCCGCGATCCTGAAAGGCTGGGTGGACCGGGTGTTCACCTACCACTTCGCGTACGGCGTCGGCGAGCACAGCGACACCAGGTACGGCGAGCGCTTCGGCGAAGGCACCCTCGCGGGCAGGAAGGCCCTGCTGTCGGTGACCGCCGGCGGCCCGGAGTCGCATTACGCAGCTCGCGGGATCAACGGCCCCATCGACGATCTGCTGTTCCCCATCCACCACGGCATCCTCTACTACCCGGGCATCAAGGTGCTGCCGCCGTTCGTGCTGTACGGCACCGACCGGATGACCGGCGAGGACTACCCGGACGTCGCCAAGGCATGGGAGCAGCGCCTGCTCACCCTGGAGTCGACCGCGCCGATCGCGTTCCGGCGGCAGAACTTCGGCGACTACGAGATCCCCTCGCTGCACCTGAAGGAGGGACTGGAGCCCGCGGGCCGCACGGGTTTCGGGCTGCATGTGCGCGACTGACCGCAGGCCCGATACCCCGAGCTGGGCGCGGGCAATGCCCAAACGGCGTGCTGCCTCAGTCGGCAGCTGGGTACGGTCTCGCCAGTGAGATGAGGCGAACAGGCCGGTGGGACGATGACTTCGGGGTAGACGGCTACTTCGATCCGGGCCGTCGATATAGGTCAGCGCGGTGGAGGGATGGGTGCCCCGGCGGATGATCCGGTGGTGCCGGGTCCGTGTACTGGCGGACTTGGCCAAGTCCCGCGGCTTGCGCCGACTCTCCGGCAGGCAGTCCACCACCCCAACCCAACCGCCGGCCCGACGCGCGAAGTAATCCGGCGCGGGGGACAGTCGCACTCCTTCCGGCGACGTCCGGAACAGCTAGAACGGCTGCGACGCAGACCATGTGACACGAGGTTCGAAGTCCATTGAAATCGCGTGATCACGTTCTAGCCAGGACTCGAACCCCACATGCCGCAGCTCGTGGCACGCGTACCCCAACGGCTTGCGTACCGCGTCGCCACGCTCCAGCCAGGCCAGATCGAAATCCGAAACCTCCGGCGGAGCCCTACCCCGCAGTGCTCGTACCCCACCCATGACTCGGCCGTCACGGATGCCGTGAGACCAGATTCCGTCTGGTTGGCAATGGGATGGAAGGTCCCCTCCAACAGGGAGCTTCCGGATATTTCGGGCCGTGCGCGTTGGCGACAAATGCGGCAAAACCTGCTGAAACAGCCAGCGCGAATCAACAGCAAACGCCCACTCAGAAAGGTGGCTGCTGAGTAGATCCTTGGCGAACCCACTATTGACCGGTCAATTGACTGATTGTACGGTCTAGTGGAGGGTGCTGGTCGCCGTCCAAATCAGGTGGGAGACCGACATGACGAATCAGGCAAGGGCCCAGCCTGCTGGCGCTCGGCTAGCCGCTGAAAAAGATCTCCACCGTGAGAACGACGCCAGCTGCCGTGCCCAGCGTGTCCTCAGCGAATCGGTGGCAACGGGTCCGATCGCTCGTCATCGGCCTTCCGGAACGCTCCAGGCACAGCCGCCCGCACCGTCGCCGACTCGGCTCCGTAGCCACTTTCGATCCGGCGCGGCACCCGCGCGGGGCAGGTCGGGAACAGCGCCGCGCCCACAAGGCCTGGACGCCGAAGACCTGGCTGGTCAGCTCGCTCTGACCAGTCAATTGACTGAATGTACGGTCTAACGATGACCGTGCCACTCTATGTACAGATCAGGCGAGAGTTCGAAGCGAAGATCCGGGCCGGGGCCCTGCCCCCTGGCTCGCGTCTGCCAAGCGAGATGGATATCTCCGCGGAGTACGGCGTCAGTCGTGCTACAGCCCAACGGGTCCTCAACGACCTGGCCGAGGCGGGACTGGCAATCCGCCGGCGGCGCCATGGAACGTTCGTCGCGGACGTGACGCGGCAGATCAATCTGCTCAACTTCGTCACCCCCGCGGCAGCCGCAAAGGGGGCACCGGGCAGACACGAAGTCGTTTCCGCGCGGATCGTCAGGGCCGCCGACGCCATCCTGACCCTCCGCGGCGCCTCCGCCGACACGGCCGTAGTGGAACTGGTCCGCCGCAAGCTGAACGTACGCGAGGAGCCCCAGTCGGTCGAGCGGCACGTCGTGCTTTTCTCAGCCGCCCCCGACCTGCTGAACGAAAACCTCGAAGACCTCGTCACCCTCCCGTATCTGCAGCGCAGAAGCGTACCCATCGACGCGATCCGGCTCTACCTCGACCCGGTGGTCCTCGACGAGCACGACGCCACATTGCTGGACAGCGAGGCCGGAACGCCCGCGCTGATGAGGCGCAGGGAGTTGCGGGCCGACGACGGAAGCACCGTCGAGGTGGTGACGACCCTCGTCCGCCCGGGAACCGCCGAGTTCTTCCTGGAGCTTCCCGTCCCCGCCATATGAGCAGCGTGCCGCTGCCAGAAAGGAAATGCTTACACAATGAAGGTCATCATCGTCGGTGCCGGAGCGCTGGGCGTGAGCGTCGCGAGGCAGCTCGCCGTCGCCGGCGAGGACGTTCTCCTGCTCGATCAGCGGGGCGCCGGCACCGGTACGACCGCGACCACATTCGCCTGGACCAACTCCAGCCGGAAGCCCGACCCGAACTACCACCGGCTGAACCTCGCGGGGATGGAGGAGCACGCCAGGCTCGCCGCGCAACTGGACGGCGCACCGTCGTACTTCCCCAGCGGGGCGCTGCAGTGGGCGGACGCCGCAAACGAGCAGCGGCTCGCCGGCAACGTGGAACGACTGCAGTCCCTCGGCTACCCCGCACACTGGGTCACCCCCAACGAAGCAACGCGGATCGCAGGCGGCCTCCGCATCCCGGCGGCCATCACGTCCATCGCACACTTCCCCAGCGAGGGATACGTTCTGCCGGACCGTTTCGTGAACAACCTGCTGGCGGACGCCGAGCAGCACGGAGCCACGTTCGCGATCGGTGAGGTCGTAGCCATCGACGACAGGCCTGACGGGATATCCGTCACCCTGGCCGGAGGTGAGGTCTGCACGGGCGATCGAGTCGTCCTGGCGGCAGGCCGCTGGACAGAACGGCTCGCCGCACGGGCCGGGATCGACGTTCCCATGGTGACGGATGCCGGTCGCGGAGCGCAGACCGTCGGCCTGCTCGGGTACGCCAGGTCACCACAACTCGACCTGCGCTGCGTGATCCACAGCCCCGGCCTCAACCTCCGCCCCGAGGCCGGCGGGCAAACCGTCCTGCAGGCTCTCGATCTGAACGCCCACGTCGATCCGGCAGACCCGCCGTCCGCGGACGGGGACATCGCAAGCACCCTCGCGCAACGGTTCTCCGCACTGCTGCCCGACCCAGGCCGGGCACCGCAGATCGACCTGCGCATCGGCTTCCGGTCACTGCCCGCGGACGGCCACACCGTCGCCGGCTATGCCTCCACGCGGTCCCGCGTCTACTGCCTCGTCTCGCACAGCGGGGTCACCCTGGCGCCGATTCTGGGACGGCTGGTCGCGGCCGAGATCTCAACCGATCAGGAGCAGGACCTCCTTGGGGCCTTCCGGCCCACACGATTCACCGGCGTACGGCGCTCGGACATCGAAGTGGATCAACACGCCACCAGTCTGGGCGAGCAGTAGCCGACAGCTCTACACCGCGCTTGTCGTCCAGGGCCGGGAGCGCCTCGTTTCCCCGGAGGGTGCCGGTGCGGGAGTGCAGCATTCCCAAGCCGGGAGGCTCGGGGAAGGATTCCCTGCGCACACCCACAGCGACGGCCCACAGACGGTGATCCCTGCCCTGTACGCCCTCACCGGCGTCACCACGGTGAGGGAGATGTGGGGCAAGCCGGTCCACCACGAGTGGCGCGATGTATGACGTCTGCCTTGCCTCGGTGTGCGGTGCCACCATGAACGGGACGGTTGTGCACGGGAGTTGTGGGTTCTTTTGCGGCGTTACAGGCGGCAGATGCTCGTCCCTCTCCCGACCGGCCTGATCGCCTTCGTCCTCTCCGCCTGGGGCCACCTGCTCACCGCCCGCCTCTGGCTGTGCCCGCCAGGCCGACTCTCCTGGCGCCTGATGGCCTTCCTCGCCGAGGCGCACGAGCGCGGCGTGCTGCGTCAGGCGGGCGCCGTGTACCAGTTCCGGCACGCACGGCTCCAGGAGAGGCTCGCCTCAGCACGCGGGGAAACTCAGGAACGCTGATCAGTTCTGTTCCGGCGGAGGCGACGTCAAAGTCACTGACATTGATCCTCAACTCGAAGACGCCCATACCGAAAGTAGGAGGCGATCGCCGTGGTGGCGATCTTCTTGCCGCGGCGCTGGGACAGCCGTGCGTAGGTGGCGGCGTAAGCCGGGTGGCGCTTGGCCGTCTGAGAGGCCTCGCACATGATCCAACGCAGCCACGGGTCACCCTGTTTGGAAATGTGTCCGTAGCGCACAGTGTGGTCTCAACCGCGGACGGTCGGAGTCAGCCCGGCCCAGGAGGCCTTGCGCGCCGAGGAGAACCGGGCGAGATCCCCGATCTCCGCGAGGTGATCACCGCGGTGAGTGGGCCGACGCCGGGCAGCCTGTGCAGGACTTTTACCCGCGCGTCCGCCTTCGCCACCTGGGCCAGTGTGGCGTCCGCCCGGTCGATGACCTGCTGGAGAGTGTCGATGGTCTCCAGTACAGTGACCACCCGCCGGGAGGCAGCCGGCAGCGGCAGGGCGGCCAGCCAGGCCTGGCCCGGTGCGCTCCAGCAACTGGACGCGCGGTCGCAGCCATGGTGGGCCAGCATCGCGTGGATCCGGTTGCGCAGCAGCGTGTGCAACCGCACCAGTTGGGCCCGGTGGCGCAGCAGGGCCCGCTGCTCGCGGATGGGCTGCGGGGCGATCCACACCTCCGGCAGCAGGTTCGAACGCAGCAGACGGGCCAGCGTCGCCGCGTCGACCTTGTCGTTCTTCAACTGGGCCGAGGCGATCGCCTTGCACTGCAAGGGGTGGGCCATGCGTGCGTCGAAGCCGTGGTCCTGGAGCAGCTCGTTCAGCCAGCGAGCCCCAGCCGAATGCGGCCTCGAACGCCACCGGCGTGCCCGCCGGAAGATCGCCGATCACCCTCAGGACGGCCTCCCGGCCATTGGGCACGTTCCGGTTCACCGCCGTCCGGCCGCCCTCGTCCAGCACGGCGATCTGCGACCGGCGACGATGCACGTCGATCCCTACATAAGCCTGCATCGCGGGCCTCCCGACCCCGACCGGCTCGCCCACAGTGATCGTCCTGCGAACCGGCCGGAAGTGGAAGCCCCAGCCCTCATAGGGTCCTACCTTCTTGCTCGGGTTGGACGGGCCAGTCGTAAGGTCAGGTCACAGTGCCGCCTTAAGGACACGAACCGCGAGACCTACTCCATGTGTAGGGTCTCAAATTTCGTTTCGAAATCTCACGGCTGGTGCCGGATGGAAGTCGGATCCGACGTGGCGCTGAGACATGCAGGTCGCGCCTGTACCTCGTTCGCGTTGAAACGCCGACGCCTGGAAGACCAAGCGGCCGCGCCGGGAACAGCCGGGCCGGCCGGCACGGTTGCATCGACCGAGGGGCCGGCGCCGCACGGGCGGGGAACACGGAGGCCGCAAGGTCGTCCGCCCCACCAGGATCCGGGCCCAAGGCTCGCGGTACGCCGCGTACTCGGACCAAGACGTATTTCTGCAGGAGGATTGTTTCATGACTGACCGACCCTTGACGCTCATGGCAGTACACGCCCACCCCGACGACGAGGCCACCGGAACCGGAGGGATCCTCGCGCAGTACGCGGCGGAAGGCATCCGCACGGTTCTCGTGACGTGTACCGACGGTGGTTGCGGTGACGGACCGGGGGGTGTCAAGCCGGGCGATCCCGGGCACGATCCGGAGGCGGTCGCCTTGATGCGCCGTCAAGAACTTGAGGCGAGCTGCGACGTCCTGAAGGTCAGCGATCTGGAGATGCTGGACTATGCCGACTCCGGGATGACGGGCTGGCCGAGTAACGACGCCCCCGGATCCTTCTGGCAGACCCCCGTGCAGGAAGGCGCGGCCCGACTCGCGGAACTCATGCGGCACTACCGACCTGATGTGGTCGTCACCTACGACGAGAACGGTTTTTACGGCCACCCCGACCACATCCAGGCCCACCGCATCACGATGGCGGCGCTGGAGATGACGGCGCTGACACCGAAGGTGTACTGGACGACGATGCCTCGCTCGATGATGCAGCGGTTCGGCGAGATCATGCGCGAGTTTCATGAGGACATGCCGGAGCCGGATCCTGCCGAGGCCGCCGCGATGGCCGAGATCGGCCTCCCCGACGATGAGATCACCACGTGGGTGGACACCACCGCGTTCAGCGGTCAGAAGTTCGATGCGTTGGCCGCGCACGCCAGTCAGGGCGAGAACATCTTTTTCCTCAAGATGGGCAAGGAGAGGTTCGGCGAGTTGATGGGCATGGAGACCTTCGTACGCGTCCAGGACGCCACCGGCGCGGCCATACCCGAGAACGATCTCTTCTCCGGACTGCGCTGATTCGCCCGTCCGACCGGCCGGGAAAGCGCCTCGACCGAACGGCGCGATCGAGCGAGTCACATACCCGGAGGCTTGTCCACGCGAGTTCCGCTCCGGCAGCGCGCGTCCAGGCCCTCGCTGACGGCGTCGACGGGTGCCGGCACTTCCGGCCCGACACTGCGCTCGTCCCCAAACCACCTGGCAACCGCACAGGTGGGAGACTTGCGGGCTGCTGACTCGGAAGGTGCGCGACAGCCCAGGTCACAAGCCCGCCGAGGAAGCGACAAGAAGCTGAGGCTCCGATGTCCGACACGCCGTGAGACAACGGAAGAAGCAGCCGGTCACGAGGGCGGTCTCCGACACCAACCGCGAGGCCCTACACCATGAACCGTCTCGCCGAGAAAGGATCACCGTGTAGCGGGACGACAGCGTGATCGGCGGCGCCGCGTGGCGGCCGCCGTCGACGCCGCGGTTGCCGTGCAGTCGGCCGGATCGCGTCGTGTCGGGCTTGTGGCGGTCGGGTACGGATTCGGCAACTGGCCGTCGCGCTGAGGGGGTTGCGGGTGGGGAAGGCGAGCCGGGGCAAACGGGAGCGCACCCGGGACAAGGAAGGACAGTGGACGGCGTCCGGTACGGCACGGGCGGCGCAGCGGCTGCGGGCCAGGTCGCTGGAGCATCTGTCCGGTAACCCCGTGGGTGCAGATGACGAACCGGCAGGTTTCCTGGCCTGTGGCGATGCGCTGAAAAGGAGTCGTGAGCGCGCCGACTGGGCTGGTAGGAAGTGGAGATGGCTATTCATGATCTCGATCCCGTGGCGCGTCTTCTCGCGGAACGTGCCTGCGAGCGTTTGGTCTTGGACCTCGTGCATCGGCTCGACCTGGGCGATCCGAGTACGGTCTGCGACCTTTTCACTCCAGATGGCGTCTGGGAATGGCCATATGACGGGCGACGGATCGAGGGCCGGGAAGCTCTGCGCGCCTACTTCGGTTCTCGGCCGGTGGACCGCTTGTCTCGGCGAATGTGCACGAACATCCTGGTCACCGTCGACTCAACGGATACCGCGGCAGCGACCACGTACTTCGCCACCTACCGAGTCGACGGCTATACCGACGGCACGCTGATTCCGCCTCGTCTGCCGGCGAACGTCGGCCACTACGAGGACACGTTCCGCAAGATCGACGGCGTCTGGCTTCTGGCGACACGCACTCTCGTCCTGCCCTTCGGCGGGCCAACAGAACGCCTGGATGCTCCAAGCCGATCCTGATTCAGGAGTCAACGCTCAGTTGCCGGGATTCTTCGTCCATCCAGTGCGGGGGCTTTTGCGGGTCAGGCGCCGGGTCATCATGGTGATGAGTGCCCAGTTCAGGTGTGCTTCGGAGTGCTGGGGCAGCCGCTCGTAATCGCATGCGTTGCTGCGGGCGTTCATGCACCAGCCGATCCTGCGCTCGGCTTTCCAGCGGCGGGGCAGGACGACGAAGCCCTTGACGCCTTTGGGCCCGGGAGACGATGCGCAGGGTGAGCCAGAGGCGTTCGCGGGCCCAGGAGACGCATGCGGATCAGCGTGATCGTGTGCACGGCTCGGTTGAGCTGACAGTCGCCGTTGCGGTTGAGCCGGTGCCGGTTGGTGAGCCCGGAGGAAGCGGGGATCGGGGAGACGCCGGCGAATGAGGCGAAGGCCGCTTCAGAGCGGAACCGAGACGAGTGTTTCCGAGCGTGATCCGGAATTGCTGGAGTGCCTGGCTCATCACGACGGCCACATCTGCGAGTCGGAGGCTGGCGGAAGTCCCCGTGGATGTTCGTACGCCGCGGCCGTGTCGGCGGACGCCGCCCCCTGGAGGTCGCTCATCTTCCGGTCACCCACTACTGGCGCCCCGGCCTGGCCGGCGCCCACGAGAGGAGAGCAGATGCCATGAACGCCACCAGGCGCCGCCGGATGAGCGAGCAGGCGGCCGAGAGCGCTGTGGTCGGGGCCTGCCGGATGCTCCGGCTGCCTACCATCCGCGCGAAGTTCCCGGACCTAGCCGAGCAGGCCGCCCGCGAGCTGAGCGGCCGCCAGGCGGCCGAGCGCCGGCACCTTCAGCTCAGCCGGGCTCACACCCGCCGCGACGGCACGCGCCCCGCACACAGAACGAGCGAGTCGAGTACGCGCGTGAACGCCGCAGCCGCCGCGCCGAACGGCAGTGGGCCGCGGACCACGCCGCGCGCATCCGGTGCGTTGCCCGGCAACTGGCGGCCGTCGAGGACCTCCAGCAACGCGTGGACGCCTCCCGCGAAGCCCGGATCATGCAGGCCGTCCGCAAGCGCGACCACAAGGAGAAACCGCCACGGGAACCCCTGGTGTGGCCCAGGGCCCTTCGGGAGTGCGTCGCCGAAGACGAGCACTTCCGCAACACCTCCCAGAGCCCCGTCGTCGACGATGGTCTGGACGACCTCGACTGGCACCGCAGGCGGCAACGATCCGCCGCTGAGCGAGAGAAGCCCGGATGCCCGGACAGAACGGCGGATGAGAGGCGAGGCATCGCGGAGTGAGGCGAGCGGGCGCAGGAAGTGGCGGGATGCGCCGGAATACGGCTGACTCAACGACGTGGATGGCCGCCGGATCGACGTTGGGATTGGTGCCGTAGTCGAACTCCCGTTTCGCGGGGGAAGCGAGTCACGGACGAACGCCTGGGACGGTGGAGGCGCCCCGACCCCGGCAGTCGAGGTGCAGGGGTCGGGGGTTTCGCACGGGGCCCGCGGTCAGCGATCAGAGGGAACTGCCCCGGTGGTTCACGGGGCGGGAACGCTGCTGCCGCTGACTCCGGTAGTGGCGGACAGCAGGAACACTGCCAGGAGTACTCCCGCGACGACGGCGAAGCCGCCCATGATGAGCGCGGCGGTGTGGATGCCGCGGTGCTCTGTGTCGCGTCGGCGGCCAACCAGCGAGCTGCCGACAGCGGCGAGTCCGATCGGCACGGCCAGCAGGAAGTTGACTGCCAGGGCTGCTACGGAGATGACTCCGAGCAGCAGGCTCGCGGCGGCGTGGAACCAGCCGGTGCGTGCAGTCAGTGCGGTGTCTGCCATGAGATCTCCTGTCTCGGAAGGCGCTTACATGATGCTGCACACTCGGTCGGCGTAGGCTGTGCCGCTGGCGGCTCCCTTGACGCGGATGCATTCGTTGGGGCTCTGAATGTCCCAGCCGCCCACGCCGAGGACGAACAGGTGCTTGGCCCAGGCTCGTCCCTGGTTGCCGACGATACCGGCGCCCTTGGTCTGCACGCCCTCGTAGCGCCAGCCGGGGGTCGAGGTCTCGCCATCGGCGGTCCGGTAGGAGTTGCTGGTCACGCGGGAACCGTTGGAGCACCACGTGTTCTCTACCCAGAAGGTGTACAGCGTGTTCCCCGCGGCGGCCCGAGAGCTGCCCGTGGCCTTGCCGTACCAGCAGCCGGACGCCTGGACCTCGCCGATGCTGTTCGGGGCGATGCCAGCCGCCGCAGACTTGAAAGCGGTGGCGTCGGCAGGCTTGATCTCCTCGGTGACGGTGGTGCTGGCCGGCAGGTAGCGGGCGTTGAACTCGGCGCGCTCGTCGGCCGAGAGCTGGGCGTACGTGGCCTGCGGGTCCGCAGCCTGCAGAACGGCGGCCGCGGTGGCCGGGGCTTTGTCCTGCGCGGCGCTGGAGGCCGGGGCGGCGAGGCCGACAAGCAGGCCGGCGGCAGCGGTGCCGACGACGAGGCGGCTGATGTTGGCGCGTGTGACGGGTCTGAAGTGCATGTTTCCCCTCCGTTTTGGATGAAGGCACATAGTCGTGCCAAGGGAAACTGAATCGTCTGTACACCGACAAAAGAACCGCGAATCGCGCCACCCAAGCACCTCGGCGAGCCGCTTTGGCGTTGAGGTCTCACGTGGCTATTGGCGAGGCCAACTCCCGCCGTTGCCCGTGACCTGCGAAGGGGAGACGAGACTGTCGCGTCGACAGGCGGGCGCACTCGCGTTCACCCCGCGCGGCCGGGCATGCCGGAGAGTGATGGCGTAGAAGACTTCCCTTCAATGCCGTAGCAATAACGTTCGATGCGGCTACGACTTATGTGCCAGATAGTTCCGATTTCGGGTAACCTGCCCTGAACGCCCGCCATCTGTCCAGAGAGAAGTGGCCGAAAGGATAGATCTTTCGTGCCTCGTAGCCTCCGCTCGCACACGGCCGCATCAGCTGAGATCTGGGACTGCGCGGGGCGGACTGAGGCGAGGTTCGTCCGAGGCGGCTCGTTCCTCGAAGCTGGCAGCCTCCCAGCCCATCGCCCAGGTGGTCGATCGGCAGACTCGCGGAATGCGTGAGCTCAGGGCGAGGGCGTTCCCGGAGGCGGAGGCCGGCGCGGGCGACCAGCCAGCCCCATAGGAGCTTCATGAGGAGCGACTGCCGCCCCGGCGCCGACCCTCATCTGCGCTGGTGCGGGGGTCTGTCAAACGAGCGGCTCTGGCCCGTATTCGGTGGTGACGGAGCGTGGTGGTCACTGGAGGAGGATGCGGTGGCGGAGCAGGTCGAACCCGGCTCGGCCGTGCATCTGCCTCATGATCCTCTTGGTTCGAGTGTTGACGCCCTCGGTGCGGCCGTTGTGGTGGGGCAGGGTGAGGCCGGCGTTGACCGCGGAGCGGTCGAGTTCGAGGCCGTTGGTGAAGGCATGCAGGTGGGGATGGTCGGAGGCGCGGACGGCTGTGATCCACTCGGTTAGCTCGTTGTCATTGCCGACGGTGGGTGTGAGGAGTTCCGCGAACTCGTTGACGAGACGGGCGAGTTCGGTCATCTCGGGGCAGGCGGCGGTGAGTTCCCGCAGGAGCTCGGTGTCCTTGTCCCGCAGGTTGTCGGGGCGGGTGAGGAGAAGGCGGGCGAGACGGCGCGGGGTGATGACGGGCCGGTCACCCTCGGCCCGGCCCTGGGTGATGTAGCGGTAGAGGAGGTTGAGGCTGCCGGTGTAGCCCTGCTCCTTGATCTCGTGGAAGAGGTGAAGCACGGGGACAGCGGGGTCGACGGCCCGGCGGGCGCGGAGGTGGTCACGGTAGGGGTCGACGAGGGTGGGCCGGTAGCGCAGGGCTTCGGGTTCCCGGGTACGTGCGTAGCGTTTGACGGTGTTGAGGGCGAGGTTGAGGCGGCGGGCGCATTCGAGCAGACCGACGCCCTTGCCGAGGAGGTCGTGGACCTGGTGCCAGCGTTCGCGGGTGGTCTGCTCGCGTACTCCTGCGGGGCGGGGCGGGTTGGCGGTCGCCCAACAGGAGCTGTGGGAGCGGACCTCGGCCAGGGCCTTGTCGCAGAGGTTGTGCCACAGATGCCAGCGGTCGCTGACCTGCACCGCATCGGGCAGGGCTCGGCGTATGGCCTCGCCGTAGGCGCCGGAGCCGTCCCGACAAACGATCTCAGCGCCGGGGTGCTCGCGCAGCCACGTCTCGAGAGTGTCCGCACTGCGATCGGGGAGTACGTCGATCCGATCGCCGGTCTCGGCGTCGATCACGATGGTGGCGTACCGGTGGCGGCGCTTGAGGGCGAAATCATCCACGCCGAGGACCCGCGGTACCCGCAGCGAAGGCAGCGGCAGCCGCATGAGCATCCGCAATGCGGTCGAGCGGGAGATCGCGGCAGCCAGAGCACGAGACAGGCGGGCGCCCGCCCTGCCCGCTAACTCCTTGACAACGGAGCCAAGTTGACCGGCAAGCCGGTTTGTGCGGCGCTGGTATCGCTCCAGCAGCCCGGGTACCTGCTCGCGGAACGTCTGCCGCGGGCAGCCCAGCACCGGGCAGACCAGGCGCCGCACCTGCACCGACACCACCACGCGTCGGCCGTCCGCTGGTACGTCCGCCACCGTGCGTCTGTGGAAGCCATGCACTCTCGCGGTCGGCGTCCCGCACATCGGGCATGGCACGGCCTCCTGCCGGGTCCGGGTCGACAGGTGTATCACCTCACCCTCGTCCGCCACATCCTCAACGACCAGTGCCGACAACCCCGAAAACAGGGTCCTTACAAGGGAGTTGACATCTCGCATGCGATGTCAACGACCTCGGTCACGCTCCGTCACCACCGAATACGGGCCAGAGCCGAACGTTTTACAGTCCCGAGGGCGACCGCCTGGTGCGCTCCGGGGCGGCGTGGACCTGGGATGTGTCGTTCATGCTCGGCACCGGGCTGCAGGACAAACGGCCCGGTGTCATGGGGATGGGCCATATCGGCCGGGCCGTGGCCCGGCGCGCCGCGGCCTTCGGGATGGAGATCGTGCACTCCTCACGGCGCGACTCCCGTCCTGAAGCGCTCTCCCTCCCGGTCGGGCTCGACGAGTTGCTGGAGACTCGGACGTCGTGTCTGTGCACTGCCCGCTGACTTCGCAGACCCGGCACCTGATCGACGCGGTCGCGCTGGAGCACATGAAGCCCAGTGCGTTCCTCATCAACACCGCCCGCGGAGCGGTCGTGGACGAAACGGCACTGGCCCAGGCACTTTCGACGGGCACGATCGCCGGCGCGGGCCTCGACGTGTACGAGAACGAGCCCGATGTGCATCCCGGGCTGCGCACACTCGACAACGTGGTGCTCGCCCCCACCTCGGTTCCGCGACGGTGGAGACTCGCGCGCGCATGGCGGAGCCCGCGGCGGACAACGTCGTTGCCGTCCTGTGCGGCAGGGACGCGATCACGCCGGTCTCGGTGCCGTGATGTGGACAGGCCGCGACGGCTCCGTCAAGCCCCCTCACCGCGCCGCACGGGTCGCCGCCGGTGCCAGAGCGCAGCCTCATTGGCTGTCCGGATGAGAGGAGTAGGGAGCTCTCGCACCGAGTAGTCCGGGCGGAGAGGCGGCGGCGGAGGGAACAGGGCCGTCTCATCTTTGTGGTGTGGCGCGGTTGGGCGGGGTGTGCGCGGTCAGCTTCCACCGGACTTCGTCGCTGTCGTGATGGTGGTGCCAGGCGGTTACGAGGCGGGCGCGGACCAGCTGGTCGAGGAGGTCCTCCAGATGCTGGGGCGGCTGCCCGCACTGGCGGGTGAGGGCATCGAGTTCGCCCCCGCCCGCCCCGGCAGTGCTGTGGGCGGCCACGGCGAGTGCGGTCAGATGCAGGGCGGAGGACAGGCCGGGCGGGGTGGCCAGTGGGGTGGGGTGCAGGGCCCATTGGGCGGCGCGGATGCGCGCAGTGCGTCCGGGGGTATGAAGGACGGCGGCGTCGAGCAACTGTGCCTGGACGGGGGAGCACCTGCGTCGGGGGCGGTGCAGCCAGCCGGCGTGCTCCAGCTCGAGCCACAGCTCCGCGCGGCCGTGCAGCCGCATGCCGCGCAGGAACCCGTGGGGCAGGCGGATCTGCCCGTGGTGGTCGGCGCGCAGCGCGCACTGCAGGGCGAGCAGCCGGGCCGCGGGGGAGGAGAAGCGGGGCAGTGCTGTGGCGAGGTAGGTGAGCATTTCGCGTACGCGCTGCTGTTCTGCCGGGCCGAACGCAGGCGTGTTGCGCGCCGAGCGCGACAGGCCGGCGGCTGGCTGGGCGCGGCCGGTGCCGAGCAGGGTGGGCGGTACGACGGCAGTGTGGCTCATCGCCGCCGCGCAGGCGGCGCAGGCATCGGCCAGCCGCCACGCGCGCCCGCTGCGGTCGCAGGTCAGGGCGAGCAGGACGGGTCCCGCGCAGCCGCGGTGGCGCGGGTGCCAGTGGCAGCTTCTCGTCCGGCACTGGCAGGTGCGCAGATGCCCGGGCAGCGCGTCGGCGCGGGCGTGGCGGGCCAGATGGGTGAGGGCGGCTGAGCGGGCGGAGGCGGCCGGCAGGACAGGGCTGTGTGCGCAGCGGGGGCAGGTCAGGGCCGGTCCGCCCGTCTGCGGGCGCAGGTGCACCGTCCAGATCCGCTGCACCGCGGCGTGTGTGCTGGCAAGCCGCATCGGCTCGTTGTCCCTCCGGTCTGGTCCGCGTCGGCCTCGTGCGGTGGTCTCCCGGTACGCACGCGGGAGCCGCCCGCACCGTAGTGCAGATCCCTGCACTCGCGCAGCGCGAGTGCCCAGCGCGTCCACCTGCAGTGATAGTGCAGAAATCCGCACTGACAGGGCAGGTGTCTGCACCGTCCGATGGTGGGGTGACGATCTTGCCGCCCGACCCGGACCGCGACGCCCTGCGTGTGACGCTGGCGCGGCTGAGGAATGCGCGCGAGTGGACCTTCGACGAACTCGCCGGCCGCAGCGGCCTGGCCCGGCGCACGCTGATCGACCTCGAACACGGCCAAGCCGCAGGCACCGTCACCACCTGGCACGCCCTCGCGCACGCCTTTGATGTCCCCATCGAGCAGCTGCTCGGCTCGCTCTGCGACGACCACACCCCACCCGGGCCCAAGAGCGCCTGACTTCGGTCGCGTCAGGCCTGGCGCGCCGCGTAAATCACCCGAACCGGCGAGCACGCATAGAACACATACTCGCCGACTCGCATTGCCGTTCTATCGCGCTGGGCCGCCCGGGGACTGCCCGCCCGCCAGCCCCACCCTCGGGGCGTGTCGCCTGGCACGGTCCTCGCCATGCGCCCCAACTCCACGCCCGGCTGCCACTGGGACGGCAGCCCCCGCACCGCCCCGGCGCGCCGTCCGCTGCGGGTGGCCGCCACCAGCCCCAGCCGCCTGCTGCGCGCCGGTCAGTGCGGCCGCTGCCCCCGGTGCGGCAACCGCATCGACCACTACCCGCGTGCCGACGGGCGGCTCATCGCCCTGCATCCCGCCGAACTGGCCACCGCCCACGTCCCCGCCTCCTGCCACTGGCACCTGAGCTCCGGCATCGCCCACCCGCCCAGCGACGGCAGCGCATGGTGCCGCATTCCGCACGCCGTGCGCTGCCCGCAGCGTGCGATGTGCCGGTTTGGTGTCAGTGGGTGGGTGTCAGTGACGGCGTGTCAGGTCAGGTTGTTTGCGCTGCTGGTGGGGTGTTGAGCATGGGGGAGTCAC